>VBOT01000185.1 GCA_005893225.1 Candidatus Eiseniibacteriota bacterium
TCCGGGAATATGTCCGCCACGCCGTTGACGGTCACACTGACTCCGCTCGCCAACGGGCTCGTCGGAGGCACGTACAACGGATCGGTCACTTTCACGGTGCAGGTCAACGGGGACACGGTGTCGAACAACCTCCCGGTGACGTTCAACCTGGAGTCCCACAAGTTGCTGGTCGACGGCAACGGCGTCGCCTTGGCGAGCACGCCCGGGCTCTCGAAGCTCACGAGCACGGTGCGCGTGCGCGACAACCTCGGTCTTGCCACCAATTGGACCGCGACTTCGAGCCCGAACCAGTCGTGGCTCACGGTCACACCGAGCGGAACGGCCGGCGGCGACCTCGTCCTCACCGCGAACCCGTCGGGGCTGGTGACCGATAGCGTCAATCTCGCGACGGTGACGATCACGTCGCCCGATACGACGGTCGAGAATACCGAAACGATCCGCGTGGGCCTGTGGGTCGGCTCAACGACACCTGCACCCACAACCGCGATCAATACCGCGTACAACGAAGTGGCGGCAGATCCGATTCGCCCCTACGCCTACGTAGCGGGCGCAGGCGGGAATATCCAGGTCTACAACGTCTACACCGGCTTGCCGGGCACGCCGATCATCAGCGGAGCCTCACAGGTCGGTGCACTTGCGATCAGCCACGACGGGTCAACGCTCTACGTGGTGGATACGAGCACCTTAAAGATCGTGCCGGTAAACCTCGACACCTACGTCGCGGGAACCGCTTGGCCTCTGTCCGGCAGCCCGACGTATCCGCGCATCGTCTATGCGAGAACCAATGGTTTCGCCTTCGTGCTGGCCGGCGACGGCAGAGTCTACGACGCCACTTCGGGGGCAGTGCTCGCGCCGACGTTCTTCGGTGCTGTGAGCGAGATCGCCGTCGCGCGAAATGGCACCTTGTTCTGTGCCGAGATCGCTTGTCGCACGCTTGATTACACCGCTCTGCGCGGCGGCGAATTGTCGATCGGCGCTCTTCGTTTCTTGATTCCAACAGACTCTCCAGAGAATCGCAAGGACGTTGCCATCAGCAACGACGCGGCGCGGATCTATTTGGCGAGCGGTTACCCATACTATTTCCTCGTTTTTGATGGAACAACATTAAACCAGTTGTCGACGCTCGCGGGCGATGCCTACCCGAACATCGTCGAAGTCGCCGCCGACGGCCGCGTTTTTGGCGGCGCTTTCTTCGGGTCCTTTACAAACGACAACGACGTCTGGGTCTACGACGCTGGCGGAGCACCGCTCACAACCCGTCAAATCGCGGGATTGCTGCTCGACCGCCAGCTCAAGATTTCCGGGGACGGGATCCGAATGATCACCCTTAGCGACGCTCCGGCATTGACTTTCACGACCGTCGGACCCTAGCCCTCACGCCGGAATCGTCGTCGTTCCGGCGCCCTAGGGCGAAGCGCGCGGCAGGCTATTTCTCCGCGAGCTTCGCCTTCGCGGCGTACTCCACGCCCTTCGCCATCCTGTATACGCTCTCGGTCACCGGCACCGGCACGCCGAGTTCCTTCGCTTTCCTCACCACGTAGCCGGTTATCGCCTCGAGCTCGGTCTCGCGCCCGGCCTCGATGTCCTGCGCCATCGAGCCGGCGTGTTCCGTGAGCGGCGACTCCCCCGCTCTGATCTTCTTCACGAGGTACATCGGATCGAATTCGAGCAGGATCCCCAGCGCCTCGGCGACGCGGACGCACTCGGTCGCCATGTCGTCGATGAGTGCGCGAATCTCCGGCACTTCGTAGCGCGCGGCGTTCACGCCGCGCACGATCGCACCGATCGGGTTCATCACGCTGTTGAAGATGAACTTCCCCCAGATCGCGCCGCGCGGATCGGCGACCACTTTCGTCGGAAGCCCCGACCGGGTCATCAATTCTCCGAGCCACGCAATAGCTTCCGCTTTCCCCCGCGCGGGCCCGAGCCAGGAGTCCTCGCCGTAAACGAGATGATGGACGCGCCCCGGACCGTCGTGGCGCGCCGCCTCGAACGAGACGCCGTGCGCGACTTCGAGGTCGCAGAGCCCTTCGAGCAGCTCCGCGTTGCCCATGCCGTTCTGGAAGGTGACGAGCACGGGGCGGCCTTCGAGTACCGGACGAATCGAAGCGAATGCGGCCTCGGTCGCCTGCGATTTCACCAGGATGATCACGGCATCGAAGGAGCGCTTGCCCATCTCAGCAGCGCTCGCGAAAGCCGCGAGCTTCGTCACCGATTCCGTGCGGCCCGTCAGCGCGAGGCCGTGACGCCGGATCGCCTCGACGTGCGCCCGGTTCGTGTCGAGCACCGCGACGTCGGAGACTTTCGCGAGGTAGGCCGCGTAAAGGCCGCCTATCGCGCCGGCGCCCACGACTAGAATCCGTCTGCGTTCCGCCATTCGGAAAACCTCGGCCGCATGATAGCCTTTATCGCGGGACGCGCCGCGTTTATCATTGAGCCCATGGCGGAAAAATTGCGGCCCATCCTGCGCGTCGTCACCGGAAACGACGCGCAGGGAAGGTCGCGCGTGCTCTTCGACGGCGCGGCCCCCAACGCCAACCCGGGCGCGGTCAGCGCCAGCGCCGCAATGACGGAGCCCGGCATCGCCGACGGCATGAAGGTCGACGTTGAAGGCAACGTCTACCGCACCGGCCCCGGCGGCATCCACGTGATCGACCCCAAGGGGAAGCTCCTCGGCCGCATCCGCATCCCCGACCAGTGCACCAACATGGCCTGGGGCGACGCCGACTGGCGCTCGCTCTACATCACGACCTACACCTCGGTGTTTCGCACGCGCGTGAACGTGCCGGGCGTCCCGGTCTGGTAGGCGGCGTGAATTAATGAGCAAGTCGCGGCGCGCGCACGAACCCCGTCTTCCATATCGGTCTAAAATGTTCCAACCATCCAGTGTTCGGAGCGAAGACGAACCATGCGCGCACTCGGACCATATGAACGGCTCACCCGGCCGGCGGTGCTCATCGGCGCTGCCTTGGGGCTGGGCGCGCGCGATCCGCGCTGCAGCCGGGGTCCGCATCAACTGCTTGCCGGCGGGCTGCTGGCGCACCTTTCCGCTCGGGGCGCCGATGTGCCCTGGCGCGTCACGCTGCAGCCTCAGCTTCGCCGCGGCAAATCCCGGGATGGCGCGATCGTCGATTTCTGCGCGCGCCTGGCGCGCGAGGTGAGCGCGGTCGTCGGCGCAGGAGAATTTCCGATCGTGCTCGGCGGCGACCACAGCTGCGCGATCGGAACCTGGAGCGGCGCGGCCAAGGCGCTGTCTGCCCGCGGTCCTCTGGGGCTGGTCTGGATCGACGCCCACATGGATAGCCACACGCCATCGACCAGCCCCAGCGGCATGCGGCACGGAATGCCGCTCGCCGCGCTGCTCGGGCACGGCGCGGATCCGGAGCTCGCCCGAGCCGCCGGAGGGCCGCTCGCGCCCCAGCACCTGTGCCTCGTAGGCGTCCGCAGCTATGAGTCCGAGGAAGCCGCTCTCCTCGCCGAGCTCGGCGTGAAGATCTTCCCGATGACGGAAATCGAGGAGCGCGGCATCGACGCGGTGCTCGACGACGCGGTCCGCATCGCGAACACCGGCACCGCCGGCTACGGAATCTCGATCGATTTGGACGTGCTCGAGCCGAGCGATGCGCCCGGCGTGGGCACGCCGGTCGCCGGCGGCATCCCCGCGAGCGGCCTCATCGCGGCGTTGCGCAATTTTTCCGCCGACCACTCTTTGCTCGCGCTCGAAGTCGTCGAATACAACCCGCATCTCGATCGCGGGCGCAAGACCGCAGTGATCGTTGAAGAGATTCTCGCTGCGGTGATTGGGGCGCCGGCTGCGTCGGCGCGTTCGCCGGAGGAACTCGAGCGCTCGTTTGGCGCGCGCAATTACGACTCGCTCCCCGTAGTGCTGGTGCGCGGGCGAGGCGCTCACCTATGGGACGACCATGGGCGGCGTTATCTCGACTTGATGTCAGCGTATTCCGCGGTGAGCCACGGCCACTGCCATCCGCGGCTCGTCGCGGCGCTCTCGCGCCAGGCTCAGACGCTTGCCGTTACTTCGCGAGCGTACTACAACACGCGCTTGCCGCTGTTTCTCGAACGCCTGTGCCGGCTCACCGGACAGGATCAGGCGCTGCCCACGAACACGGGTCTCGAGGCCGTGGAAACCGCGCTCAAAGCAGCGCGCAAATGGGCGTACAAAGTGAAGGGCGTCCCTGAAGACTCGGCGGAGATCATCGCCTGCAGCGGAAACTTCCACGGTCGCTCGATCGCGATCGTCGCGATGTCCACCGAGCGGCAGTACCGCGATGGGTTTGGGCCGTTTCCGCGGGGATTCAAGCTCGTGCCCTTCGGCGACGCGAAGGCATTCGAGCGCGCGATCACGGCGAGCACCGCGGCGTTTCTGGTTGAGCCGATTCAGGGCGAGCAGGGCATCATCGTCCCTCCGCGCGGCTATCTCGCCGAATGCGAACGCATCTGCCGCAGGCACAACGTGCTGCTCATCGCCGACGAAGTCCAGAC
>VBOT01000186.1 GCA_005893225.1 Candidatus Eiseniibacteriota bacterium
ATCTATGCCCACCGGCTGCCCATCTTCTCCGCCCCGAGTCATTGGGACAGCGCCGGTGTCCGGATCTGCGGGGCCCCGGGAGACCAGACCGAGCCGGCTCTGGTCGGGAATAGCCGTGGCGGAGCCGTCATCGGTTGGGTGGATCGTCGCTCGGGGTCGGCCGACATCTACGCCCAGCGCGTGGACAGCGCCGGCGTGGCCGTGTGGGACACGAACGGGATCCCGATCTGTGCCGCCCCCGGGGACCAGACCGACCTTGGCGTTACCGACGATGGTGAGGATGGGGCCATGTTTTGCTGGCTCGACCGCCGTTCCGGGTACGCGATTTATGCCGCGCGCGTAACGGCCGATGGAACGCTGGCGCCGGGCTGGATGACCGACGGCAACCCGGTCGTCACCAGCGCTAGCAACATCGCGGACCTGCGGTTCACGGCTGACGGCGCGGGCGGCCTACTCGCCGCCTGGTCGGATTTCCGGACCGACTCCAATGGCGACGTCTATGGGCAGCGCCTCGGCGGATCGGGCGCTCCGGCTCCGGGTTGGCCCCTCAACGGTGTGCCCGTCTCCGCGGGTGTCGGGCCTCAGCGTGCGGCCGAGATCACGCCGGTCGGGGCAGGCGGCACCTTCGTCGTGTGGGAGGGCGAGGGCCCTACCCATGCACAAACGCTGGCCTCGAGTTCCGACATCTTCGCTCAGCGGCTCACACCCTCGGGCGAGGTGCAGCCCGGGTGGCCTGCCGAGGGCGTGGCGGTGTGCAACGACCCCGCCGACCAGGAGCACGCCAGGGCGATCACGTGGATGACTTACACGTACGGGGCGACCGCCGACAGTGGCCTGATCGTGACATGGGTAGACCACCGCGATCCCACGAATGGCCCCGACATCTATGCTCTCCGGCTCAGGGGGAACGGAACGATCACGCCGGGTCTGTGGATCCCAAACGGCGTCCTGGTGTGCGGCGCCCCGGACGTCCAGGACTTTCCGGTCATCGTGCCGGGCGTGAGCTTCCTGCTTGCCTGGGTGGACTACCGGAACCGCTCGGAGAACGGCGCCGACGTCTACGCTTCCAATGTAGCGGTCAATGGCGCTGTCGACGTCGCTCGGGTCCCGGACCGACCCCTCACGCTGGGCTCACCCCGACCGAATCCGGCTCATCGCCTGGTGACGCTGTCACTCGAGCTTCCCGAAGACGCAACCCTCACGGCGCGGGTCATCGACATCTCGGGGCGACGCGTCCGGACGCTCACCACGGGCCCGCAGGCCCGGGGTCGACACGACCTGACGTGGGACGGCAGGGACGATTCCGGGCACGCCGTGCGTGCCGGACTCTATTTTGTGAAGGTCGACACCCAGGAGAACTCGCAGGCGCGGCGCGTGATCTTGTTGCCTTAGCGGTCTTTCCGCAACATTTCTCGCGGTTGCCGCCCCCGCCCCGCTGCGCTAGGCTCTTCTCATCGTTACGCGCATCGGAACACAAACCATGGCTGATCCCCACGATCCCTTGCACCACCTGCAGCGCGAGGTCGAGCGAATGTTCCTGGACCTCGTCTACCAGCGCCATCCGTCGTGCCACTTCACCGAGCCCACCTGGTCGCCGGCCGCCGACGTCATGGTGTCCGAGGACTCCGCGCGAGTCATCATGGAGCTGGCGGGGGTGCCCCGCGAGAACGTCCGGGTGCGGCTGCAGGGGAGGATCCTCGAGGTCTCGGGCCGCCGTCACTCGCCCAAGGATCCGGCGTTGTCCCACTACCACCGCGCCGAGATCCTGTTCGGAGACTTTCGGCGCGTCATCGAGCTCCCCTGGGAGGCGGACGAGAAACGCGTCGACGCGCGCTACCAGGACGGCATGCTCGAGATCCATCTCTTCCCCTCTCCCACCCACCGGACCACGCGAGTAACGATCGAGAAGGTCGAGTCCAAGTGAGGCCTTCGCGGCCTCGCGCGAGAGGACGATCATGGCCGGAGTGAGGAAGCGGAAGACCGCCACCGAAAAAAAGCGCGCGCCCTCGAAGGAGCCCGCGCCTCTGAAGATCGAGCCCCCGGCCCCTCCGGAGGAGCTGATCCAGTCGTTGAAGCCGGGTGAGCGGCGCGAGCTTCCGGTGCTGCCGGTGCGCCACACCGTGCTCTTCCCCCTCGCCATCCTGCCGCTCAACGTGGGCCGTCCAAGCAGCGTCCAGCTCCTCAACCACTGCATGCAGACCGACCGCACCCTGGTGGTGGTCCGGCAGCGCGACGCGGGGGTCGAGAGCCCCCAGCCCGCCGACCTGCACGAGATGGGCACGCTCGCCACCATCCTGCGCATGGTGCGCTCGGGCGAGGGCCAGCTCGCCGTGCTGGTGCAGGGCGTGGCCCGCGTCCGCCTGATCGAGCCGGTGGCGCTCGAGCCGTTCATGAGCTTCCGCATCGAGGTGGTCGGCGAGACCGAGGGCGCCGACGTCGAGTCCGAGGCCCAGGCCAAGACCGTCGTCGATCAGTTCGAGCGCATCGTCTCGCTGTCGCCGACGCTTCCCAACGAAGCGGTGACCGCGGCGCGCGAGCAGAGCACCCCGGGACGCACCGGCGACTTCGTGGCGTCGCTGCTCGACATCCCCTCCGACGACAAGCAGCGCCTGCTCGAGACGCTCGACGTCAAGCAGCGCCTCAAGCTCCTGATCGAGGTGCTGTCGCGCGAGCTCCAGGTGCTCGAGGTGGGCCAGCAGATCCAGGAGTCGGTGCGCGAATCGCTGGACCAGCACCAGAAGGAGTTCCTCCTCCGCCAGCAAATGGAGGCGATCCGCAAGGAACTCGGGGAGGGCGACGATTCCGAGCACGCGATCGAGGAGCTGAAGGCCAAGATCGAGAAGGCCCAGATGCCCCCGGACGTGCGCAAGGAGGCCGATCGCGAGCTGTCGCGCCTGTCGCGCATCCCGCCTCAGGCCCCCGAGTACACGGTGGCGCGCACCTATCTGGAGTGGCTGTGCGACATGCCGTGGGCGGTGACCACGGAGGACAACATCGACCTCGTGCACGTGCGCGAGGTGCTCGACGAGGACCACTACGGGCTCGAGAAGATCAAGGAGCGGATCCTCGAGTACCTCGCGGTGCGCCGCTTCAAGGCCGACGCCCGCACTCCGATCCTGTGCTTCGTGGGCCCGCCGGGCACCGGCAAGACCTCGCTGGGGCGCTCGATCGCGCGCGCCCTGGGCCGTAAGTTCGTGCGGCAGTCGCTGGGCGGCGTGCGCGACGAGGCCGAGATTCGCGGCCACCGGCGTACCTACATCGGGGCGCTCCCCGGCACCATCATCCAGGGCCTGCGGCGCGCGGGCACGCGCAACCCGCTGTTCATGCTCGACGAGATCGACAAGCTCGGCGCCGACTTCCGCGGCGATCCCTCGAGCGCGCTGCTCGAGGTGCTCGACCCGGAGCAGAACTCATCCTTCTCGGACCACTACCTCGACGTGCCGTTCGACCTCTCCCAGGTGATGTTCGTCACCACCGCCAACTATCTCGACCCCGTGCCGCCCGCGCTGCGCGACCGCATGGAGGTGATCGAGCTCTCCGGATATACCGACCGCGAGAAGCTCGAGATCGCCAAGCGCCACCTGCTGCCCAAGGCGATCCGCGAGAACGGCCTCGAGCAGCTGAACCTGAGCATCAGCGACGAGGCGCTTCTCAGGGTGGTGCACGAGTACACGCTCGAGGCCGGGCTCAGGAACTTCGAGCGCGAGCTCGCGAACCTGCTGCGCCGCACCGCCAAGCTGTTCGCCGAGGGAAAGGACCCGCCGCGCCAGATCGGGCCCGAGCGGGTGCGTGAGCTGCTCGGCCCGCCCCGCTTCGAGGAAGACAAGGTGGCGCTGCTCGACGCGCCGGGCGCGGCCCTCGGGTTGGCGTGGACCCCGGTCGGGGGCCAGGTGCTCACGATCGAGGCGACCCGCATGCCCGGCTCCCGCCAGCTCATCCTCACCGGGCAGCTCGGCGACGTCATGAAGGAGTCGGCGACGGCGGCCCTCTCCTACATCCGATCGCACGCCCAGCAGCTCGGCATCGACCCCGACTTCTTCGAGGACAGCGACATTCACGTCCACGTCCCCGCCGGCGCGATCCCCAAGGACGGCCCCTCGGCCGGCGTCGCCCTGTGCACGGCGATGGTGAGCCTGCTCACCCAGCGCAAGGCCCGGCCGAGCATCGCCATGACCGGCGAGATCACGCTGCGCGGCATGGTGCTCAGGATCGGAGGCGTCAAGGAGAAGGTGCTGGGCGCGCACCGGGCCGGGATCAAGACCGTGATCCTGCCCGCGGACAACGAGAACGATCTCGAAGAGGTCCCCCTCGAGGTCCGCACCCACATGATCTTCGCACCGGTGACGCGGATCGATCAGGTGATCAAGCTGGCGCTCGAGCAGCCGGTGGAGGCCCAGCGGGGCAAGGCGGGAGACGGCGAGGAGGCCGCGTCCATGGAGGAGCCCGCGGAGGAGGGCGCGGCAGACGGCGCCCGCACGCCGCCCGGGAGGGAGAGCCCGGAGCCGCCCGCCATCCTCACCGAGGGCATGATCGTGCGCGGAGAGAGGTAGCTCGCCCGTCGCCGGAGAAGCCCGCGTCCCGGATTCGCTTCCGACGGCCCGCGATGCGCGGCGCCCATCAGGGCGCCGCGGCTCTTCACCCCTTCCCCAGCGCCCGCAGCTCCGTGCCCACGTCCTCCACCTCGGCCAGGTCGGGCGCCAGTCCGTAGGCGCCGTGGCTCCGCGCGAACTCGGCTCCGCGGACCAGCGACACCACCCCCCCGGCGCGCAGCTCCTTGGCCACCACGGGCACGTCGGTCCGCTTCAGCTCATCAAGCACCTCCGCAACGCTCGGCTTCATCATCAGGCCACAGGGGTTGAGGGGTCCCACCACCAGGTCGGGACGGAGGTCCCACTCCCGCAGCCGGGCGAGCAGGAGACCCAGGTTGTGGGTTTCCAGGCCGGCGGCGGCGCCGAAGCGCCGGCGCACGAAGCGGCAATAGGAGTCGAAGAACGCGCGCTTCCCGGCGGCCAGCACCAGGTCGGTGAGGCAGGCGTCGAGAACCACGCCCTTGAGCGCGCGAGGGGAGAGCCGCGCGACCTCGAGCTCGATCAGGAGCGGCAGGCGCCGCGCGAGATCGCCGCGGTAGAGCGCGGCCGGACGCGCGAGGCCGGACCAGCCGGCCCGCAGGCGCGCGAGGAGCCCCGCCGATCCGCGGGCCCGCTCGATCAGCCCTTCCACTCCGGGCTCGAAGTCGTTCCGCTCGTGCTCGGTGAGGGCCGGAAGCAAGGCGTAGATCGGCACCGTCTGCTTGAGCTCCGCGACCGCCGCGAACAGCACGGGCAGCGGGCTCGCGAGCACGCCGTCCACGCCCGCCCCCACGGCCTTTGAGAGCGTGACCGCGAGCGATTCGGGCTCCCGATATCGGGCCACGACGTCGAGCAGGCGATCGCGAGTCGCGAGCGACACGCCCACCAGCGAGCGAGTCGCGAGCAGGAGCCGCGGGCTGCCGCTCACGGGGCCACGAAGGCGATTGGCTTGCCGCCATCGCGGGCCGACTCATAGACCACGTCCATCACGCGCAGGGCCTCGAGGGCGGCGTCGCCGCGACCCGCGGGGGGCGGACCCCCGGCGACCCAGGCCAGGAACGAGGCGTCGGCCAGGTAGAGCGTCTCGCCGCCGAGATCGAAGCGCGCCGCCTGGGGCAGCTCCGAGTGGCCGAGGCGCAGCGGGCCCGAGGGCAGTGGGCCGTGGCCGCTGGCCAGCTCGACCTCGAGCGCGTCGTCGGAGATCAGCATCTTTCCGTTCGCGCCCTCGGCCTCGATCACCGACGACTGGCGCGGGTAGCCGGGGACGCTCCACGAGCAGTCGAGCCCCACCTCGGCCCCGCCGGGGAGCGCCATCATGGTGTGGATCTCGTCCTCGAAGGGGCCGTAGAAGCGGCGCGAGGTGGCGCGCACCAGCACCGGCGGCCCGAGGAGCCACAGCAGCACGAACAGCAGATCGAGGGCGGAGTGTACCAGCGCGCCGCCCGCCGACTCGGCCGGCGCCGCCCGCTGCTGGCTCTCGGGGCTGAAGACGCGCGAAAGGTAGGTGGAGGAGCGGACCTGCCGTATCTCACCGAGCGCGCCGGAGGCCAGGATCGCTCGGGCACGAGCGAAAACCGGATGGCACGCGAGCGCGTGACACGAGGCGAGCGGGGTGTTTCGCTCGGCGGCGAGCCGGACCACTGCGGCGGCCTCGGCGAGCGTCGGAGCGATCGGCGGGTCGACGCACACGGCCACTCCCGCCTCCAGCGCGGCGCGCGCGATCGGGCCGCGCTCCTGCCAGCCGGCGCTGACAAACAGCGCGTCCGGCTGGGTTCGCGCGACCAGCTTCGCGACGCTGCCGAAGCTCGGGGCGTCGTAACCCAGGCCGCGCACGTCCCGTCGCGCGGCGGCACGGGCATCGACGACGCCGACCAGCTCGCAGCCCGGGATGCTCGAGACCGCGGCCGCATGTGCGATCCCGGCACGGCCGAGGCCCGCAACCGCCACCCGTACCGGCCGCCGCGGCGCGGGCGGCCCGGTGGGGTCGACGATCTCGTGCTGCGCGGGAAGCCCAGGGACCGTCATGACGCTCCAGATGGGCACGGGAGATGGTGGGTGACCGGCGGCCGGAGGCCCGTGCTGCGGGCCACGGCCCCATGAGCCGAGCGCGAGAAGCTACATGCCGGCGGCCCGACCGGCAATCCTGCCGGCTCGCTCGAACTCCGCCGGGCGAGCGACTCTACCCCGCCAGCGCGAACTTGATCTCGACGTCGCGGCGATCGGTCTCGTCAGCGGCGAACAGCTCGCCCGGCCGGAGCGACATCCAGTTCGCGACGTAGACGTTGGGAATCTGCTGAATACGAATGTTGAAGGTGGTCACCGTGTCATTGTAGAACTCGCGCCGGTCGGCGATCTGGTTCTCCAGCTCGCTGATGCGATGCTGGAGCTGTAGAAACGACGCGTCGGCCTTGAGACTGGGATAGGCCTCGGCCACGGCGAAGAACTGTCCCAGCGCCCGGGTGAGGGCGCTCTCGGCGGCGGCTCGCTCGCCCACGGTGTGGGCCTTCATCAGCGCCCCCCGCGCCTCGCTCAGGCGATCGAACACCGCGCGCTCGTGCTGCATGTAGCCCTCGCAGGTCTTGACCAGCTTGGGCAGCTCGTCGTGCCGCTGCTTGAGCAGCACGTCAATGTTCGCCCACGACCGGGCGATGTTGTTCTTGAGCGCGACCAGCCCGTTGTAGATCGAGAACACGTATCCGACCGACCCGGCCAGGACGAAGCCGATCAGGACGGTCACGAGGATTTCTCCGGGATGCATGGGGCCTCCGGCGACGATGATCATCTGGACCGGCGGCGAGCCGGCGGGTGAGACCTGAAACATGCGGGCCGGCTCGAGCCGGCCCGCGGGTCATCTCCTGACGAGGGCTCCCAGCCAGTACAGCCAGTAGGCGAGCCCGAACAGCGTGA
>VBOT01000069.1 GCA_005893225.1 Candidatus Eiseniibacteriota bacterium
CAGCGTGGCGAAGTCGCCGGCTCCCGAGGAAAGGTCGCGGGTGAAGCCGGCGGACGTAAAGAAGCGCGAGCCGCCGCTCGGCCCGAGCAGGGTCCAGCGGGCGTTGTCGTGCACCAGCGCCACGAAGTTGGACAGCAGGTCGACGTTCCGGAACTCGCCGCTCCGCAGCCGGTGGTCGCTAGCGTGACGCACCAGCATCGTGCCCTCGAGGCGCGTGAACTTGTTGAACGGATAGCTGGCGAGCCCGAGGAGCCCGAGCCGGCGCTCGCGGCGCACCTCGTTCAGGTCGGCGTCGTAGACCTGGGTCAGGCGGAAGCCGCCCACGCCCCAGTTCAGCCGCCGTGAGCGATTGACGTAGGTCAGGCCGCCCTCGAAGCCGTCCCAGAAGTTCCCGAACCGGTCCGAGTCGTTGGAGAGGAAGATGTAGATCTCCTCGTTGCCGAGGACGTCGCTCAGGGCGATCTGACCGGCGCCCAGCGGCGAGCCGAGCCCCGGATCGAACGACACCGCGTTCTGCGCCAGGTCCAGGCTGAGCCGGCGCTGGTAAGGCGAGGGCTCGGCGCTGGAGACCGCCGTGGGAACCACGGGCCTCGGCTGCGAGGGAGTCTCGGGCTCGACGTGCAGGGTATCGGGATCGAACTTGATGGCGTAGGTCTGGAAGCGGATCCGGTCCTGTCCGGTGAACAGCAGCCCGCGCCCGTCGGGCAGCCAGTCGGGATCCATCGCCGGCCCGATCAGCCTCGTGACCCGGCGGGCCTGGCTCGCCGGCTCCGCCGGCCGCACGTAGAGGTCGCTGGTCCCGTGCCGCGTCGAGCGGAACGCGATCCAGCGGCCGTCGGGCGAATAGACCGGCTGGCGGTCGTCGCCTTGCCCCGGATCGCTCAGGGTCTCGATCGCCCCGGTCCGGAGCGACATCCGGAACAGCGAGTACTGACCCCCGCGCTCTCCACGATCCGACGCGAACAACACCCAGGCGCCGTCCGAGGAGACATCGGGCTCGACATCGTCGAAGTCGTCGTTGGTGAGCCGTTCGAGCCGCACGTTCGGCCCGCCGAAGCAGGCGCGGTAGAGATCGCTCCGCCCGCCGTAGTTCTGCGCGGAGAACACCACCGCGGTGTCCCCGGGGGCGAGGGTCGGATCGTTGAGGGCCACCAGGTTCGGGAACTCGAGCTTGCGCACCACGCGCCGGCGATGGGAATCCACCAGGTAGAGCGCGTCGCGGCCGCCGCGCTTGGAGGACAGCACCACCAGCCCCGAGGGGGAAGCATCCGGACGGTTCTGGAACAGGTGGAACGACTCGAACGAGGGCGACTGCCCGCCGTGCAGCAGGCGGAGGTCGCGCCGCCGGCCGCGGCGGCCGGGCTCGTTGATCATCAGGTCCACTCCCGCCTCGCTGGCGGCGAAGTAGCAGAAGCGCACCGTGGTGTCGGAGGGACTCGACCGCGGGAGCGCGTGGGGACCGAGGTTGTAGTACCCGCGCCGGGTCAGGCGCCGCGCCACCTCGCTCGGGCTGCTGGCCTCCGCGACCTCCGGATAGTAGCGGCGCCTCAGCGAGGCGAACCACTCGTCGTCCATCGCCTTGAGCGACACGCCGAAGGTGATGCGGAATACGGTCTCGAAGTCCTCGGCCCGGTACCAGTTGTCGAGCAGGTCGAAGACCTTGTCGGCCCCGCGGTGCTCGGCCAGGTAGAGCAGGAACGATTGACCTTCCTTGTACATCAGCACCGTGCCCGTGATGGGCTCGCTCTGCGTCAACGGCAGCGCCTCGCCCGAGACCACCGCGTCGCGCAGCAGTCCCTCGGCGTCGGCGTCCCAGTGGGTGCCGCAGAACTCGGCCAGGCCCTCGGTGAACCACAGCGGAGGCAGGTAGTTCTGGCTGCGATGGTGCTCGCGCATCACCCGCGACAACTTCTCGATCATGTAGGCATGGGTGAGCTCGTGACGCGTGACCCAGGCGAGCCGCGCCCAGGATCCGGTGTGCGGCAGCAGCACGCGGCCTTTGATGAGCTCGGTGAGCCCGCCGGTGCCCTCGGAGACCAGGCCCGGCGTGGCGTTGGTCTGCTGGAACAGATGATGGACCGAGTAGAGCAGGAACGGGATGGGCCGGCGCGGCGGCAGGCGGAAGCGCCCGTCGTACTCGACGCACACGCTGTCCGCGAACACCACCAGGCGCCGGGCCAGGCTCTCTTCCTCGGCGTAGTAGTGCAGGCGCAGGTGGGGAGTGGCGAGCACCGACCACTCGAGCGACTCGTACTGGACCTTGTTCTTGCCGAACGCCTGGGCGTGTGCGGGTCGGGCGGACGCGAGCAGCAGCGCGGCGAGGAGCGCGGCAGAGATGGGGCGCGAGAGTCGCATCACGGATCCGGGGCTAACCGCGGCCCGGAGAGCTCAGCACGTCCTCCAAAGCATAGAGGCCGGGTGGAGCGGAGGCCACGAATCGCGCCGCCCTGAGGGCTCCGTGGGCGAACGCCGAGCGGTCTTCCGCCACGTGGCGGATCTCCAGCGACTCGCCCGTTCCGGCGAGCAGCACCGCATGGTCCCCCACCCAGGTTCCGCCGCGCACCGAATGGATCCCGATCTCGTCCCGGGGCCGCGGTCCCGCCGCGCCCTCCCGGCCGGAGCGCCTGGAAACTTCTGACCCTCCGCGATGGCCCGCCACCTCGTCGGCGATGAGCAGGGCCGTCCCGGACGGGCTGTCGACCTTGCGGCGATGATGGCGCTCCACGATCTCGATGTCCCAATCCTCCGGCAGCGCTCGGAGCGCCGCGGCCACGGCGCGCCTCAGCGCCACGATGCCGAGGCTGAAGTTGGCGGCGCGCAGCACGGCGACGCGCCGCGCCGCCTCCGCCAGGGCTCGCTCGTCCTCGGGTCCGAGTCCCGTGGTACCGGTCACCAGGGCGGCGCCGCGCTCGGCGCACGCCCGGGCGGTATCACGGCAGGCCTCGGGACGGCTGAAATCCACGATCACGTCTCCCTGCACGGCGCAACGCAGGAGTGCATCGCGCACGCTCGACTGCCCGGCCCCCGGCCTCTCAAGACCATACCCCGCCTCACCGGACCCGGGTCCCTCACGACTCAAGGGTTCCGAACGCGAAAAGCGTGCCTTGATACGGAATCCCCCGGCCTCGAGCGCCGCCGCCTCCACCGCCCGGCCCATGCGGCCCGAGGCGCCGACCAGGATCAGCGGGATCACGCCCGCGCGGCGTGGCTCCCGGCCGCCACCGCCTGCCTGAGCTCGAGGCCCGAGGCCTTGGCCGCGGCCACGATGGCCTTCTCGCTCGCCGGCTCGACCGGCACCAGCGGCAGCCTGAGCTCGTTCTCGATCAGCTTCATCTCGGAGAGCAGGTACTTGACCGGCGCCGGGTTGGACTCGATGAACAAAGCCTTGAAGAGGGGCAGCAGGCGCTGGTGGAGCTTCTCCGCCTCGTCGAGCCGGCTCTCGCGCCCGAGGTCGCACAGCGATCTCATCTCGGCGGGAGCGACGTTCCCCACCACCGACACCACTCCCTTCCCGCCGACCGCCATCATCGGCAGGGTCAGCGAGTCATCGCCGGAGAGCAGCGTGAAGCGGGTTCGCGCCGCGATCGCGCTCGCCTGATCGAGGCTCCCCGAGGCTTCCTTGATTGCCGCCACCCCGGGGAGGTCCTGCAGCTTCTCGAACGTCTCGGGCAGCGTGTTCGTGCCGGTGCGGCTCGGCACGTTGTAGAGGATGAGCGGCAGGTGCGTGCTCTTTGCCACCGCCCGGAAGTGCTCGATCTGGCCGCGCGGCGTGGGCTTGTTGTAGTAGGGCGTCACGATCATCGCGCCGTCCAGGCCCAACTCCTCGGCCATGCGGGTCAGGGCGATCGAGTCGGCGGTGGAGTTCGTCCCGGTGCCGGCCAGGACCGGCACGCGCCCGGCGACCCGCTCGCGCACGAAGCGCCACAGGGTGCGGCGCTCCTCGACCGAGCAGGTCGCCGCCTCTCCGGTGGAGCCCGACACCACCAGCCCCTCGGCTCGCCCCTCGATCAGGAAATCGGTGAGCCTCGCCGTCGCTTCGAGGTCGAGCGCCCCGTCCCTGAACGGCGTCACCATCGCCACGATTAGTCCATCGAACACTGCGTCCTCCTTTTGAGCCGGCCGTTCACCGGCCGCTCCCCATTCCCGGGCTGCGATCCTCGTCGCGGTCAGAGCCCCACGGGTTCAGCCGCGCGCTCGACCCACTCGCCCTGGAACGCCACCTCGGCCGGACCGCCGAGCGTGACGTCGAAGCCGTCCTCCAGCCGGCGGAACGAGACCACGAGCTCGTCCCCTCCCCCGGTCACCACGCTCACGGGCGAGCGCTCTCCCTGCAGTGCGGCCCACAGCGCCGAGGCGATCGCCCCGCTCCCGCACGCCAGCGTCTCCGCCTCCACGCCGCGCTCGTAGGTGCGCATCGCGATCCGCCCGGCGTTGAGGCGCGACACGAAGTCGACGTTGGCGCCGGCAGGCCCGAAGCGCGGATGATGGCGCAGCGCCGAGCCCCACTCCGGCACCGGCACCCACTCCACCCGCTCCACCTCGGTGACGAAATGGGGCACCCCGGCGGGGATCCATCGCCCGGAGAACCGGCGGCCGGCCGCCTCCACGTCGCAGCGCTCACCTTCGGATGCCACGCGCCCGAAGTGGAGCTCGATGCCGTTCCCCTCCGGGTGGCGCCGGGCGTCCTGGACCCCGGCCTCGGTGCGGAACCGCACGCGCCCCGCGCGGCCGAGCCCGAGGTCCAGCGCCAGGCGGGCCAGACAGCGCGCGCCGTTCCCGCAGTAGTCGGCCGGCCGTCCGTCGGCATTGAAGTAGCGCATCGCGAAGTCGTGCTCGGGATCGCTCTCGAGCAGGAGGACGCCGTCGGCCCCCACGCCGCGCCGCCGGTCGCACAGGCGCACTACCAGGGGCTCGAGGGGCTCGGCGAGGAAGCGCCGGCGGTGGTCGATGACCACGAAGTCGTTGGCGGCGCCGTGCATCTTCAAGAAAGGGATCGTCATGCCTGTTGACCCGAGCCGTTCACGAGCCGCGCCGGCGAGCGCGACGCGCCCGCCCTGTGGCGATGTCTGCCCCGGTCATGGCCCCCCGCTCAGGGGCCGGATCCCGAGCCTCACGTCCACGATGTCGGCCGCCGGCTCGACCGAGACCCGCAGCCGCTCGCTGGCGCGCTCTTTGCCGGGCTGCCAGCTCCGGCTCTTGTCGAGGTCGCGGAAGGCCCGCAGCCACCACTCCCCGGCCGCGAGCTGGAGGTCGAAGGCCCCCTCGCGATCCACCTCGCCCAGCACCTCCTGGGAGGTGTCCGTCACCGAGACGGCCAGCACGCGCACCACGCCGAGGCTATCGCCCAGCGAGTCTAGCACAGCCCCCCGCACCCTCCCAGGAGCGTGAGGGTTCGAGGCCCGCAGGCGGAGCCCCCGGGCCACTGGCTGAGCCGGCGTGAGCTCGAAGACCGTGTCGGCCGGAGCCAGCACGTCGGTCGAGGGCTCGAAGGAGCGGTTCTGGTTGAGGTCGGCGAACACCCATAGCCGGTAGCGTCCGGGCACGGCCAGTCCGTCGACGCGGAACTGATCCAGGCGATCCACCACGCCGATGGCGTCGAAGTCGCGCGCGGTGCTGTCCGGCCCGGCGCGGCGGGCGTCGTAGCACCAGACGTAGACGCCCGGGGCCGAGAACCCGCGGGCATCGATCTCTCCCTCCAGGCGTCCGCGCGCGAAGCTGTCCGCGGTGCTGAATACCACGGCGGCGCCGCCGGCCAGGTTGTTGCCGTGCCGGTCGCGGGCCGTCGGGGCGACGAACAAGGTGTAGGTCTGCTGGGGCTTGAGCGGCGAGGCGGGAATCAGCTCGAGGGTGCGGCCGCGCCAGCGCCGCTGCTTGATCTCGACCGGCGGGGCCAGGGAGACCGCGTCGGCGCCCGAGCGAGGCTCCATGCCCTCGCTGAAGCTGACCGACAGCGCGGCCCCGACCGGCACGCGCGCGGCGCCCGAGTCGGGCACCGAGCCGACTACCCGCGGCGACTCGATGTCGGGAGGTCCCCCCGAGGGAGGCTGGCGCTTCGCGCATGCCGCCGTCCCCACGAGTGCCAGCACCGCGGCCAGTCGGCTGCGCCTCGTCACGCGCGCGGGTGAGCCCGCTCGTAGGCCTGGCGCAGGCGGCGGTTCGAGACGTGGGTGTAGATCTGGGTGCTCGCCAGCGAGCGATGCCCGAGCATCTCCTGGATCGCCCGCAGGTCCGCCCCGCGATCCAGCAGATGGCTGGCGAACGAGTGCCGGAGCGAGTGCGGCGAGACCCCGAGCCCGCCGGCCGCCTCGGCCAGCCGCCGGCGGACCACGCGCTGCACCGTGCGCCGGGAGAGCCGGGCCCCCCGGGCGTTGACGAACAGCGGCTCGATGGGACGGGCCCGCTCGAGCCCGGGCCGCGCCGGCCCGCCGCGCGCGCGCGGCCCTCCCGTGCTCGCCAGGTAGCGCTCCAGCGCCTCCCCGGCCGCGGCTCCAAACGGCACCACGCGCTGGTGGCCCCCCTTGCCGCGGACCCGCAGCAGCCGCGCCTCCCAGTCCAGATCGCCGCCGTTCAGCCCCACCAGCTCGGCGAGCCGGAGGCCCGAGGAATAGGCCAGCTCGAGCAGGGCCCGATCGCGCCGCGCCGCGGGATCGGCGCCCGCGATCCGGTCCAGGGCGCGCTCCAATTCCTTAAGCGGGAGCGTGCGTGGCAGGCGGCGCGGCCGCCGGGGCGCCGGCAGGCCGAGCGCCGGATCGGCCGAGATCAGACCGCGGCGCACGCAGAAGCGCGAGAAGCTCCGCCACGCCGCGAGCGATCGCGCCACGCTCGAGGGGGCGCGCCGCGCCTTCCACATCTCGCGCAGGACGCCGGCCAGGAGCTCGGTCGACCATCGAGCGGGCTCGACCGGCCGCTCGGGTCCGGCCGCCCGATCCAGCGCGCGCGCGATGTCGCGGCGATAGGCCTCGACCGTCAGCGGCGAGGCGCGCCGTCGCGCCGCGAGCTCGGTGAGGAACTGTTCCAGCGCCTCACGCACCGATGGTTTCCGGCTGGAACACCGACTTGCATTTGATGCAGCGCAGGACCGGGCCCTTCTTCGTCTCCTTCTCCACCAGGAACGGGGCGGCGCAGTTGGGACACGGCGTGAGGCGCGGGCGGTCCCACACCGCGAACGTGCAATCGGGGTAGCGCGTGCAGCCGAAGAAGACCTTTCCGCGCTTGGTGCGGCGCTCGGCGATCTCGCCCTGGCCACACTCCGGGCACCGGATGCCGAGCGTGAACGGCTTGGTGAACTTGCAGTCGGGACGGCGCGAGCAGGAGATGAATCGACCGAAGGGGCCGTTCCGCGCCACCAGCGGCGAACCGCACAGGTCGCAGGTTCCGGGCACCGGGGTCGGGAGCTCGGCGTCGTCGACCGGGCGCGTGTACTTGCATTCCGGATATCCCGGGCAGGCCAGGAAGGGCCCGCGCCGGCCGAACTTGCGCACCAGCATCCGCCCGCAGGTGGGACAGGCAATATCGGTCGGCTCCTCGACCTTCTTGCGATGGTGGTGGCTGGACTTCTCGGCTTGCTCGAGGTCCTTGCTGAAGGGACCCCAGAAGTCCCGCACCACCTTGTGCCATTCCTGCTTGCCTTCCTCGATCCCGTCGAGCTCCTCCTCCATGGCGGCGGTGAAGTTGACGTTGAAGACGTCGGGGAAGCTGTCCACCAGCAGGCGATTGACCGCCATGCCGAGCTCGGTGGGAGCGAGCCGTCCCTTGTCGCGGGTGACGTAGTCGCGGGAGGTGATGGTGCCGACGATGGTGGCGTAGGTGCTGGGACGGCCAATGTTCTCCTCCTCCAGCGCCTTGACCAGCGACGCCTCGGTGTAGCGCGGCGGAGGTTGGGTGAAGTGCTGCTCGGGACGGACGGGCTCGGGGCGCTCCTCTCCTTCGGGCTCCACCAGCGGGACGCTGCTGACGGCGAGCGGCGTGCCCGCCGTGAGCTCGGGGAGCCTCGACTCCGGCGCGTCGTCCTCCTCGTCGATCCCGTAGAGCTTCTGGAATCCCGCGAACTTCAGCACCCGGCCGCTCGCCCTCAGGCCCAGCCGGCCCGCTTCCACCTCCACCGTCGTGGCCAGGTACTCGGCCGAGGCGGCCTGCGAGGCCACCGCCCGCTTCCAGATCAGGTCGTAGAGCCGGAACAGCTCGTCGTCGAGGTAGGGACGCACCGATTCCGGAGTGCGCTCCACCGAGGAGGGCCGGACGGCCTCGTGCGCGTCCTGCGCGGACTTCTTGCTCTTGAAGGTGCGCGGCGACTCGGGGACGTACTCGGCGCCGAGCGAGCGCCCGAGCCAGCCGCGGATCTCGGTGATCGCCTCCTCGGCGAGGCGCGGCGAATCGGTGCGCATGTAGGTGATCAGGCCGACGCTCCCCTCGCCGCCGAGGCTCACGCCCTCGTAGAGACGCTGCGCGAGCTTCATGGTCCGCTGGCTCAGGTAGCCGAGCCGGTTGTAGGCGGTCTGCTGGAGCGTGCTGGTAATGAACGGCGCCTTGGGGTGGACCTGGCGCGGAGTGGTCTCGACGCCGGCGATCGAGGCCGGGATCCCGGCCAGCTCCGAGGCTGCAGCGCGGGCGCGCGCCTCGGCGTCGGGGCCGCGGATCTGCCCCTGCTCGAGCGCTTCCTCGCCGATCCGCCACAGCCGCGCGGTGAAGCGCTCTCCGCCCGCGGTCTGGTAGTCGACCTCGAGCGTCCAGTACTCCTCGGGGACAAACGCCTGGATCGACTCCTCGCGCTCGCAGATCAGGCGCAGCGCCACGCTCTGCACCCGCCCCGCCGACAGGCCGTAGCGCACCGTGCGCCACACGAACGGGCTCACCTTGTAGCCCACCAGCCGATCGAGCACGCGGCGCGCCTGCTGGGCGTTCACCAGGTTCATGTCCAGCTCGCGCGGGTTCTCGAGCGCCTGCTTCACGGCGCGCTCCGTGATCTCGTTGAAGGTGAGGCGCCGCACCGGTTGCCGGGCGGTCTTGAGCGCGCCCGCCAGGTGCCAGGCGATCGCTTCACCCTCGCGGTCCGGATCGGGCGCGAGGTAGATGCGATCGGCGTCGCGAGCCGCGGTCTTGATGCGCGTGAGCGCCTGGGTCTTGCCGCGGATCGGCACGTACTCGGGCTCGAAGTCGCGCTCCAGGTCGACCCCCAGCTTGCTCTTGGGGAGATCCATGATGTGGCCGTTCGAGGCCACCACGGTGAAGCCCCGTCCCAGGAACTTGGTGAGCGTCCGCGACTTGGTGGGCGACTCCACGATCACCAGCGATCTCGAGCCGTCCTTGGCCGGCGCGCCGGCGGCGCCCTTCGGGCCCGGAGCCTTGAGGCCGGCGCCGCGGCGGCGCGTTGCGGCTTTCCCGGTGCCGGCGGCCGGGGCGGACTCGCGCGAGGTCCGGCGCGAGGCGCGCTTCGCGGGCGTGGCCCGCGCCTCCGGGTCCGCCTTCTTGCCGGCGGCCGGGGCCCGTGACTTGGTCGCGGCCGCCGCCTTGCTAGTGCGCGAGGTCGAATTCGCCATGACGCGCCTCCAGCCCCTCGCCGGGATCGTCGACCTTGAGCGCCACCCGGGTGGCCACGTCGCGGGCCAGATCCACGCTCACCGGACGGACGCCGCAACCGCTGAGGAGGTCGAGCGTGCGCTCGAAGTCCTCGGCGCTGAGCGAGCCGCGGCGCCGGAGGTCGATGAGATAGCCCCACGCCTCGGTGCTCAGGGACTCGCGCTCCTCGGCGCTCAGGATCCGATGCGCCTGCTCGCCCGGAGCCCGCAGGACCGCCGGCGCCGCCGGCGAGGCCGTCCGGGCCAGGCTGCCGAGGACCAGGATCGCCGCCTGCACCTCCTCGGCCGTGAAGTCGGCCTGCTCGATCGACTCTCCCAGGGTCTCGAGCGCCGTGTCGTCGCCCTCGAGGAAGCTCTCGAGGCGATCCGAGAGCAGGCCCAGCAGCCGGGCCACGCCGAGGTTCAACCGCTCGTCGGTCATCACCGGGTCTCCACGCCCTCTTCGATGAGCATGTGGCACTTCTTGTACTTCTTGCCGCTCCCGCACGGGCAGGGGTCGTTGCGTCCGACGCGGGGGCCGGTGCGCACCGGCTCGGTGCGCGCCGCGGCGGGCTCGGGGCCGTCGCCCGCGCGCCCGGAGCCTGGGGGGCCCGCGGCAAGGGCGCCCCCGAACGCCTGGGCCTCGGCGTGCTGCGCCACCATGCGCCGCGGAGCCGGGCGCTGCTCGACCGCCGGAGGGCCGCCCTCGAGCTGCACCCGGAACAGCCGCTGTACGAAGTCCTCGCGCACGTCGCGCACCAGGGTCTCGAACAGCGTGTAGGCCTCCTTCTTGTACTCGATCAGCGGGTCGCGCTGCCCGTAGGCGCGCAGCCCGATTCCGCCCTTCAGGTGGTCGAGCTCGTACAGGTGATCGCGCCAGTGCTCGTCCAGGGTGTAGAGGTAGAGATGGCGCTCGAGGTCGCGCAGCAGGTCGGGCGTGAACTCCGCCTCGCGCGCCCGGTAGGCGCGCTCGCCGATCGCCACCGCCTTCTCCTCGAGCTCCTCGTAGACGCCGGTCTCGAGGTCCTTCGGGGACACCGGCCGCATGAGCAGGAACGACAGCTCGTCGGCCAGTCCCTTGAGGTTCCACTCCTCGCGATGGATGTCCGCGCCCGCGAACTTGGCCACCCGCTCCGCCACCGCCTCCTCGATCGAGTCGAGCACGGTCTCGCTCATGTCGGCGCTCGAGAGCGCCTTGTCGCGCAGGTCGTAGACCACCGTGCGCTGCTGGTTCATGACGTTGTCGTATTCGAGGAGGTGCTTGCGGATATCGAAGTTGTAGGCCTCGACCCGCTTCTGGGCGCGCGAGATCGCCCCGGTGACGATCGGATGCTCGATCACCTCTCCTTCCTGGACGCCCATGCGCTGCATCAGGCTCGAGATCCGCTCGCTGCCGAACAGCCGCATCAGATCGTCCTCGAGCGACAGCGAGAACCGCGACGACCCGGGGTCGCCCTGGCGGCCCGCCCGGCCGCGCAGCTGGCGGTCGATGCGGCGCGACTCGTGGCGCTCGGTGCCCAGGATGTGAAGCCCGCCGAGGGCGGGGACCTCGGCCCCGAGCTTGATGTCGGTGCCGCGTCCCGCCATGTTGGTGGCGATCGTGACCGCGCCCTTCTGCCCGGCCTGGGAGACGATCTCGGCCTCCTGCTGGTGATACTTGGCGTTCAGGACGTTGTGCTTGACGCCGCGGCGCTTGAGCATCCTCGAGAGGAGCTCGCTCACCTCGACGCTGATGGTCCCCACCAGCACCGGCTGCCCCCGCTCGTGGCAGTCCACGATCTCCTCGATCACGGCGTTGAACTTCTCGCGCTTGGTGCGATACACGACGTCGTCCTGATCCTTCCGCACGCACGACTTGTTGGTCGGGATCACCGAGACGTCCAGCTTGTAGATCTCCCAGAACTCGCGCGCCTCGGTCTCGGCCGTGCCGGTCATGCCCGCGAGCTTCGGGTACATGCGGAAGAAGTTCTGGAGCGTGATGGTCGCGAGCGTCTGGGTCTCGCCCTCGATCTTGACGTTTTCCTTGGCCTCGATGGCCTGGTGGAGCCCGTCGGAGTAGCGCCGGCCCGGCATGAGCCGGCCGGTGAACTCGTCGACGATCAGCACCTTGCCGTCCTGGACCACGTACTCCACGTCGCGCTCGAACAGCGAGTAGGCCTTGAGCAGCGCCTGGATGTTGTGGATGCGCTCGTTCTTGACCGCGTAGGCGCGGTACACCTCGTCGCGCGTCTGGATCTTCTGCTCGGGCGAGAGGTCCTCGCGCGCCTCGAGCTCGGAGAGCTGCCCCGCCAGGTCCGGGACCACGAAACGGTCGGGATCCTGCGGCGACATCAGCTCGCGGCCCTTCTCCAGCAGGTCGACGTTGCGCTGCTTCTCCTCGATCACGTAGTGGAGCAGGTCGTCGAGCTCGTGCATCCGCTTGTCGCGCAGGTAGTCGAGCTCGACCCGGGTGATCAGCTTCTTCACGCCGGGCTGGTCCGAGAGCAGCTTCATGAAGCGCTTGTGCTTGGGCGCCGCGCGCTGGATCTGGAGCAGCTTGATGCCGGCCTCGTACTCCTTCTCCGGGTCCTTGAGCAGCCCGTCGGCCTCGGACAGCGCCTCGTTCACCCACTGGGTCTGGGCGCGCACCACCCGCTCGACCAGCGGCTTGAGCTCCTCGAATGCCTGGTCGCTGTGCTCCACCGGACCCGAGATGATGAGCGGCGTGCGGGCCTCGTCGATCAGCACCGAGTCCACCTCGTCGACGATCGCGTAAGTGAAGCCGCGCTGCACGCGCTGCTCGGGACGCACCGCCATGTTGTCGCGCAGGTAGTCGAAGCCGAACTCGTTGTTGGTTCCGTAGGTGATGTCGCAGGCGTACTGCTGCCGCCGCTGCGCCGAATCCATCCCCTGCTGGATGCAGCCCACGGTGAGGCCCAGGAGCTTGTAGATCTCCCCCATCCATTCGCTGTCGCGCCGCGCCAGGTAGTCGTTCACGGTCACCAGGTGGGCGCCGCGCCCGGCCAGGGCGTTGAGGTACAGCGGCATGGTGGCGACCAGGGTCTTGCCCTCCCCGGTCGCCATCTCGGCGATCTTGCCCTCGTGGAGCATGACCCCGCCGATCAGCTGGACGTCGTAGGGCACCATGTCCCAGGTGGCCGGGATCTCCACCACTTCCCAGGTGCGGCCCACCAGGCGCCGGCAGGCGTCCTTGACCGCCGCGAACGCCTCGGGCAGGAGCTCGTCCAGCGTCTCGCGCTCGATCCGGCGGCGCTCCTCGAGGTCGGCGACGTCCCGGGTCGCCTCGGCCAGCCGGGCCCGGAATTCGCCGGTCTTGGCGGAGAGCTCGTCCTCGGAGAGCGCCCGGTACTCCTCGACGAGCCGGTTGATCTCGTCGACGATCGGGAACACGCGCTTGAGATCGCGTTCGTGCTTGGAGCCGAACACGGACTTGAGCAATCGGTCGAACATCAGCTTCAGGATAGGGGGCGTGT
Organism: Candidatus Eiseniibacteriota bacterium; assembly: GCA_005893225.1. Lineage (GTDB taxonomy): Bacteria > Eisenbacteria > RBG-16-71-46 > RBG-16-71-46 > RBG-16-71-46 > WS-3. The sequence goes on from VBOT01000069.1 coordinate 13,028, forward strand.
CAAGCGGAGCGCTCGCGGGGCGCGAGCGGCGAGGGCAAAGCGGAGGCGGAACCGCGGCGAAGCAATGCGGCCCGGCGCCTCACTCGGCGCCGGGCCGCGCGCGCTCCGGACCGGTCCCGTCAGAAAACCTTGGTGACGTGGGCGGCCTCAGCGCCCCGTTCGCTCGTCTTGACCTCGAACTCCACGCGTTCGCCCTCGTGGAGGGTTCGAAATCCGTTGCCCTCGATGGCGGAGAAGTGGACGAACACCTCTCGCGTGTCCTCCGCCGCGATGAAACCGTAGCCCTTCACATCGTTGAACCACTTGACGGTGCCACGGGCCATGGACGTGCCTCCCTGAGTGGCATGTGACTTACCAGGGGCCCGGAGAACACCCCTAGGGTGTGCCGGACCGGGTGGACGGTCAAGAGAACTTTGCGGGATCCCAGGCGGGGCCTGGCCGGGTGTACGAGGGGGCCCGAATGTCGGGGCCGACGCCGGACCGGATCCACCGGGAGGGGGACCGTCCGACGAGTGGTTCACGCCGCTTCCGCCTCAGGGTCCGGGTCGACATGCGCGGCCAACCGCGCGGGCGTGCGGTGCCCGCGCCCCGACCAGTCCCTCTCGAGATCGAGCGCTTGCCGATGTCCGGGTTCCTGCTGGAGCACGAGGCCGAGCTGCTCGGCCGCCGGGTTCCTCATGCCGACCGAGTCGAGCACGCGGGCGAACTGGATGCGCGCCGCGTGGAAGTCGGGGTTCAGCTCCAGCGCCCGTGCCAGCGAGGCCAGGGCGTCGTCATGGTGGCCGAGCTCCGCCTCGGCGCGCGCCAGCATGTAGTGGAGGTCCGGGTAGGCTTCGTGGCGCTCGATGATCTCGCGCAGCAGCTGGGCGGCGCCCGCCGGCTGGTCCTGCTGGAACAGCGCCTCCACCCGCTCGAGCTGGCGCTCGAGCTCGGGGTCCGAGATCTTGAGCGCGCGGCGGATCAGCGCGTCCCCACTGTCCCAGTCGGCCCGCTCGAGGCTCTTCAAGCCCTTCTGGAACGAGCGCGGATCCTCGATCGGCAGGTCGCGGGCGACCCCGCGCAGCGCCTCGAGCGCATCGCCCACCAGCCCCTCGCGGGCGTCGAGCAGAGCGCGCTCGACGCGGGCCGCCGTGTAGTTGGGGTTGAGCGCCAGCGCGGTATCGAGCGAGCGGCGCGCCTCGCCGCGACGCTGGCGGCCGAGCAGCACACAGGCCCGCTGGTAATGGAGGTCGGCGTAGCGTGGGCGCAGCTCGATCGCAAGGTCGAGGGCGCGTTCGGCCACGGCCCCCTCGCCCGCCGACTCGGCGCACCGCGCCACCTCGACCAGCGCCTGGACGGCCGCGCCGGCGCGCGCCTCGCGCCCCTCGCGGGCCGCGAGGGATTCCTCGATCAGGCGCAAAGCATCGGCGCCCCGGCCGCCGCGGGCCATGCCGACCGCGGCCTGGAACTCGAACTCCGGGAACTCGACCGGGCGGGGGCTCATCCCCCGTTTCCCAGCAACTTCATGGTGTACCCCGCGAACAAGGTCATCCCGAGGTTGTCATCCAGAGGTATCGGCAGGAGCTCCACCAGACTTGCGGCCATTGCTCCCGCGAGGGAGACCCCCCAGGGAAGCCGCCCGGTGGCGGACAGATAGGCCGCCCATGCCAGGCACGCGACCAGCCCCCCGGCCGCGCCCTCGAGGGTCTTGTGGAAGAAACGGGTGCGCCCATGGGCCTTGCCGACGATCGCGGCGAAGGCGTCTCCGAGCACGGTGAACCCGATGGCTCCCGCCGCCACGGGCTGGGCGAAGATCTCGACCGCCAGCAGCGTGGCCATCAGGAGGTAGGTCGACCCGAGGAGGCTGAGCCGTTCGTGCTCCCGGATCATCTCCCCGAAGAACATCCGGAAGAAGCGCCGCACCCGCGGCTCGTGCAGGCGGATGACGTCGAGGGCGATCGCCATGGCCACCAGGGCGATGAGCACCAGCCGCCATTCCGCGCGCCCCCGCGGCCACGGCAGCCACTGGTGCAGGAGCTCGAGGGGAAGCACCAGGAAGCCGAGGTGGATCGCCTTGCGCTGCGCCTCGGTGAACCAGCTCTCCGATCGCAGCCGCGCGAGCGCGCCCCCGGCGGGGCGGCCGGAACCCGGGTCACCATGCATCGCTCCACTATATAGAAGAGGGACGGGCCGGAAGCAGCCCCACCGGGCTAGCGAGCGACGGACGGGTCGAGCTCGCGGTAGGCCTGGCGGACGCCGAGGATCCGCTTCACGTAGTCGCGCGTCTCGGGGTAGGGGATCATCTCGGCGAGCAGCGCCTCGCCGCCCTTGGCGAGGTACTCGCGCCAGCGCGCGGGCAGACGCGAGGGCCCGGCGTTGTAGGCCGCCAGCGCGGCGGCCGGGCTCCCGCCGAAGCGCGCGAGCAGGCGGCCCAGATAGGCGGTGCCGTAGCGCAGGCTCAGGGCCGGATCGGTGAGCGCGCTCTCGCCGGGAGCGGGCTCGTGGAACCAGCCCGCCACCTCGCCCGCCGTCAAGGCCTTGAGCTGCAGGAGCCCCAGGGCGTTGCTGCGGGAGCGGGCCCGCGGCTCGAACTTGCTCTCCTGCCATGCCACCGCCCGGATCAGCGCTCCTTCCGGACCCCGCGAGTCGGGAACGAGCGCGCGCACCAGGGAATCGAAGGCAGGCGGATAGAGCCACGGCTCGACCCCCCAGGCGAGCGAAGGATCGGAGCGCCGAGCGGCTTCGAGGGCAAGCCGCGCCGAGCGGATCCCGATCGAGGGCCGCCCGGCGGCGTAGGCCAGCCGCGCCGCGGCGAGCAGGCCCCGCGGGGTCCTCGCGCCGTCCGGCGGATCCTTCGGGCCGCCGCGGGCCTCCACCCAGCGGACCAGCACGCGCTCCGCCTCCCCAGGATCCCAGCTCAGCAGCTCCGCCGCGAGCTCGAGCGGAGCGCAGGTCGACTCGCCCGCGCAGGAGTCGACCGCGACCGCTCCCGGCCAGCCCCTGAGCCCCAGGGTGTCCCGCGCCAGGGCGGTGTAGAAGCCGTAGCCCGGAAGCCGCGCGAGCGAGACGAGGGTGCTCTCGGCGCCGGCACCGCGGAGCGCCCGCGATGCCCAGAACCGAGCCCCCTCCGAGGTCGAACGCTTCCAGCGCGCGAGCGCCAGGTCCTTGCGGCCCTCGACCAGCCAGATGAGCCCGGCGCGTAGCAGCGCCTCGTCGCGGCGCCGGCCTCCGGCGTCGGCGGCGCGCTCGTAGGCCCTCCGGGCGGCGCGGGTCTCGCCGCGCCCCTCCTCCATCTGCGCGTCCTCCCACCAGGCGGTCTCGCGCACCGTGGAGTCGGGACCGAGACGCGCCGCCGCGGCGAAGCCGGCTCCCGCCGAGTCGGCATTGCCGGCATCGCGCCACACGCGCGCTCGCTCCAGCAGGCAGCGCGCGCGCGCCACAGGGTCGGGCGCCTCGTCGAAGGCGTGGGCGAGCGCCGCACGCGCGTCCGGCCAGCGGTGAGCCGCGCAAAGCACCTCGCCGAGCCGGAGCCCGGTGCGCCAGCGGTCGGCGCCGGGAGCCCCCAGCGCGCGCTCGAGCCGCACCGCCGCGCGGTCGAGGTCGCGGCGATGGAACTCGACCTCGGCGGCCGACGCGTCCTCCGCGGTCGAGGGTGCCTGGCCGCGCGCGAGAAGCAGCGTGTCGAGCGTGCCGACCGCCGCCGCGGCGGCCGTCGAGTACGGATAGCGGCGCATCGCCTGGGCGGCGAGGTCCACCGCCCGGGACGTGTCGGCGAGCCGCGCCGCGAGGCGCGCGCGCAGCACCAGCCACTCCGCGCGATCGTCATCGGGCCAAGAGGCTCGTTCCGCGGCGCCAAGCAGCGAGTCGGCGCTTCCCAGGGAGCCGCGATCGATTGACAGCTCGGCGCGCGAGCTCACGGCCTCCCAGGCCCAGGGGCTGTCGAGCCTGGAAAGCCTGGCCCAGGCCGAGTCGGCGCCCTCGAGGTCTCCCGCCGCTTCCAGCATCGATGCTTCCTCGCGCAGCGCGTAAGACAAGAGCGGCCCGCGCTCGAGAGCACGCCAGGAGCCCGGCGTCCCATCCACGTGAGCCCACGGTGACCCGGGAGCCGTTTCGCCGGGAGTCGCTCGAGAAGCGGGGCGGGCGGCCACGGCGCTACCACGGGGCGACCACTCCACGCCGGCCCGGCCGAGTCGCGGCGGGCCGAGGGCCCACCACGGCGTCGCGACGGGAGCTTTTTTCACATGCGGGATGGCCGCGCCAGCGGGCGCCCTGGCGCCGCGGTGCGGAGCGGGAGGAACCGGCGGTGCCCGGGGCGGCACGGGAGCGGCGCAGCCCACGAGACCGATCGCGAGGCACGCGAGGAGCCGCCCCAGGGTGCTGCGCGACCGGCGCCCTCTCCCCCTCAGCGCGTCACTCCCACTCGATCGTCGCCGGGGGCTTGCTGGTGCAGTCGTACACCACGCGATTGATCCCTCGCACCTCGTTGACGATGCGACTGGACGCCCGCGCGAGGAGAGAGGCGGGAAGCCGCGTCCAGTCGGCGGTCATGCCGTCCTGGCTCTGGACCGCCCGGAGGGCGATGACCTTCTCGTAGGAGCGCTCGTCGCCCTTGACTCCCACCGTCTGCACGGGAAGCAAGACCGCGAAGGCCTGCCACGTGCGGTCGTACCATCGCGCGCGCCTCAGCTCCTCGATGAAGATCGCGTCGGCGCGGCGCAGCAGATCCAGGTCGGGCTCCTCGATGGCGCCGATGATCCGCACCGCGAGCCCCGGGCCCGGAAAGGGGTGCCGGTCGACCAGCCGGCCGGGAAGCCCGAGCTCCCTCCCCAGCGCGCGCACTTCGTCCTTGAAGAGCCAGCGCAGCGGCTCGATCAGCTCGAGGCGCATGCGCTCGGGGAGCCCGCCCACGTTGTGGTGCGTCTTGATGACCTGCGAGCCCCAGCCCGCCGAGGCGCTCTCGACCACGTCCGGGTAGAGCGTCCCCTGCGCCAGGAACTCGATCGAACCGAGCTTCCTCGCCTCCTCCTCGAACACCGCGATGAACTCGGCGCCGATGATGCGGCGCTTGACCTCGGGATCGGTGACCCCGGCCAGCCGGTCGAGAAAGCGCCGGCTCGCATCGACGACCACCACGTCGAGCCCGCGCCGGCCCAGCTCGAGCGACACCTCGGCCGCTTCGCCCTCGCGCAGCAGCCCGTGGTCGACCAGGACGCAGTGGAGTCGCTTCCCGACCGCGCGATGACACAGAGTCGCCACCACCGAGCTGTCCACTCCTCCCGATAGCCCGCACAGCACGTGCCCTTCCCCAACCCGCGCCCGGATCTCGGCGATCGCGCGCCGCGCGAAGCCCTTCATGCTCCATCCGCCCCGGAGCCGCGCCACCCGGAACAGGAAGTTGCGGAGCACCTTCGCCCCGTGGGGCGTGTGCACCACCTCGGGATGGAACTGGATCAGGTGATAGGGCAGCCGTTCGTGTCGCGCCGCGGCGAACCGGCAGTTGGCGGTGTGCGCCACGCGCGTCCAGCCGGCGGGCAGCGAGCGCACCTCGTCGCCGTGGCTCATCCAGGCGCGGAAGCGCTTCGGGACCCCCCGGAAGAGGGGCGAGCGCGCGTCCTGGACGAAGGTCGCCATGCCGTACTCGGCTCGCTCGGCCCTCGCCACTTCCCCGCCGAGGGCCTGCGCCGTCACCTGGAAG
>VBOT01000070.1 GCA_005893225.1 Candidatus Eiseniibacteriota bacterium
CGCGCACCGATCCGCCGGGCTGGACCACCGCCGTGATGCCCACTTCCCCTGCGTGCTCGACGCCGTCCGGGAAGGGAAAGAATCCATCGCTGGCCATTGCCGCTCCTCGCGTCTCGTGCCCGGCGCGGCGCGCCTTCATGAGCGCGACATCCACCGCGTCCACCCGGCTGGTCTGACCGGCGCCGAGGCCGACCAGCATCGCGCCGCGGGCGATCGCCACGGCGTTCGAGCGCGCCGCCGCCGCCACCTGCCACGCGAACTCGAGCGATCGCATCTCCTCGGGG
>VBOT01000198.1:0-519 GCA_005893225.1 Candidatus Eiseniibacteriota bacterium
CCCGCGGCCGGAACGCGCGCCGAGCTTGCCTCCCGCTCGGGCCCGTGGCCGGCGCGGTTCCGGATCTCTCGCGTCGATCTGACCCGGCTGAGCGCCCGGCTCGCGACGGCGGCATCATCCCCGGTGACTCGTGACGGAGGAGAGATCACGCTGCCGCTGCCGGACGGGCGCCTGGAGCCGTTTCGCGTCGTCGAGTCGCCGATCTTCGGGCCCGAGATGATCCGCGAGCATCCCGGTCTCGAGACCTACCTCACGGTCGGCGCCCGCGACTCGCGGATCCAGGGCCGCATCGACCTGACCGTTCTCGGACTGCGCGCGATCGTGTTCCCGCCCGAGGGAACGGCGTTGATCGATCCCGTCGATTTCGGGCGAACCAACCGCGTCATGAGCTACTGGTCGCGAGACGACGCGAGCGCGGGATCGTTCGCGTGCGAGACCGACATCTCGTGGTCGAGCGCGGCCCAGAGACACGGACGCGCTCACGCGTCGGCCGGCGACCTCTCGAGGACCTACCGATTC
>VBOT01000198.1:636-7693 GCA_005893225.1 Candidatus Eiseniibacteriota bacterium
GTCGAGCACTTGCTTGCGTTCGACGACCCCGCCACCGATCCCTTCTACCAGTTCTCGGTGGGCCAGCTCCTTACCCGCAACCGCCAGGTGGTCGACTCTCTCTACGGCTTCGATGCCTACGACATGCATCAGGTGGTCCACGTGAGAAGCGGCTATCGCGGCGTTGCGTACCGGCCCTTCGCCTGTGACTCGAGCTACAAGGGCGAATCCGCCGTGTACGGGGAGGATCCCACCACGGACAAGTTCGACATCAAGGTCATGGCCCAGGAGATCGGCCACACGCTCGGTGCTACCCATTCCCAGGACGGGGGCAGCAACCGTTCGACGTCCCCGCTAACGACGTACGAGCCGTCCGAGGGCTGGACCATCATGGCGAGCCCGGGGCATCCCGCCTCGTTCGGAGACGCCTGCTATCACTTCGTGCTGACCGGAAGCGGCAGCGATCCGGACGCGGGAGACGCGCTCACGTACACGTGGGAGGAGGTCGACGCCTCTTCTTCCGCGTACGATCCCGTGTGCTGATGCGATTCCGACTGGTCGCGCGCGACAACCATCCGGGCAATGGCGGACACGCGTGGGACGAGATGCTCGTCACCGTCAGCGGCGCGCCGTTAGCAGCGACATCGCCGAACGGCGGCGACACGCTCGTCTCGAACGTTCCGTTCAACGTGACGTGGGTGAACATCCTGATCTCGACCGACGGCGGATCGAGCTGGCAGACGCTCGCTGCCGGCGTTCCCAACGACGGAACAGAGACCGTATCGCACCTGGTCGCGAACACCAGCTCGAGCTGCCGCATCAAAGTCGAGGCAGCTGGCAACATCTTCTACGACGTCTCCGATCACGACTTCATGCTCGCACCCGTCGCAGGGGTGTCCTCGCCTACCCCTCGATGGGGGGATCCACGCGGTCGTGCCGAACCCCAGCCTCGGAGCGATGCGGGTCGACTACTCGGTCGCTCGGGCGGAGCGCGTCCGGCTCAGCGTGATCGACGTCCAGGGGCGGGTGGTTGCGGTGCTCGCTTCAGGAAACCTTGCGGCCGGGCCCCATCAGGCAACGTGGTCCGGGAACGCGTCGCCGGGACTGTATTTCGTGAGGCTCGAGGGCCGAGGGGTGTCGGCGATCCGGAGGGTCGTGGTAGCGCGGTAATCGCCGGCTTCTCGAGTCAATTTGCTTCACGCCGGGGCCCCCCGGACTACGCCCGCTTCGCGGGCTCGGTGGCCGGGGGGAAACGGTGATCGGACTGCCAGCTACTGACCCGAGGCCCGCACGTTGGCGGGCCGCGCTCGACGAGATCCCACCGCCTCGAGGATGGCGCGCGCCAGATCGGTGAGTGACGGATCCCGCGCGCCCATGACCAGCACGAGGTCGCCCTCGCGCGCCTCCTCGGCGACCCGATCGACCAGCCAGTCGCGCGAGGGCGCGAACTCGGCGCGTGTCCCCCGCGCCACGATCTCGGCCACGATGTCGGCGGCGGAGAAGTCGCGCTGGGCGGTGCCGCCGGCGTAGTAGACCTCGAGCATCCACAGCCGATCCTCGGGCCCGAGCGCCGAGGCGAAGGTCTCGACGAAGTCGGCGCGGAGAAACCGGGTGGGCCCGTAGCCGTGCGGCTGGTAGATCGCCAGGACGCGACCGGCCGCCGCGGGCCCGCGTGATGGTTGCCGCGGCGAGAGGGCCGGGCCTGGGCCCGCATGCTCCACCCGCCGCCGCGCCGTCCGGATCGCGGCCTGGATCTTGGCCGGATTGTGGGCGAAGTCATCCACGACCTCGACGCCGCGCGCGGTACCGATGGTCTGGAAGCGGCGACCCACGCCGCGGAAGCCCGCGAGCGGCTGGGCCATCTCGGCAAGCTCCACCCCCAACTCCCGGCAGGTCGCGATCGCGGCCAGGGCGTCCTCGACGTTGTGCTCCCCCGGCACCGGGATCGAGAAGCGCGTCCCGTCCACCTCGAACTGGCTCGATTCGGGCCCCAGCGCGAGGCTCGATCCGCGCACCTCCGCCCGCGGACCGAAGCCGAACACGATCGCCCCGGCGGAAAGGGGAGCGAGGTTCTCCGCCTCGCCGACGACGAACGCCTCGCGAGTCTGGCGGCGGAACACCTCGAACATCCGTGCCACCTCGGACATCTCCTTGTGGTCGCGCTGGAGGTTCAGCACCACGCCGATCGCGGGCGTGTAGCGCACCACCGAGCCGTCGCTCTCGTCCGCCTCCACGACCAGGAGGTCCGAGCCGCCGTACCAGGCGTTGCCCTGCAATCCCCGGGCGCGCAGCAGCTCGAGGTCCCCACCGGTGATCACGGAAGGCCGGCGCCCGAGCGCGTGCAGGACCTCGAACACCATCGCCACCGCCGTGGACTTGCCGCTCGTCCCCGTCACCGCAATGGTCCGGAAGCTCGCGACGAAGTGAGCGAGCAGCTCCGAGCGGTGGACGATCGGGATTCCCCGAGCGTTCGCCGCCGCCACGTCGGGGACCGTGTCCTCGACCGCGGTCGAGACCACCAGGGCGGCGCAGTCCCCCGCCACACCGCTCCCGTCCTGGGGGTGGATCGCGATGCCGAGCCGCTCGAGCTGCTGGCGCGCCTCACGGCGCTCGCCACGGTCGAAGGCGCGGTCGCTGCCGCTGGCGCGCCCGCCGCTCATCACCTGGAACTGGGCGAGCGCGCTCATGCCGCTCCCTCCCAGGCCGGCGTAATGGAAGCGGCCGGCGCCCCGGGGGTCAGGCAGCGGCACCCGGCTCGCCCTCGACGATCACGACCGCATCGCCCTCCTTCACCCGCTCGAACAGCTCGGCGATGTCCTCGCTCGAGAGCCGCACGCAGCCATGCGACGCCGGCCTTCCGAGCTCCGCGAGGTGGTTGGTGCCGTGGATGTAGATGTAGCGCCCGAGCGAGTCACATCCCGGCCCGCGGTTGACCGAGTCCTCCAGGCCCTCGAGGGTGAGGATGCGAGTGATGATGAGATCGTCCTCGGTGGGCTCGCCCCGCCACACGGCTCCTCTCGAACACCGCGCCGCCAGGCATCCCGGCGCCGATGCGGGCCGCGATCCGGTGCCAGCCCGGGGGGGTGCGAAAGGAGCCTTCCTCGCCGCCGATCCCGGCCGCGGCGGTCGAGGCCGGATACTCGGAGACCGGGCGTTCCCCCTCGATCAAGGTGAGGCGCTGTCGGGACACATCGACTAGCACCAGCCGGTCGGGCAGCGAATCAAACGGGGATCGTGGGCGCGCGAGCGCCGCGCGGGCGAGTACCAGGACGCGCTCGTTGCCGAGAGCCGGGCGAGAGACGTTCACGGCGACACTGTGCCATACGCCGCTCGGGCCGGGCCAACGGGCCCCATAGCGGTCGAGTTCTGATAGACTCTTCGCTGATGAAGCCACCTCTACGCGGAATTCGAGGGCCCGCTTCCCCCACGGGGGCGGGCGCGTGTTTGCTCGCGTCCTCGAGGCGGCTCGCAGCGCTCGCGGTGGCGGTGGTGCTGGTGGCGACCGCGACGGGACCTGCCACGCCCCAGGCGCGAGCCGCCGCGCCGCCGGACTCGAAGATCGGTCCCTGGCTCGCTCGACTCATCGCCCAGGGGTCCGACGCCCCGGTGCCGGTGTGGGTCTTCTTCACCGACCGCGCCGGGAGCGAACGCGACCCATCGGCCTTCAATTCCGGCCGGCCGTTGCTCTCGCAGCGCTCGCTCGACCGCCGCTCTAGGCGCGGGACGCTGAGCGGCCTGGACGCCTCCGACCTCCCCGTCCACGAGCCCTACGTCCGCGCGCTGGTCGCGCGGGGAGCGAGGCTCCGCGGCACGAGCCGCTGGCTCGACGCCGCGAGCGTCGAGATGTCGCCGCGGCTCGCGGCCGAGATCGCGCGCCTGCCGTTCGTGTGGCGGGTCGAGTTGGTGCCGCGCGGGCGCGGCATCGACCCCGTGGGCGACACCGAGCGCGTCTCGGAGCCGAATCCGGGCCGGGCCGGCCCCCTCCCGGACGACGCCGGTCTCCGGCTCACGTACGCGCCCGGCGACACCGCGTACTACGGCGGCTCCTTCCGGCAGCTCTCGATGATGCAGGTGCCCAAGCTCCACGCTCTCGGGCTCTCCGGCGCGGGCGTGCTGGTCTGCATGCTCGACAGCGGCTTCCACCTCGGCCACCAAGCATTCTCGGGTCTTCAAGTGGTCGCGACCCGCGACTTCATTCATGGCGATACCAACGTCGACGACCAGCCGGGGCAGGACACCAACGGACAGGCGTGGCACGGCACGGCGACGCTCAGCTGCGTGGCGGGCTCCAAGCCCGGGACCTTCTCGGGGGGCGCCTTCGGAGCCGCGGTGGCGCTCGGGAAGACCGAGGACATCTCGAGCGAGACCCCGGTCGAGATGGACTACTGGCAGTTCGGGGCCGAGTGGGCCGACAGCCTCGGGGCGGACGTGATCTCGTCGAGCCTCGGCTACTCGACCTTCGATCCACCGTATCAGTCCTACACCTACGCCGACATGGATGGCCGGACGACCGTGGTGACGCTCGCGGCGGTCGAGGCGGCGCGGCGCGGGATCACGGTGGTGACGGCGGCGGGGAACGCGGGCGCCACCTCCTGGCACTACATCATCGCGCCCGCCGATGCCGACTCGGTGATCACTTCGGGGGCGGTAGATTCGTTCAACGTGGTGGCGGGGTTCTCTTCACGCGGTCCGACCTCCGATGGCCGCACCAAGCCCGACGTGACGGCCATGGGGGTGAGCGCGATGATGGTGGACCCCGACCACGACGCGGGCTACATCCGCGCCAGCGGGACGTCGTTCTCCACTCCGCTCACGGCCTCCGTCGTGGCTCTCCTGCTGGAGGCGCATCCCCTGTGGCGCCCCTACGAGGTGCGCGAGGCGCTGCGCGAGACCGCTCTCAACCACGCCTCCCCCAACAACGACATCGGTTGGGGACTGGTCCAGGGACTGGCGGCGCGCTCGTGGGTCCCGAGCACGACGGACGTGGCATCGAATCCATCCTCGCGCGGGCTCGAGCTTGCCGCCGGACCGAACCCGGTTCGCCGTGGCGCGCCGGTCACGATCCGCTTTGCCGTCCCCCGCGCCGAGCGCGTGAGGCTCGAGGTCTTCGACCTCGCGGGCCGGTCGCGTTCGCGGCTGTTCGACGGCATGGCCGAGGGGACGATCTCGCTCCAGTGGACCGGATCTACCGGCGGCGGCGCGCCGCTGCCGGCGGGTGTCTACTGGATCCGCGCCTCGGCCGGGCAATCGCCCAGCGGACGGCTCGAGGCGTCGCGGGTGAGGCCCGTCGTCCTGCTGCCCTAGCGCGGCCGGCCTCGGCCGGGCGATGACCGCAGGGGCTCTGCCCTGGGGCAAACTACCCCCATAAACTAAACGGGGCCGGACTCACAGGTCCGACCCACGTCCAGTCTTGCGGCGCCTCGCGCAGCCCGCGATCAAGAACCAAGAGCACGCTGCGGTCAGTGCCATGCCTGCGACGCGCAACGCTCTGAACTTCCTTCAGCCGGAATCCCAGGAGGGCGACTCTCCCGAGTTGACCCGGCCCGCCGCCAAGTTCCCTGAGTGCAATCCGCCATGTTTCGAGGGCGAACTCTCGTCCAGGGATCGCCTCCTCTCGGCTCGAGGCAAGACCGTCAATGCTTCAACGGTGGTCTTTCGCCGGAGGTTGCAGTTCGATTTTTGCCAATCTATCAGCATCTTGTCATGCACCGGCCCAGAGGTCCACAGGATTTTTCATCGCCGGTCGAGGCCACAGGAACCGGCTGAGAGCCCTTGCCCGCAGGCGCTCGGGAGGACCTCCCGAACACCGGAACGCCCGTCACACGGGGGTGTCCTCTCCGGTACTATGGGCGCGTACTCGTTCCATGCCATGACCTTGGCTAACCGGCGGCGGCGGACCGCCGCCACCGGACCCCATCCAACCGGAGTATCCCGTGCCCCTCAAAACTCGTTCGCACCGAGCAATTTCCGCGTCCTTGATCATCCTGGGCGCGTTCGCGATCGCTATCAGGACCCACGCCGCGGCTGCCGGCGACGCCGGCGCCGGCAAGCCCGGTCCCCAGCCCGTTGCGAAGCGGGTGCTCCGCTCGCCCCTAGGACGCCCGGTGGCCCAGGCCACGTTCGCGGGCGGTTGCTTCTGGTGCGAGGAGGCCACCTTCGAAGGGCTTCCGGGGGTGATTTCCGTGGTTTCGGGGTACACCGGCGGCTCCACGCCCAATCCGACCTACGAGGAGGTCAGCTCCGGGAGGACCGGGCACGCCGAGTCGGTGCGCATCACCTACGACCCGAGCAAGACCACGTACGAGAACCTGCTCGACGTGTTCTGGCACAACGTGGATCCCACGCAGGCGGACGGCCAGTTCTGCGACATCGGCAGGCAGTATCGCTCGGCGATCTTCTACCAGGACGAGAGCCAGAGGCGACTCGCCGTGGACACGAAGGCGAGGATCGAGCGATCCGGCCGGCTCTCGAAGCCCATCGTCACCGAGATCGTGCCGGCCGGCCCCTTCTATCCGGCTGAGGACTATCACCAGGACTTCTACCGCAAGAACCCGGTGCGCTACCACGCGTATCGTCTGGGCTGCGGGCGCGACCGGCGGCTGGCGGAGCTGTGGGGCAAGTCGGGGGCCCAGGCCAGGCGTCACTGAACCGAGCGTCCGGGCGAGGAAATCTAGAATCCGTCAGGCTGGTGTGATCTCAAAATAGAACGCGCCATTTCGTCCCACATTCCGCGGGTAACTGCCGGCGCCAACGCAGAACAAGTCAGGGATGCGCCCAGGCCGCAAGACCTCCGCTCGGTTCGGAGCTCCCATGAAGCGCACGCCGACCCGGGGCCGCTCGCTGCCCACCTGGGCAAGGTCGGTGATCGCCTTCCCGGCCGGCTCTGAAAGACCCCCTCCGGACCCTCGGCTCACGATTCCGCGCCGTACCCTGGGACGTGGTATCGGGCGCCCCGTTCTCCTTCACCGCAGCTTGCTCTGCGTCACCCTCGGATCACGGGTTCCTGCGGATCCGTGCGCACAGGAGGACCACCCATGAGCCGTCCGACCTTGCCAGCCGCCGGAACAGCGTTCCTGGC
>VBOT01000071.1 GCA_005893225.1 Candidatus Eiseniibacteriota bacterium
TTCCGTAGCAATCCGTTCGCGCTCCCGATCGCGGCGCTGGCGCTCTCCCTGGCCGCCGCCGCGCGCGCCGAGATCACGCCGGAGGCCAAGAAAGTCGTGGACCGGTACGTCGAGGCCACGGGCGGGGGCGCCGCGCGCCTCGCGGTCCACTCGCTGAGGGCCAAGGCCAGCGTCTCGGCTCTCGGTCTCACCGGAGTGACCTGGGCGTGGTCGCGGATGCCCGACCTCCACGCCACCGAGACATCGCTGGGCCCCTTCAAGCTTCGCGAGGGCTTCGACGGCAGCAAGGCGTGGCGCACCGACCCGAGCACCGGCAAGGTCGTGATGCTGGATGGCAAGGACCTGGAAGACGCGAAGAGCGGCGCTTACTTCGAGAACGAGGCCTGGATCGAGCCCGACCAGGCCGGGGGCAAGGTGGCGGGCACGGAGAAGGATTCGACCGGCACCTATACGGTGCTCGAGGTCACGCCGCCCGCGGGCCGGCCGCGACGGCTCGGGTTCGAGCCGAAGACCGGTCTCCTCGGCCGCGTGGTCGCGAAGCGCGACCAGCAGACCATGGTGATCTCGCTCTCGGACTACCGGCGCGTGGGGGGCGCCCTCTTCCCCTACCGGAGCCTCGCCCACGTCACCGACATGCCGGCGAACGATCTGCTCGTCACCGTGGACTCGATGTGGGTGAACGAGGAGATCCCCGACTCGCGCTTCTCCCCGCCGGGCGAAGAGGTGGCCGCCCCGCGCTACCTCCAGACGCCCGGGGTGGCGAAGCTGCCGTTCGAGTACCGCGGGCGCCACGTGTGGCTCAAGGTCTCCGTCAATGGCGGCGAGCCGGCCGACTTCATCTACGACACCGGCGCCAGCATCACCATCCTCGACAGCGCCTACGCGGCGCGGCTCGGACTCGCGACCCAGGGACAGCTCCAGAGCCAGGGGGCGGGCGCCACTGGCACGGCGGCCTTCTCGAAGCTCGAGGTCATGCGGGTGCTGGGGGCCGGAGGGGACGGCGTGGAGGTGAAGGACCAGAAGGTCGGCGTGCTCTCCCTGAACGGCATCCTCGCTCCATTCTTCTGGCGCGACGTCGCGGGGGTGGTGGGCTACGACTTCATCTCGCGCTTCGTGAACCAGATCGACTACGACGCTCGCGTGGTCACCCTGTACGATCCCGGGACGTTTCGGTACACCGGCTCCGCGACCGGCATCCCGTTCACGCTCGCCGGCACCGTCCCGGCGGTGCACATGAAGCTCGACGGCGAGTACGAGGGCGATTTCCGCCTCGACGTGGGAAGCAGCTCGACCGTCGACCTTCATTCCCCGTTCGTGAAGCGATACGACCTCGCCTCGAAGGTGGGGCGAACCATCGAGGGGATGAGCGCCGGCTTCGGCGGCATGTTCCACAGCCGGGCCGCGCGCATGAAGAAGATCCAGATCGGGCCGTACTCGTGGGAGCGTCCGATCGTCGTGCTGTCGGGAGCGGAGAGCGGGGCGCTGGCGAGCGAGGACTACGCCGGCAACGTGGGCAACCAGATCTTCGAGCGCTTCCGGTGCACGCTGGACTACGAGCGGCGCCTGGTCTACCTCGAGCCCGGCCGCCGCTACGACCAGCCCGACCGCTTCTCGAAGGCCGGCTTGCTGCTCGGCCGCTACGGCGACACGGTGAGATCGATGGAGGTGTTGCCCGAATCCCCGGCCGCGAAGGCCGGGATGCGCACCGGCGACGTGGTCGTGACGGTCAACGACAAGCCGATCCTCGGCTATTCACCGGACGATATCGAGGCCATGTTCGAGAACGGGAAGGCCGGTGAGACGATCGCCTTCGAGATCGCTCGCGAAGGCAAGAAGAAGAAGGTGAAGCTCAGGCTGGAGGATCTCTTGTAGGGACTTGCCGGCGCGTGGTCACGCCCCTCCGTCACGCGCGATTGCCGCCCCCGTATCCATGTCCTAGACTGCCGCCCGATTTTCGTCGGTGGCCGCAGGGATCAACCCGGGAGGATCACATGAAGACGCTGTCCGTTTCGTCGCTGCTCTTGGCTGGATGCATTGCGGCTCTGCTCGTGAGCCCGGCCATGGCAGCCCCCGCCAAGAAGGCCGCGATGTCGAGATTCCTCATCGAGGTGCCTCACACGCAGGAAGAGTGCATGAAGGCCATGGACGAGGTCTCGGCGATGGGACCGAAGGCGCTCGCCCAGTGGGACTTCGGCTGCGAGGCGGGCGAGCACGTCGCCTGGGCCATCGTCACCGCCCCCGACGAGAAGGCCGCCCTCGAGAAGGTTCCCGAGGCCGAGAGGGCGAATGCCAAGGTCCACAAGTTGACCAAGCTCACCGCCGCGCAGGTCAAGGAGATGCACGAGAAGATGAAGTAGGTCGAGCCCCCGGCGACGACCGAGGGCGGCCCATGCGCTCCGCGCGCAGGGGCCGCCCTCTCGCTTGGGTCGCCGCGGCCGGGCCGCCGTAGGCGTGGCCGAGCCCGCATCGCCGCCTGCCGGGCCGCCGTGGGCGTGGCCGGGCCCGCATCGCCGCCTCTCCCATCTGGATTCCACCAAGACGCGGACTCATAATTCGAGCACGCGGACGTGACGTCCCCGGGCTCGCTGGTACGCCGGCCGGCCGGCGAATGGTGGAGGATGCTCGATGCGCACCTGCCTCATCCTGGTCGGCCTGGCACTCGGGACGCCGCTCAGCGGCGCCCGGGCGGCGGCGCCGGAGGCTCGGTTCGGCGGTTTCGGAGAGTATCGCGTCGACGCGAGCGTTCCGTGCCTCACGGACGAGCAGCGCGCCGAGATCCAGGCCCGGATCTCGGCCGGCATCCGTACGCTGAGGGCCGAGAACCTGCTGCCTCCTCCCGCCGCCCAGGCGGTGAGCTTCGACTGGCCGGTCCGCCTCAAGGCTGGCCTCGGAGATCCCGGCTTCCATGGCATCTCCAACTTCGTCGACCACGACCCCGGCTACCCCAATGCGGTTCAGGACTACATGTGCGGCACGCGCACGTACGACCTCTCGAACGGCTACAACCATCAGGGTACCGACGTCTTCAGCTGGCCGTTCGGCTGGTACAAGATGGATCACGATCAGGTCGAGGTCGTCGCGGCCGCGCCGGGAACGATCGTGTCCAAGTCCGACGGCAACTACGACCGCGACTGCTCGTTCACCGGAAGCGACTGGAACGCGGTCTACGTGGTGCACGCCGACGGCTCGGAGGCCTGGTACGGCCACCTGAAGAGCGGCTCGCTGACCCCCAAGGCGGCGGGCCAGACGGTCTCTCGCGGCGAGTACCTCGGCATCGTCGGCAGCTCCGGGAACTCGACCGGGCCGCATCTCCATTTCGAGGTGTACGACGCGGCGAATCATCTCATCGACCCCTATGCGGGCCCATGCAACTCCAGCACCCCCACCACGTGGTGGACCAGCGAGCGCCCCTACTACGACTCCGCGATCAACGCGATCATGACCCACGACGCGCCGCCGGTGTTCCCGGCCTGCCCCGGCGAGGAGACCCTCAACCAGCGGACGGCGTTCACGCCGGGGGAAACGGCGTACTTCGCGGTCTACTACCGCGATCAGCTCTCGGGACAGGTCAGCAACTACGCGGTCTACGACGCGGCCAACGCGCTGGTCACGCGCTGGAGCCACAGCAGCCCCTCGCCGTTCTACGCCGCGTCCTACTGGTACTGGTCCCTCACCCTCCCCACCAACCGGTCGAACGGATGGTGGCGATTCCAGGTCACCTATCTCGGAACCACGTACCAGCGCCCCTTCTACGTGGGCGACCCGACCGCGGTGGCCGGTCTGCCGGCGGCGGCCGGTATCCGCTTCATCGGCGGCACCCCGAACCCGGTGGCCTCGGGGGCGAGCTTCGAGTTCGAGCTCCTTGCTCGGGAGCGCGTGCGTCTCGTCCTGCTCGATGGTGAGGGCCGGCGCGTGACGACCCTCTCGAACGGCTGGTTCGGGTCCGGCGCCCATCACGTGTCGTGGGACGGACGGGATGCCGGGGGGCGAGCGGTCGCTCCGGGGCTCTACTTCGCCCGTCTCGAGGCCGATCGAAGGGCCGCCATCACGCGCAAGGTGGTCGTCGCGAGATAGCGCGACGGCGGCCTGGTGCCAGCCCCCCGGATCTACGATTCGGCGAGCAGCACGTCGAGATCGCGGCGCTCGAGCGCGCGGGCGAAGCCGTCCTCGCCGATGATGTCGCGGGCCAGGGTGGCCTTCTTCTGCTGGAGCTCCCAGATCTTTTCCTCGATCGTGCCCTCGGTGAGCATGCGGTAGGCGATGACGGTGCGATCCTGGCCGATGCGATGAGTGCGGTCGATCGCCTGGGCCTCGACGGCCGGATTCCACCACGGGTCGAACAGCACCACGTAATTCGCGCTGGTGAGGTTGAGGCCGGTGCCGCCCGCCTTGAGCGAGATCAGGAACACGCACGCCCGGGCGTCGCTCTCGAACCGGCGGACCACCTGGTCGCGCTTCACGGTCTGCCCGGTCAACATGTGGTGCGCGATGCCTCGCGTCTCGAGAACCTCTGCCAGGAGGTCGAGGCACCGCACGAACTGCGAGAACAGGAGCACCTTGTGGCCCTCCGCGAGCAGGGGCTCCAGCAGCTCCTCGAGGGCGTCGAACTTGCCGGAGCCGAGGGTCGCCTTCCCGCCGGCGAGAGCGGGATGGCAGCAGATCTGCCTCAGCCTCGTGAGCGCCGCGAGGATCTCGATCTTGTTCCGGCGCAAGCCGCCTTCCGAGTCGGCCAGACGCTCCACCAGGGCCCGGCTGCGCGCCAGCTCGGCCAGGTAGAGCTTGCGCTGGCCCGCGGTCATGGAGCAGTCGCGCCGCTCCTCGATCCGCTCCGGAAGGTCGGATGCCACCTCGCGCTTCATGCGCCGCAGCAGCACGGGCCGCAGCCTGGCGCCGAGCAGAGCGCGCGCGTGCGGAGGAGCATCGAGTCGATCGAACCGAGCGCTGAAGCGAGCGCGGCTGCCGAGGTAGCCGGGGTTGACGAACGCCATGATGCTCCAGAGGTCGAGCGCGCGGTTCTCGAGCGGCGTGCCCGTGAGCGCCAGCCGGTGGCGCGCGTTGAGCTCGAGCGCGGCGCGCGAGACCGCCGCGTCCGGGTTCTTGATGTTCTGCGCCTCGTCGAGGATCGCGGCGCGAAGCTCCACCGATTTCCAGGCCTCGAGATCGCGCCGGAGCAGCGCGTAGTTGGTCACGATCAGGTCGTGGCTCGGGATTTCGCGCCGCAACGTGTGGCGCGTGGACCCGCGCGCCAGGAGCAGCACGCGCATGCGAGGCGTGAAGCGCACCGCCTCGCGCTCCCAGTTGTGCATGACCGAGGTCGGGCACACGACCAGGCTCGGGCCGCCCTTCGGGTCGCGCTCGCGCAGATGCTCGAGCCAGGCGAGCGCCTGGACCGTCTTGCCGAGCCCCATGTCGTCGGCGAGAACGGCACCGAGCCCGAGCCCGGACGTGTAGGCGAGGAAGTCGAGGCCGCGACTCTGGTAGGGCCGGAGGTCCGCCCGGAGCCCCCGGGGGGGCTTGATCACGGGAAGCCCGGCGAAGCGCTCGATGCGCTGGCGCAGCTTCTCGAGCGCGTCCCGGGCTTCCCCGTCCACACCCATGCGTTCCAGCGCCTCGAGGCTTTGTGGGCCCGCCTGCGCGAGCTGCCACATCGTCAGGCGCTGCGGTCCTTCTCCCGGCTCGATGCCCAGGTCGGCGAGGACCGAGGCGGCCGAATCCCGGAGGGTCGCGACGTCGCGGCCCACCCAGCCCGAGGACAGCTTCACGAAGCGAGCCGTGCTCGAGCGAAGCTGGGAGAGCTCCGCGTCCGTGAGCCTCAGCCCCTCGGCCTCCCACTCGGCCGAGACCTGGAGCCAATCCACCCCGCTCGCCTCGATCCTGATGCGCGGGGCCACGTGATCCGCGCCGCCGAGCATCCGCCGCACGCGCTCGGTGCCCAACCACTGGACACCGGCCGGCCGCCGGTCCCAGGCCGTTCCGAACGCTTCCGTGCTCTTCGGGCCGAGACGCAACCACCAGCCCACGTCGCGCTCGGCGGGGGGCGGCGTGCGGGCGCCCCGGCCAGCGATCGTGCCGGGGCGCGCCCCGGTCGTCGGGAGCCACTCGACCAAAGGATCGACCCGGCGAGGATCCGGAAGCTCGAGCCACCAGTCGGTGTCGCCGGGCTCGCCGGGGCCGCCGCGCGCCGACTCGCCGTCGCCGTTCGCCTCTTCGCCGGACCGCGCATCGACGCTTCCCGTCGACCCGGCGATGGCAGCCAGATCCTCCGCGGGTTCTACCCCACCTGGGGCTTCCGCAACCCGCACCCAGCCTCCGGCCGGCGAGTACTCGCTCAGGGTCGAGCCGGTCGTCGAGGGGGCGCCAGGGCGCCAGCCCGGTCCGCAGTCGTGTGCGAAGAGCCGTAACTGAAGCCAGTCGTCGAAGAGGTCCAGCACCACGACGGGCGTGACGTCGAGCAAGCGGGTGTGCGGCGCCAGCGCCTCTCGCACGTTCGGGAAGCTGGATGCCAGCAAGGCAAGCATGCGGGTGCGCCTCTCCGGAGCGATCGGGAGGCTCCCCACGTGCAGGAACCGGTCGAGCAGTTCAGGGGGCGGCTGGTCGATCACCTCCGAGAAGGCACCCGCCTCCAGCAGCAGGCTCGGATTCCGGCGGTATCCGTCGTCGCGCCCGCGGAAGAAGATTCCGTCGCCGAACGGGCACTGCCGGCCGTCGGGCCAGTAGAAACTCAGATCGACGTGGACGCTCGAGTCTCGCTCGACGCACGCCGGGAGGAGCCGCGCCGGGTCCCGGCGGAACCGCACCGGATCGCCCGGGGCGATTCCGGCCCGCCTCGCGGGATCGGAGGGAAGCTCCTCGTCCCAGCTCGCCAGCGCGGGATCGTCGAGCTCGTGGAGCAATCGCTTGAGCGCGAACGTCGGCACGGGGATCGATCTCGCCGAGTAGCCGGAGAGGAGACCCCCGAGATCGCCGTGGCTCAGCACCTCCAGGATCCGGGCCTCGCCGGGCGGGAACATCTCCGGGTTGCGGCGCAGCTCGCCGAGGAGTTGCTGGAGCTGGGCTCCCGTTCGCGGCTCGTCACGGAGCCTGGCCGAGGTCTGGCGCGCCTCGAGCGTGATCGCCCACGAGCCGTCCTGCGCGGGCTCGAACCCGAACACGAGGCGCAGCCTCCGCTCGGGGGTCGCGCGCCGTTGCCGTCGCAGGGCCCACTCCGTGAGGTCGTCGTCCATCGCGCCGAAGTGCCGGGCGCGATAGCGCTCCACGAGATCGGGGCGCTCGCGGTGGTCAGCCAGTGCCGCGGGGACCCAGCCTCCCGTTCTTCGTCCGATCTCGCGCGCCAGGAACCAGCACATGAGGTCGAAGTCGGCTTCGTCGAGAATCTCCGGAAACGGCGGCGCGAACGTACGAATCACCGCGCCCGATCCTTCCCGCAGCATCTGCTCGAGGACTCTCTGCCGCTCCCAGAAGTCGCCCGCCCGGCGGAGCTCCTCGAGCGCCTGCTTGCCGGGGCTCGGCGACGCCGGGCGCGGGGGGGCGTTCCGGGCGGCGTCCGCCCCCCTGGGAGCCGGCCGCTCCGGTCCCGCGCGCGGCCGTCTCACCGCCGCCGGGAGGAGTCGGACCAGACGCTTGTCGAAGAACGCCAGATCGCGCTTCGCCTGGTCGACCACGCAGCACGCGACCGCATAGGTGTGCTCGCAGTCCGGGGAAGCACGACAGGTGCAGCCGGGCCACCACAGACCCTGCTCCTCCTCCCACTCCCAGGTGACCTCGCAGTCCGTGGTGGCCCGGACGACCGCTTCGATGAATCCTTCCCGGACCTCGAGGGGACCGACGCGGCCGACGGCCGCATAGACCTTGCCGTGCTCTCGAGCTCGAGCCGGGAATGCCGCCATGGCGTCGACCAGCACCCTGAGGAGCCGCGGCGGCATCGAGGTGATCGGGGATTGGGGTGTGGAGGGGGACACGCCCGCAATCTGCCTCATCTCGAGAAGGTCGGCAATGGGGGAGCGCGCCGACGGTCTCGCGTTCCGCCCGCTCGAAGGCGTGGGACACTCGTGTTCCCCTCAAGGAACCGCTTCGACCCCGACCACGTTGGGGATGGGCCAAGCGTGCGTCTCCCCGTCGTCCTCGCGGAAACCGGTCTCGTAGCTGCCGCAGAGGTCGAGATTCCAGCCGCCCGCGTGGATGGAGAGGCTCGCCTCGGGTCCCCCCTCGACGTGCATCGCACGCGTGACGCGGAGCGGCAGCGAGAGCAGCAGGCGGTTGAACTCGAACATGGTGAAGGGGCTGCGGCAGAACAGGAACAGGATCTCGCCCTGCGCGTCCATTCCGATCGCCGCCTCGCTCCAGCGTCGCGTCTGCCTCGACCACACGCTCCTGCCGGGGGCCTCGATGAGCCGGAGATTCTGCACCGCCACCTCGTACTCCTCGGTCTGCCGCCTCGCTCCTGGCTGGTCGAGATCGATTAGGCGCGCGGGGGGAATCCCGGAGCGTCTCGCGCCGAACACGAGCGCGGAGCGGTAGGCGTTCCAGCGTGAGTTGTCGAGATGTTTGCCCTGCCGCGCGTAGCCGACATTGGAGAGCGGGGCGCCCTGGAACATGCCCAGGTTGATCGCCACCGCGAGGTTCGATCCGGCGCACCATTCCGCGGCCGTCCGCCGCCGCCCGTCGACTTCGGACGCCATCGCGGCGCGTAGGCGGGCCTTCCGGGGATCGATCCGGACCACGTGGAGATGGGGATCGCCCAAGGGGACCGCTCGTGGGATCGGGATCGCGGCGTAGGTCACGCCGGCGATGACCGGGCGCCACTCGATCGGCGACGCGCGGGGAGCATCGGAATCCGCTCGATGGGCCCCGCTCGCGGCTGCAACCGGCCCGGCGGCGGCGAAGCCACCGGACCCGGTGCCCGCAAGGATGGCCGCGGCGACGAGCGGTCCGATCATGACGGGCCGCGCGCGCCGACTCGTGAACACTACGCCTCGAGCACCGGCCGCTCGCGGTGGAACGCGGTGCGCTTCTGGTAGAGCTCGCCGAGATCCAGCAGCGTCGCCTCCTCGAACGGGGCGCCCATGAGCTGGAATCCCACCGGCATGTGCTCCTTGCCGAACCCGCAGGGCAGCGCGATCGACGGCAGGCCGCAGGCGTTGCCCACCGCGCCGACCGGGTCCGCGTAGGGGAGCGCCTGGTTGAGGTCCTCCTCGATCCGCGGCGCCACCGACATGAAGTTGGGGGTCAGGATCACGTCGTAGGCGGAGAAGAACTCGGCCATCTTCTCCTGCAGCACGCGGCGCATGCGCCAGGCCTTCACCAGATCGGGGCCGGTCATGGCCTGGCTGATCTCCACCTGGTAGCGCGCGTAGGGATCCTTGAGCTCCCGCACCCCGCCGTCGCGGTAGAACTTCTCGAACGTCGAGAGCGCCTCGGCGGTGATGACGAGCCCCGCGACCTCGGTCGCCGGAAACTCGGGAAGCTTGGTCTCCTCGATCGTGAGCCCGGCCGCGTTCAACTCCTCGGCCGCGCGCTCGAACGCCGCCTTCACCTCCGGCTCGCCGGCCTTCGAGAAGTCGAGCGGGATGAGGCCGGCCTTGAGACGGGACAGCGGCTTGCCGGCGCCGGGCGCGAGACGCACCGGCTCGTCGGAGGCGGTCGGGTCGCCGGCATCGGGGCCCGCGACCGCCTGGAGGACCAGCCGGCAGTCCGCCGCCGAGCGCGCGAGAGGGCCCACCTTGTCGAAGGTCCATGAGCACACCATGGCGCCGGCGCGGCTCACGCGACCGTAGGTGGGGCGGAGCCCGGTGATGCCGCAGAACGCCGAGGGGCAGAGGATCGAGCCCCAGGTCTCGGTGCCGAGCGCGAAGGGGACGAGCGCGGCCGCCACGGCGGCCCCCGAGCCCGACGACGAGCCGCCGGTCCAGCGATCCGGGTTCCAGGGGTTCCGCCCGGGACCGCTGATCGAGGCGTTGGCGAAGCGGTAGCCGAGGCCGCCGGCGAACTCCACCATCGCGAGCTTGCCGAGGAGGATCGCGCCGGCCTCGCGCAGCCGGCGGACCACGGTGGCATCGGCATCGAACTTCTGGCCCCGGCACGGCACCGCGCCCCACGACGTCTCGATTCCCGCGGTCGCGAGCAGGTCCTTGGCGCCGTAAGGGATCCCGTGCAGCGGGCCGCGGTAGCGCCCGCGAGCGATCTCGGCCTCGGCGGCGCGCGCCTGGTCGCGCGCCAGCTCCGGCGTCACGGTCTGGAACGCATTGAGCCTCGGCCCGAGCGTCCGGATGCGCTCCAGGTAGGCCTCAGTGAGCTCGACCGGCGAGAGCTTGCGCGAGCGGATCCGCGCCGAGAGCTCGCTCACCGAGAGGTAGAGGATGTCCTCGCCGAGGGCGCTCATCCGGCCCTCCCGCTGCGCGGAGCGCCCTGCTTCGCGCCGCGCGCGGCCTTGATCGGCCTGAACGCGAACGCCATCTCGCTCCCGGGTGGGAGCGGGTAGTCGCGGATCGTCTTGAGCGTCCTGGCGAGGGACTTCTTCTGGCTCTCGATCTCGGCCTCGACCGCCTTCGAGCGGGAAGGCTCCGGAGCGAGCTTCGCGTTACCGGCCTTCGCCCTCGCGGTGTTCGCGCGGCGCGCGGGCGCCGGCGCGGCCGAGGCAGTCCCGGCCAGGAGGCCGGCCGAGCCGGCCGCGATCAGCTTGAGAAAGCGGCGACGCGAGCCCCCGCCCCTGGCGGAGCGTTCCCTACCTGCGCGCTTCATGAGATCTCCCCTCGGCGGTCCTCGCCAGGCTCCTGCCCTCGAAGGACTCCAGGGCCCGCCTCAGCTCCTCGGGCATCCGGATGCTGCGCTTCGCCTCGTAGTCGTAGCACACCTGGATCGATGTCGCCTCGGCCACCAGCCGCTGCGTGCCGCGCTCGCGGATCTCGTACGAGAACGCGAATGACTTGTCGCCGATCCACTCGCAGCGGATGCCGACCTCGAGCACCTCGCTCACCTGCGCCTCGGAGCGGAAGTCGCAGCTCACGCTGGCGAGGATGAAGGGCACGCGCCGGTAATCGGCGCCGTCGAACCGCCGCCAGTACTCCTGGCGCGCCACCTCCAGGTACGTGACGTAGACCGCGTTGTTGATGTGCCCCATCGCGTCGGTGTCGCGGAAGCGCGGGTGGATCTCGCATCGCACCGTGAAGGGAGGGGGCACGTCGGTCAGAAGGCGTTGAGCTGGTAGAGGAACGCCGGGCGGCAGCGGAACCACGGCTCGATCGCCTCCGCCGCCCCGCCGCTCGAGTCGATCAGCCCGACCTCCGCGGCGCGCACCGGCGAGAGCGTGCCGGCGATCAGCGGCCCGAGCATGTCGGCCTCGACCCGCAGCCGCGGGAGCCGGGGCCGCGCTCCGGTGCGCACGGCATCGGCGCCGACCTTGAGCTTCCCGTCACGCGCGCCCAGCCGGTAGCCGCGGGAGTTCTGGGGCAGGATCGCGTCGTCGACCTCGATCACCACATCGCCGCGCGCGGCCTGGGCCACCGGGAATCCCTCGAGTGCGAGCTTGACGTCGGTGACGCGCAGCATCGCGCCGTGCGCGACGTTCCCGGTATCGGTCATGATCCCGATCTCGGGGCCGGGCCGCAGGTTCTGGGGGGTCTCGTACAGCATCGTCCAGGCGCTGTCCCCCGGGGCGGCGAAGTGGATCTCCTGCACCTGGTCCGAGAGCGAGGCCAGGTAGCCCACCAGCCCGCGGTGCGCCTCGGGAGTGGCGGCCACGAACTCGATCAAGGTGAGGGCGAGCCGGAAGGCGCCGTGGGCGGAGTCCGCCTCGTAATGGAGATAGCCCTCGATCTGCCCGCGGCGCCGGCCCTCGTACACTACCCAGTCGCCCGGGTAGCCCCACAGTCGCTGGTTCCACCACTCCGGACGCCGCGCCAGCGCGAAGTGACCCTGAGAGGCGACCCGGTCGTAGAGCGCCTGCACGGCCGGACGGTCGGGCAGCATGAGCCGGCGCGTGAGCCGCGTCTCGTCGGATTCCGGAAGGTTGGCCGGGGCGAAGGCGAGCGGCTGGGTGATCTCGATCGCGCCGTAGCCGAGCTTGCGGTAGTACGAGCCGCGGAAGGCGTAGAGGACCGAGAGCGCCTGCCCGTTCTGCCGCATCTCGCGCAGGGCGGCGCGTATCAGCGCCTCGCCGATGCCGCGGCGGCGGTGCTCGGGCGAGACCGCGACCGAGCCCACCCCGATGAGCGGGAGGCGCTGGCCGCGCACGAACGCGGTGAACGGGTAGAGCACGAGCGAGGCCACGATCTGGCCGTCGAGCTCGCCGACCCGAACGTCGCGGAGGCCGAAGCGCGGATGGTCGGTGTAGAACTCGCGGCGCTTCTCGAGGCTCGAGACGCGGTAGGCCCGCATTCCGAGCTCGGCCAGGGTCTCGACGTCGGTGCGGCGCGCCGGCCGGTAGCGCAACGCCGGCAGCCGCGCGGCGCGGGCGGGGCTCATGAGCCGGCGCGGCCGGAAGGCGTCGGGGCGCTCGCGCCCGGGCCTCCGGGCCGGGGCGCGGCACTCGCCCGCGGGTCGAGGAGACCATGGGCACACACCATGGCCGCACAAAGTAGCGAAGCGCGAACGCCAGGGGAAGAACGTTTCGCAGGTTCGGGTGGTGAGACTCGGCAGCTTGTGGTCGCCGCCGGGGCTTTGCTAGCTTCCCCCGCCTTGGCTTTCATAGGAGGGTCGGCCTTGCCTGGATTCGCTCGATCGAAGGGGTGGGTAATCTCTGCCGCTCTCGCCGTCGCCGGCGCGGTGGCCGCCGCGACCGCGGCCGCGGAGTCCGTCCCGCCCCCGACTGCGGCGACCACCGCGCCGTCCGAGGATCCGTGGGCGAGCGGCCAGAACTGGCTCTCGGTGCGGGCCGGCTACGCGAAGTCGACCGCTGTCGGAGCCGGCGATGGCGGCGGCGGGTACGGCTTCGGCTACAGCCGGATGCTGGCGCCCCTCAAGGTGCACAAGGCGAGCTTCTTCAAGCAGGGCTACTCCCTCGGGGCCTACGTCCATCACGAGCTGCTCGGAAAGCTCGGCGCCGCCACCGAGGTCGAGGTGCCGGTGACGGTCGAGATGATGCGCCACTACCAGTGGAAGACCGCCTTGCGGCCCTACCTGGGTCTCGGCGCCGGCGGCTTCTATCGGAAGACCTACCGTACGGGAAGCGATATCAGGAGCATCAACCCGGGGGTCTACGTCGCCTTGGGCGCCAACGCTCCGATCCAGAAGGGGCAGCTCCTCGGCTTCGACGTGCGGATCATCCGCCTGAACACCGAGAACGATCCCGTCAATCCGGTCTTCGGGGCAGGAGGCAGCAAATCGCGGCACCAGGCTCCGCTCCCCTCGGGCCGCCCCCGCAATCCCGGCGCTTTCCACTGGAGCGCCAAGATCAACTTCACGATGACGTATTGACGGGGGAGCACGGCGCCGTCCACGGTGACGCGGGCGGCGCTGCATTCTCGGATGCGCCGCGCCGTCGGCGATCGGTCGCCCTCGACCCGGACCGGGCGCCTGCCCTTCGAACCCTCGAGCGGAACGCCCGCGTTTCCCGCGGGCATGCCGCGTGCAAGAGATTCACGGTGCATCGAGAGCGTTCGCCCCTTCGACCGACGTCCGGGACCGGGCTGGGTGGTGTGGCGGTGGAGCCCCCGGGGTCCCATTATGCTGAAGATTGTCTAAAGGCATGCCGTGCCACCCCTACCGTCCAGCCCCACGCTCCCGGTCCCTCCACGGCGCCACACGCGAGTCCGGCCCCCCTCCCACCTCGCCTGAACCGTGGTGAAGGGAGACCGTCGAACCGCGCCTGCCCATCCCCTCCTTCAACCCTCACGCGGAGCAGTCGTGTGCCGCCGGTCCTGCCCGCCCGCGAGAGAAGCCAAGTCGGCACCGTTCGGAGGAGCGCGGCTCCGCTGAGCGCCTAGGCGGCACTATCGCCCCATCAACGGGCTGCCCTTCGTCGGAGTTCAAATCACAGTCTACTGCGAACCGCCCGGCTCTGGCGTTGCCGCGGTCGAGGACCCGATTTAGCCGGCCGGAGACGTCGAAGACCGAAACCTCGTAGGCGGTGAGGAGCTTGGCCGACAGCGGTAGCCCTGCATGGCCGCCCCGTTCGCCGGAAAACCCGGCACGTGCCCGAGACACAGCCCAGCCTATTCGCGCCCAACCCCGGGTGCCGCACGGCGCTCGGCGCTCGCATCCGCCACGTCCACGCGCCTCTCCGCGTCTGGGTCCGCCGAGGCGGCAGAATCCCCTCGCTCCGCGAGCTTCCGGTCGATGAACTCGAGCACCTCGAAGGCAAACAGCAGCCCGGCGGCGAGCACGATGGCGAGCACCGTGGCGTAGGTCCCCGGCAGGGCCGCCAGCACCACCGCCATCACTCCGAAGTATGCGCACAGGAACCACAGGATCAGCACCGCGCTCCGCTGCGAGAGCCCCAGCCTCAGCAGGCGGTGATGGATGTGCGCCGAGTCGGCCCTGAAGATCGGGCGGCCGCGCACCAGACGGCGCAGGAACGCGAGCAGGCTGTCGGCGATCGGGAGCGCCAGGGCAACCAGCGGAAAGAGCAGCGTCACGGTGGTGGTGCCCTTGCGGTTCTCGAGCAGCGAGATCGCGGCCAGGACGAGGCCGAGGAACTGGCTTCCGGTATCGCCCATGAAGATGCGCGCCGGCGGGAAGTTGTAGCGCAGGAACCCCAGGCTCGCGCCGATCATGCACGAAGAGATGAACATGACGTAGAAGTTGGAGTGGGTGCGTCCCACCCACCAGAGCGTCGCCGAGCCGATGAGCACCACGCCCGCGGCCAGACCGTCCAGGCCGTCGATCAGGTTGATCCCGTTGATGACCACCACCACCCAGGCGACGGTGAGCGGGAGGTTGAGGGCGCCCGACTCGATCGGCGGCCCGAAGGGATTGGTGATCGCGTGGATCCCGTAGCCGAAGGCGCAGAGGACCAGGGCCGAGAGCGCCTGGACGGCGAGCTTGGCCCACGGAGAGCTGCCGCGCAGGTCGTCGAGGACGCCCAGGACGAGGAGCGGCACCGCGGCCAGGGTCAGCCCGACGAGCGGCCTTATCTCGAGCGCCTGCGCCGGCCCGGGGAGGAGCCGGGCCGCCCAGGCCACGCTGAGCACGACCCCGACCAGCGCGAGCCCGCCCAGCGTGGGAATCGGCTCGCGGTGGATCCGGCGGGGGCCCGGATGGTCGAACGCCCCGGCGCGCGCGGCCAAGCGACGCACCAGGGGCGTGGCGATCAGCGCTCCCGCGAGCGCGGCGACGGCGAGGATCAGCGAGTAAGGGATCCGCATCTCAGCGCAGCCGGAGCGCGTTCGCCGCGACCATGAGCGCGGCGCGGAACATGATGAGCGCGTCCGCCAGCATCGACACGGGTGGGGGTGCCGGGTGATGCTTGTGGAAGTAGTGGATCATGCCGCGGTGGCGCTCGAAGATGACACGGGGGTCCACCTTGGCCTTGCTCGCCCCGATGTGATGCACCACGACGGCCTCGGGGACATAGGTCACGGCCCATCCCGCCAGGCGCATCCTCCGGCACCAGTCCACGTCCTCGTTGAACAGAAAGAACGCCTCGTCCATCGGGCCCACTCGATCGATCGCCTCGCGCCGCACCATGAGACAGGCTCCCGAAAGCCAGTCGACCTCGCGCACCGAGGCGTGGTCCCAGTCGGTGAGGAGGTAGCGGCGCGAGAAAGGGTTGTTCGGGAACAGGCGGGTGAGGAGCGAGTAGCGGTTGAACAGGAAGGTCAGGTGGTCCGGAAAGGCGCGCGCGGAGTACTCGAGGGAGCCGTCCGGATTCAGGATCTTGGGGCCGGCGATGGCCGTGCCCGGATGCTCGCGGAGATACGCCGCCAGCGCCGCGATCGCATTCGGCATCACCTCGCAATCGGGGTTCATCACCAGGACCAGCGGGGCGGTGGTGGCTCGGATTCCCTGGTTCACGGCGCGCGCGTAGCCCAGGTTCTCGGAATTCACGATCACCTGCGCCGCGGGGAACCTTCCGGCCAGGAGCTCCGGAGCCCCGTCGAGCGAGTGGTTGTCGATCACCACGGTCTCGCTCGCGAGCGGCCGCAGCTCCGGCTCGAGGGCGCCGAGGCAGCTCAGCAGCCGGTCGGGCCTCTTGTAGTGGACGATGACGATGGAGAGGTCCATGCAGGGTGGGGGCAAGGGCCGGGCGGACGTGAGGCGCTCGCCGGGGCCGCATACTAGAGGGCGGCGCCCCAATCGGCAATGCCGCGCGGGTGCGCATCGACCCGCCAGGCCGGCAACGGCACGGCAGGCTCGGCGGACAGATCACTTGTCAAAACCGAGCGGTCAGATCACTTGCTAACCCCATGCCGCCCGGGTGCGCACCCACCCCGCGCGGTGTGATACCGTGCGGCGGTTCGGGCCGGAGGAAGTCGAGGAGAGAGGCATCGCGTGACGAACGAGGGGGCGGGTTCGAGCCGGGAATCGCGCGGCATGCCGGCCCGGCGGCCGGCGCCCCGGCGGGTCCCTGCGAGGCTCCCGCGAGGCCCCTTCGCGGTGGCCCTGCTCCTGCTGGTGCTCGGAACCGGTTGCGCGCGTCTCACGGCCACGGGTCGCGAGCCCGTCGGGGTCCCGGTCGAGTCGCGTCCGACGCCGCCGCAGCCCCCCGAGAACGCCCCCGCGCCGGACAGCCTGGTCCCCCCCACGCCGCCGCCGGACACCACGACCCACGCGCGGCCCGTCGTCCAGTCGAGGCTCGCCGCCGACACCACGGCGGCGGTCACGGCCGCCCGCCGCTGCGAGGGGCGGAGGCTCTTCCCCGAGCAGGAGAGCACCTACGACAGCGTGCTCGAGCTCCTGAACCAGACCCGGGCGGCGCTCGCCCGCGGTGACATGGCGCGGGCCGAGTCGTTCGCGCGCCAGGCGCGACAGCTGGCAACCTCGCTCAACTGCCGGTAGCGCGGGCGACCGGCGCTAACCGGCCGGCGGGCCCAGCACTTGCTCGAACCACATCCGCACCCGGTCGACGTGGCTCCCTTCCCAGTACCACTTGCCGCAGCCCGTGCAGTGCCTCAGCTCCTCGTGCGCCGCGATCACCTCGCCGGGCACGGAGCCGGCGGCGGCGCTCGCCGGCAGGGTCTCGAGCACGCGGTTGCAGAGCGCACACCGGCTGAACGGCGGGCCCGCGGTCTCGTGAGTCGCAGCCACGGCCCGCACCGCGGCCGCGACGTCCTCACGCTCGACCACCACCGCCGGAACGCGGGCGAATCGCCGCGGGTGCCGCACACTCGGCGTGATCACGGTACGCCCATCGCGGCGAGCCGCCTCGAAGAGCTGCCGGAGGGGTGCTCCCGGCAGCGTCTCGACGTCGAAGCCCAGGAAACGGAGCCGCCGGGCGACGTAGTCGAGGGAAGAATCGGCAAGGAAGCGGGTGCAAGACACCTGGCGAGGGTAACCCAGATGGGCACCGCCCTTCGCCCGGGCCGGATTCCCAGGTAACTCCGCCCGGTCGAGCACCTTCGGACCGCACGGTTGACCTCCAGTTGACGTTTGACCCGCTCTTCACGCAGGCTCCCCCGCCCATGGACAAGCTGCGGGGCCGCCAGCCGCGGCCGGAGCGCGCGATTCAACGCCGCCGGTTCCTGATCCTCGCGGGCGGTGCCGCCGCCTACCTGGCGCTGCGGTCCCACCGGGCGTGGGCGCGCCGAGCGGCGCGCCCGCAGCCCGTGCTCCAGCCCTGGACGCTCCCCGACGAGCCGCCCGCCGGCGCGCTCGAGACCGCTCGCTCGCTGGTGGCCGCCGCGGTCCTCGCTCCCAGCCTCTGGAACAGCCAGCCGTGGCGATTCGAGGTCGAAGGCTCGACGATCCGTCTGGTCGCCGACGGCCAGCGCTCGCTTCCCATCACCGACCCGGCGCAGCGGGGCCTGATGATCTCGCTCGGCGCCGCGCTCGAGAACCTGCTGGTGGCGGCGCGAGCCTACGGTCTGCGGCCGAATGTCACCTACGCGCCGCACGACGGCCCGGGGGGCCTGGTGGCGGAGGTCACGTGGTCCAACGGTGACCTCAGGCGCGACCGCCCGATGTTCGGCGCGATCGTCGAGCGCCGCACCAATCGCCGCATGTACGACGAGCGCGGCATCCTGGCCCCCAACCGGGCGCAGCTCATCGCCCAGGTGCCGGAGGGCTTTCTGCTCCACTGGATCGACGACCGCGACCGGATCGAGTCGGTGGCCGACCTCGCCCACCAGGCGATCCACGAGCGGGTGCTGGACCGCCGAGCGGAGGCCGAGCAGTACTCGTGGATGCGCTTCGACGACGACGCCCGGCGCCGTGGCGACGGCGTCAGCGTCGACGAGCTGGAGCTGGGAGGGCCGGCGCGCTGGATGGCGGGCCGCTACTTCAATCCCGAGAGCTGGTTCCTGCGCTTCGGGGCGCAGAGCGCCGCCAAGCAGGCGCGCTCGGCGGTCCGCTCGGCGGGAGCGCTGGCGCTGCTCGTCGCGGTGCGTGGCGGGGAGGCTCAGTGGCTGACCGGCGGGCAGGCCTACGAGCGCTTCGCCCTGAAGGCGACGACGCTCGGCATCGCCCACCAGCCCATCAACGCGCTGATCGAGAGCGACCGCTACCGGGCCGAGGTCCTGCGGCAGTTCGCCGCGGGGGGCGAGGAGCCCCTCATGCTGCTGCGCCTCGGCCACTCCAAGAGCCCTCCGCCCGCGGTGCGGCGCAACGTGGCGCTGGTGGCGTCGTTCCGGAACTCGTAGTCGAGCCGGCGGCCCGCCCTCGGGCCTGGTGTTCCGGACCGGAACACTTCTAGCCTTCTACGCCCCCGCTCACCGTCATCTCGGCGATCAGGAGCGTCGGGCAGGCCACCGCGTGCTCGAACCTGAGGTCGTTCCCCACCGCGACCACCTGGCGCAGCATCTCCAGCGAGTTCGAGGCCACGGTGACGCCCTCGACCGGGAACGCCTTCTCGCCCCGCTCGATCCAGTGTCCCTGCGCCTGGTAGGAATAGTCGCCGGTCACCGAGTTGAAGCCGAACGAGCCCTGGTCGTCCATGTAGAAGCCCCGGTCGACCCGGGCAAGGATCGCTTCGGGCGTCTCCGTGCCGGGCTCGAGGTAGAGATTGTTGTGGCCCACGCCCGGGACCGAGGCGTAGGACCTCTGGGCGCTGCCGGTCGAGCCCGTCCCCATGCGCCTTCCGTAGTAGGCGTCGAACTCGAACATCGCGCATCGCCCGCGGTCGATCAGCACGTTGCGCCGGGTCGGGATGCCCTCTCCGTCGTAGGGCTCGGTCGCGATCCCGCCGGGCATCCGCCCGTCGTCCACGAGGGTGACGCTGGGCGCGGCGATCGTCTGCCCGAGCTTGTCGGTGAGCCACGAAGCCTGCTTGACCACCCCCGCCCCGCTGAAGGCGCCGTGGAGGTCGGAGAGCCAGGCGGCGCCGATGTCGGGGTGCATCACCACCGGGACGCGCGCCGCCGGCACGGGACGCGCGCCGATCCT
Source organism: Candidatus Eiseniibacteriota bacterium (assembly GCA_005893225.1). Taxonomy (GTDB): domain Bacteria; phylum Eisenbacteria; class RBG-16-71-46; order RBG-16-71-46; family RBG-16-71-46; genus WS-3. The sequence continues at coordinate 19,474 of VBOT01000071.1, forward strand.
CTGGACCGCCCGCCTCGCCGCCTCCCGGGCCAGCTCCTCGAGCGGCGGCAGCTCGCCGAGCCAGCGCCTGGAGACCCCGTAGTATCCGGTCTGCTGCTTGCCCTCGCGATCGTCGGCGAGCGCCACGACGTGGGCGCTCACCGCGGTGCCGCTCCAGGTGCGCGCCAGACCATGCGAGTTGACCAGCGCCACCGCGCCGTCGTGGCTCGAGACCGCGGCGCCCTCGGTGCGGCGGATGCGCGGATCGTAGCCCAGGGCCACGCGCTCGAGCGTGAGCGCCATGTCGATCTTCCGGTCCGGCGGGAGCTCGAGCACCGCCGGGTCGAAGAGCCTGAGGTCGCCCGGCGGATCCTCGCGCTCGGGAGCCGGAAGTCCGTTCGCCGGGTCCGGGGTCGCGAAGCGAGCCAGGATGACCACGCGCCGCGTCAGGTCCTCGAGGGCGGCGCTCCGGAAATCGTTGGTGGAGACGAAGCCCACCGCCCCGTTCACGATCACCCGGAGACCGAGGCCGTGGGTGACGCTCTGCTTCAGGGTCTCGACCTGGCGGTTGAGAGCGCGCGCGGTGAAGGAGCGCGTGCTCTCGACGATCGCCTCGGCCTCCTCGGCCCCGGCCGCCCGCGCCCGCTCCACCGCCTCGGCCGCGACCGCCTCGAGGGCGGCTTCCGCCACCGGCTGGACACCCGCCGAGAAGGGGCTCACGTTCGCGTCCCTCCCACGGTGATGGCGGTGAACCGCACCGTCGGCTGCCCGACCCCGACCGGCTTCCACTGCCCGTCCTTGCCGCACGATCCGGTGGTGCCGTCGATCTCGAGGTCGCTGGCGACCGCGTCGATCTTCAGCATCGCGTCGTTGCCGTTGCCGGTGAGAGTGGCGTTGCGCACCGGGTAGGTGAGCTTGCCGTTCTCGATCTGGTGCGCCTCGGTCACCTGGAACGAGAAGTTGCCGTCGGCGGGGTTGACCGAGCCGCCGCCCAGGTTCTTGCAGTAGAGACCGCGCTTCACCGAGGCGATCAGATCCTCGGGGGCTTGAGGGCCGGCCTCGATGTAGGTGTTGGTCATGCGGCACAGCGGGTAGTCCCGGTACGAGCTCCTCCGGCCGTTCCCGGTCGGCCGCTCGCCGGTGAGCCGGGCGTTGAGCAGGTCCCAGAGATAGCCGACCAGCAGCCCGTCCTCGACCAGGACCGTGCGCTGCGCCGGCGTCCCCTCGTCGTCGACCCGGAACGAGCCGCGGCTGAACGGCACGACGCCGCTGTCGACGATGGTCACCCCCCTGGCCGCCACCTGCTGGCCGCGCTGGGTGGCGCGGATCGAGGTGCGCTTGCGGATCGTGTCGCCTTCCATGCTGTGGCCGAAGCACTCGTGCACCATCACGCCGCCCCAGCCGGAGGCGACCACCACCGGATAGGCTCCGGCTTCCGGCTCGCGCGCCGCGAGCAGGAGCACCGCGGTCTCGGCCGCCTCGCGGGCGATGGTCTCGGGCGATCGATCGCGCTCGAAGTAGGAGGCCTCCACCGCCCCTCCGCCGGCCGCGAAGCCCTGCTGCCGCTCCCCGTCGGCCAGCGCCAGCGCGACCACGGTGAGACGCGCGAGGTACTGGCGGTCCGCAGCCCACAGGCCGTCGCTGTTCGCCACCACGAACTGCTTGGTGGAGTCGGAGAGCGCCGCGCTGACCTCGTGCACGCGCGGGTCGTGCGAGCGTGCGGCGTCGTTGGCGCGCTGGAGGAGCGCGATCTTGCGCGACTCGTCGAGCGCCGCCGGGGCCGGCTCGCTCAGCTGGAACGGCGCCGGGGCATCGACCACCTTGAACGACTTCGGGCGGCCGTCGGCCGCGCCGGCGCGCGCGATCCGGGCGGCCACGCGCGCGGCCTCGCGCAGGTCCTCCGGCTCGAAACCGTCGGCGTAGGCGTAGCCCGTCTGCTCGCCGCTCACGGCGCGCACGCCCACTCCCCGGAGGATCGAGCGCTCGCAGCGCTTGAGCCGGTTCTCCTCGAGCGAGAAGCCGGTGTGAACCGTGTGCTCTCCGTAGACCTCGGCGAACTCGGCGCCGTGAGCCCGTGCGAGCGCGATGAGCTCCTCGAGGAGCTCGAACGGCAGCAGCGCGGCGAGCTCCGAGGCAGGGTCGGACACGGTGGACTGCGGAGGGTTGGCCATGGAAGGTCCTGGGTTAGGGATCGTGCGGGAACGGGGCAGTCTAGGGACAGACCGCGCCGCGGCGCAAACCCTTCATCCCGACTTCATCCCGAGCGCCACCCGAGGTCCCTCGTGGCCCGCGCCCACCGCAACGCTCATGCGCGACCCGGCATGGCGGGCCGCTGCGTCTTGCAATCGGCGCGCGGTCGGCGGGCGCGGTCGAGCGCCAATCTTCATGGCGTCGCAAAGGATTGGGAATTGCACTTGACCCTCCGGCGGACCGCTCGTGATACTCGTTGTTTCTTGCTCCGCCCCTTCCCCATTCCGGAGAGGCCCACACACTCATGGTGCGAACACGCTGGATGGTATCGGTGATGCTCGGAGCGCTGATCCTCGTCGCGCTCGAGGCAGGCGCCGCCAAGACGCCGGACAAGCGACCCCCGGCGGAATCCGCGTCCACCGCCCGGGCCCAGTCCAGGAACCTGCTCGTGAATCCGGGCTTCGAGGACGGCTCGAAGGGAAGCTCGTGGATGCCGGCGGGGTGGGACACCTCGCGGGCCAACCTCCCGACCGTGCTGTTCACGCGCGACCAGTTCAACGTGCACGGTGGCAAGTACGCCGTCAGCGTGGCGAGCGCCAGCGGTCTCTATTACATGGCCCACAACTGGAGCCAGACGGTGCTGGTCGGCCCGGAGGCGTGGAACAAGGACGCGGTGTTCTCGGTCTGGACCCGCAGCAGCGGAGTGGAGGGACGCGCTTACGTCGTGCTCCAGGCCTACCGCGACACGATCAGCAAGATGGCGAAGGTATGGGGGATGGACCGGCTCGACGCCGGTCAGAAGCTGGGCATCAACGCGATCGACGACCCGCTGGTCGATCTGGGATGGAAGCGGGCGTTCTTCCCCGAGCCGGAGACCGACTGGGTGCGGCGCGAAGTGCGAGTGTTCGTGCCCCCGAGCGTCAGCGTCCTGTTCGTCCGGTGCGGCGTCATCGGCACCGGGCAGCTCGTGATCGACGATGCGTCCCTGACCCTCGAGCCCGCGCAGCCGGCGCCCGAGATCGCCCCTCATGCCAACCTGCTCGTGGACCCGGGCTTCGAGGGGGACGACGGCGCCTGGGAGTACTCCCTGCCTCCCTATCCGACCATGAAGGCGGAGCGCGACACCACGATCGCCCACTCGGGGAAGGCGTCCCTGAACCTCACCTGCGGAGGGGACGTGGGGATCATCCAGGCACAGAGCGGCGTCTGCCAGGTGGTCTGCAACCGCAATCTCGGGGGCAAGCACATCAAGCTCTCGGGATTCATGAAGACCGACACGCTGCAGGGGAGCGCCTACGTCAAGGTCTACTGCCACTCGCTGAAAGGAGTGGGCCAGATGGGCTCGGTCGCACCGCTCTCGGGCACGACGCCCTGGAGTCCGATGACCGCCGAGATGGACCTGCCGGCGGACACCTACGAGGTGTGGGTGTGGTTCGCGTTCAACGGGCCGGCCGTCGGGCGCGTGCAGGTCGACGATGCGAGCCTGGAGGTGGTCGGGCCCGCCCAGGGAGCTACGCCGGGGACGGGAAAGAGCGGGCCCTAGCCCGTCAGCCCCGGCCTCCCCGACCTGGCGAGGTCTGTAGTTCCAACCTGGCGAGGTCTTGACATTCGGACCATGCGGGTTAACACTACCTTTGCAGCTGGGCAGAAAGTACTCCCTGGCACGGAGCTTTCGATTCCAAGCCCGGGTCGCGTTCGCTGCACGCGGCCTGCCGAAGCGAGACATCGAGCGGCAATCCCGAGCGAGGTGAGCCGTGAGGGTCGCGCGAGGCCAAGCGGGTGAGGAGCTGCGGAGACGCCCGAACCACTTGCCCAGGTGGTGCCCTCTCGGGCGTCTGTGGGAAGGATCCCCTCCCTCTTCTCGGTCGTTGCCCCCCCTTTTTCCACCCCTCCCCCGCTTCTTCCTGCCTCTCAGAGCCAGCGCTTGCGCTTGAGGTACCACCACGTCACGCCTGCCGAACCGGCCAGCAGCGCCAGGACGTAGGCCCACCCGGTGCGCCAGTGGTACTCGGCCAGGTTGAAGTTCATCCCGTAGTAGCTGGTGATCAGCGTTAGGGGCAGCCCGACCGTGGCGATCACGGTGAGTCGCTTGATCACCTCGTTCAGGCGATGGGAGGCGGCCGACACGTGGAGGTCGAGGAGGGTGGCGCTCTCGTCGCGGAACGAGTCGAGGAGATCGCTGACCCGGGCGAGCCGGTCGTAAACGTCCCGAAGGTAGGGCCGCATCTCCGGCGGGATGGTCCGGAACTCGTCGCGGGTGAGCGCCAGCAGGGTGTCGCGCTGCGGGCCCACGATGCGGCGCAGCGCCGACATCCCGCGCTTGAGACGGATGATCTTCTCGTGCACCTCGCCGCCGTGATCCTGGAAGATCCGCTCCTCGAGCTCGTCGATCTCCTCCGCGATCCTGTCGACGATCGGCAGGTAGTGGTCGACCAGCACGTCCAACAGGAAGTGGAGCAGGTGCGAGGGGCCGGCGGTGAGGGCGATGACGCCGTGGGCGGCGGCGATCGATCGGGTGCTTCCGTCGTGGTAGGTGACGAGGAAGCGCTCGCCCAGCACCATGTCGACCTCGCGCAGGGTGGGCCGATCCTCGTCCCACCGAGCCGAGTGCATGACCACGTAGAGGTAGTCGCCGTAGTTGTCGACCTTGGGCCGGTTGACCTCCATCACCATGTCCTCGAGGACGAGGGGATGGATCCGCAGGGGCTCGAGCGTCTTGCGCGCCACGGCTTCGTCCTCGCAGTCGAAGTCGATCCACGCCACGCCGCCCGCGGAGGCGCCGCGCAGGGCCTCCTCGGGCGTGGTCTCCCGCGCCCCGCCGCCGTCCGCCAGCCAGGCGCGGATCACACCCGACGCTCCGCCATCTCGCGCGCGAGGCGGAGCGCCAGGCGGCAGGTCTGGAGGTGGGCCTCGATCGTGTCCTCGACGCGCCGGGCGTAGCCGCCGCCCAGGGTGACGACGGCCGGGATCGAGCGCTCGGCGCATCCCTCGAGCACCAGCCGGTCGCGCTGCCCCAGGCCGGCGAGCGAGAGCGCGAGCCCGCCCAGCAGATCGTCGTGGAACGGATCAGCGCCCGCCTGGTAGAGCACGATCTCCGGCTGGAACTCCCACACCCGGGCCAGCGCCTCCTCGAGCCGGCGGAGGTACTCGGCGTCGCCGGTGCCGTTCTCGAGCCCGATGTCGAGCGTGCTCCGCTGCTTCGGCACCGGGTAGTTCGCTTCCTGGTGGATCGAGAGCGTGAACACGCGGTCGTCCCCCCGGAAGATCCCGGCGGTCCCGTTCCCCTGGTGGACGTCCAGGTCGACCACCGCGGCGCGGCTCACGTGCCCGTCGCGTTGCAGGACCCGGATCGCGCAGGCGAGGTCGTTGATGTAGCAGAAGCCCTCGGCCCGGTCGGAGAAGGCGTGATGGAACCCGCCGCCGATGTGGACCCCCAACCCGCGCTTCCGGGCCTCGCGCGAGGCGAACACCGTGCCCCCGGCGGCCACCTTGTAGGCTCGCACGACGTCGGCGTGGAGCGGCAGCTCCGACCACATGGTCCGGGGGGTCCAGCGGAGCTGGTCGAGGTCGTCCAGGTACTCCTCGGTGTGCACCAGGAGCAGGTCGTCGCGCGTCAGGTGGGGCGGCTCGAGGACCTCGGAGTCGTGGATGTCGCCCGCCCCCGCCAGGGCCTCCCGCACCCGGGCGTACTTCGTGACCGGGAAGACATGCAGGCCGATGTCGCAGGCGTAGAGAGGTGAATGCACGACGGCCGCATGGCAAGTCATGACCGGGGATGGTGCCATCGGGCCCGCCGCCCGCGCAAAGGCGAGGCGTCGCGCCGGCCGGGCGCGTTCCGAGCCCGGTGTTCCGTCCAGTAGACTGTCGGCCCGATCATGGAGCCTCTCCAGTCTCAGACAGCCGTCCTGCGGGATCTCCACCGCGCGCTGGTGCGGCGGCGCTTTGCCCAGATCGAGCCCAAGCTGCGGCTCGAGCTCGCGGCACTCGGGCTGCTGATCGGAGCGTTCTTGTTCTGGCACACGCGGGTTTCCTTCGACGGGCTCGCCCGCTCGCACGGGCCGCTGGCCGTTCTCGAGGCGGCGGCGGGGCTGTGCGCCCTGCTGGCCGCGCTCGGAGGCGCGCTGGCCGGAGCCCGCCACGCGGCGCGACTGCACGACCCCCCGGGCCCACCCTGGCTGGCGCTGCCGCTGCCGCCGGCGTGGCTGGCGCGGCACCTGGCGTGGGAGTCGCGCGCCTTCGCGCTGGGCGCCATCGCCGCGGCTCCCGGGATCCTGTTCGCGGCCGTCGGGCTCGTGCCGCTCTGGTGGCTGGGCCTGCTCGCCGCGGCATTCGTGTGGATGGTGCTCGCGGGGGGCCGGATCGGCTGCGCCGTGGCCGCGTTCGTGATGGCGCGGCGCGCGCCGCCCGGGCCGGGCCTCCATCCGCTGGTGCGCACCCTCGCCACGGCCTCTCACCCGGTTCGCGGAGCGCCCCGTCGCGGGGTGCGGTGGCGCACCCGGCCGGCATGGCTTGCGCTGTGCGAGAAGGACCTGCTGCTGAGCCTCCGGCCCACCTCGGCGCGGCGCCGCCTCGTGACGCCGCTGCTGCTCGGGCTGCTCTCGCTCTGGTGCTGGGCGCTCCCCGCGCCCCCGGCCCTGGCTCTCACCGAGGCGGAGGTGCGTGCGCTGGAGCACGTCTCCGCCTTCGCGCTCGCGCTCGTCGCCGCCGCGACGCTGGGAGAATGGCTGATCGCGCTCTCCGGCGAGGATCCGTTCATGGTCCTCCGCGGCTTGCCGCTGGGGGTCGGGGTCATCTGGGGCAGCCGCGCATTGTGGGCGATGGCCTTCGCGGCCGCGCTGGTGCTCGCCCACGCCGCCTCGGCCCGGCCGCTCGCACCCGAGGCCCGCCTGGTGTTTCTGGTCTGGACCGGAGGGGCCGCGCTGGCGATCGCGCTGCTCGGGGCGAACTACGGCGTCACCCTGTTCCCGCGCGCCGAGATCGCCCAGCGTCTCTACGCGCTGTCGCTCGGCCTCGCGGTGGCCGGAAGCCTGATGATCCCGCTGATGGGCTGGATCGTGCTCCTCGCCGGGCTCATCCACTCGGCGCTCCGCCTGCCGGGCTGGACCCGCCTCGAGGAGCCGGCATGATGAGCGTCGCGGGACTCACCCGGCGCTACGGCAGGTTGCTGGCGCTCGACGAGGTGTCGCTCGAGGTGGGATCGGGCGAGGTGGTGGGGCTCCTCGGGGCCAATGGAGCGGGCAAGAGCACGCTGCTTCGCACCGCCGCCGGGCTCCAACCGCCCGATTCGGGCACCGTCCTCCTCGACGGCATCGACCTGTGGCGGGACGCGGTCGAGGCGAAGCGGCGGCTCGGGTACATCCCCGAGGAGCCGACGTTCTACGACGAGCTCTCGGCGGAGGAATACCTGGCGTTCCTGGCCGCCGTGCGGGGGCTGGAGCCGGGGTCGGCGCGCCGGCGGGCCGCCGAGTTGTTCGCTCGCCTGGGCCTCGTCGGGCGCACCGACGAGCCGGTGGGGCGTTTCTCCCACGGGATGCGAAAGAAGCTGTCGTTCATCGCTGCGGTCCTGCACCGCCCTCCGGTGCTGCTGTGCGACGAGGCCCTCGAGGGCTTCGACGTCGCCGCCTCGCTGTCCGCCAAGGACGAGCTGCGGGCGCTCGCGGGAGGCGGCTGCGCGGTGCTGTTCTCGAGCCACGTGACCGAGACCATCGAGCGACTCTGCGATCGCGCCGTCATCCTCCATCGCGGGCGCGTGGCCCGAGCACTCCGGCGCTCGGACTGGGGAGCGCCGCAGCCGGAGCCCTCGCCGCTCGAGCGAGCCTTCCTCTCGATCGCCGGGGCGGAGGCTCCGTGACGAGCGCCGGAGCCGCTGCCGCCCTCGTCCTCTGCGCCTGGTCCACCGCGTCGGCCGCCCAGCCTCCCACGCCGGCGGTCGGTCAGATCCTGATCCAGAGCGGCTCGCCCGCGGAGCTGCGCGCGCGGCTGGCCGAGACCTCGCGGAGCGGGGGGGCCGCCGACCGCGCCTCCGCCGGCGAGGCCCAGTACTTTCTCGGGACGAGCTACGAACGGGCGGGAGCGGAGGACACCGCGATCACCTGCTACCGGCGGGCGGTCGACCTCGGCGGCGGATATCGGGAGCGGCTCGCGCTGGCCGACGCCCTGCTGCGCCGGCGAGCCGACGGGGACGTCGCCGCGGCGCTCACCCTGCTCGAGCCCGCGCCGCTCGACGACGAGGGCGCGCACGAGTCGTACCAGAGTCGCTCCGCGTGGGCGCACCTGCTGGCGGGACGACCCGACACGGCGCTGGCGCTGTTCCGGCCGCTCGAGGACCGCCTGAGCCAGGAGCCCGAGTGGCGATTCCGCATCGCGCGCGCCTACCTCCAGGCCGGCGACCTGCGCCGGGCGATCTCGCTGCTCGTGCCCCTGGCCGCGGCGTCGCGTCGCCAGGATCGCGAGGTGATGGAAGCGATCGACCGGATCGGGGCGCTGAGCGGCCGCGGGAAAGCGATCGAGTCCCAGATCGACCGCGCCATCACCGAGCTCGACGAGGCCGACGGGCAGGTGGTGCGAGTCCTCGGGGGCCAGCGGGGAGCCTTCCCGGCCGGCGACGGTTTCGAGCTGGGCGGCGTGGTCGTGGCTCCGGCCGGCAAGTCGCGAGCCCGGGCGGCCGTGGTCCTGCGGGGCGCGGACCGGGGGCTCGCCGAATACGACAGCCTGGCGTTCGCGCTGAGAAGGGCCGGCGTCGCGGTGATGCTGATGGATGTGCGGGGCTTCGGGCGCTCGGTCGGGACCTCTTGCCCGCTTCCCGACACCTGGCGGGGACGCGAGGAGCAGCTCGGGCGGCGGACCGCGCGCGACGCCCGCGACGCCCTGCGCGCGCTCGCCCAGGCGGCCGCGGTGGACACCGCCCGCTACCTGCTGATCGGCGTGGGCCCGACCGCGTCCATGGCGGTGGAGGCCGCCGAGCTGGATCGCCACGTTGGGGCGCTGCTCCTCATCAGCCCCGATCCCGCGCCGGTCGAGCGCGGGCAGATGCGCGCGAGGCTCGCCATGCTCCAGCTCCCGGCGTACTTCCAGCTCGGCCCGGAGGACTACGCCGGCGCCGACCTCTCGACCGAGCTCTACCGGGCCGGCAATCGCGGCGCCTCCCGGATCGCCGAGGCTCACCTGGCCGGCACGGGCCCCGCGCAGTTCCGCTACGACCCGGCCGTGGGGGCGCGCTTCATCAGCTGGCTCGAGGGAGCGATGCCGCCGGAGCGCGGGCCGCGCGGGCCTCGACGGCGGTCACCGCGAGGAGGATGAGGGCGCTCCCGGCCCACCAGCGCGCCGTGAAGCGCTCGCCGCCCAGGGTGAGGGCGAAGAGCAGCGCGAACACCGACTCGAGCTGGAACAGCAGCCCGATCCGCCCGGGCGGGAGCGACCGCTGGGCGACCACCTGCAGCAGGGGCGCGAGGACGCTTCCAGCGAGGACCAGGTAGCCCAGTCGCCACCAGGCCTCGCCGGGCAGCCGGCCGAGTTGCTCCAGGGCCCGGCGCCCCGAGGGTGCCAGCGTCACGGCAACGGTCAGCGCCTGGACCCCGGTGAGGACCGCCGGATCGACGCGGGGCGCGAAGCGCGCGACGGCGATGATCTCGAGCCCGAAGGCCAGGGCCCCCAGCAAGGTCCAGCCCTCGCCAGGCCCCGGACGCCAGTCGCCCCGCGGGGCGAGGAGCACCACGCCCGCGGTGGCGAGGGCGATGCCCAGCAGCAGCGTCCGGGTCGGGCGGTGGCCGAGGAGGGGCCAGGCGTAGAGCCCGGCGAAGAGCGTCCCGATCGAGGTGAGGAAGGCGGAGCTGCCGGCGCTCGTGCGCGTGAGCCCGATCGACTGGAACGCGTAGCCGCCCGCGCACAGGAGCCCGCTCAGCACGCCGCCGGCCCATACGGTCGCGCCGCGCGCCCCAAGGCTCCGGGCGGTCCAGGGCGCGAACAGGCAAGCCGCCAGGACGAAGCGCGTGAATACCAGGGGCAGGGGATCGAGATGGGCGAGGGTGTCGCGGATGACCACGAACGTGGCGCCCCAGAGGAGGGTCGCCGCGACCATGCAGAGGCGGGCCGCGCGCGGCGTCATGTCACGCAGCGCTGGCTAGCAGCGAGCCTCGCTCACTCCGTCCCGTCGCCCTGGTCGGCCCCGTTGCCCGCCGGGGGGCCCGGGGCGGCGCCCTCGTCGTCCTCACTGACCACGCGCGTCACCGCGGCCACGGCGTCGGGCAGGAGCTCGCCCTCCCCGGCCGGGGACAGGTTGACCAGCCGGACGCCCTGGGTGTTGCGGCCGATCACCGAGATCCCGCTCACCGGCATGCGGATCATCTGGCCCGAGCGGGTGATGATCATCAACTCGTCGCCGTCCACGACCTCCTTGACCGCCACCACGAAGCCGTTCCGCTCGGTGGTCTTGATGGTGATGATGCCCTTGCCGCCGCGGTGCGAGACGCGGTACTCGGCGATCTCGCTGCGCTTGCCGTAGCCGTTCTCGGTCACGGCCAGGAGCGTGGCCTGGCGCTTGACCCCGACCATGCTCACCACCTCGTCCTGCTCGTCGTCGAGCGTGACCGCCTTGACCCCGTAGACCGTGCGGCCCATCGACCGCACTTCGTTCTCGTGGAAGCGAATCGCCAGCCCCTTCTTCTTGGCCAGGATGATGTCCTGGGTGCCGTCGGTGACGATCGCGTCGATCATCCCGTCGCCTTCCTCGAGCAGGATGGCGTTGATGCCGGCCTTGCGCGGGTGGCTGTAGGCGGAGAGCACCGTCTTCTTGATCAGGCCCTTGCGGGTGGCGCACACCAGGTAGTGCTGGTCGTCGAACTCCTTGACCGTCACCACCGCCTGCACGCGCTCGTCGCGACCCAGGCCCTCGAGATGGTTCACCAGCGGGCGCCCCCGCGCCATGCGTCCGGCCTGCTCGACCTCGTGGACCTTGAGCCAGTGGCAGCGCCCCCGGTCGGTGAGGATCAGCAGGTAGGCGTGGGTGTTGGCGACGAACAGGTGCTCGATGTAGTCCTCTTCCTTGGTGCGTGCCCCGATCACGCCCTTGCCGCCGCGCCGCTGGGAGCGATAGGCCGAGATCTCCTGGCGCTTGATGTAGCCGGCGTGGGAGATCGAGATCACCATGTCCTTCTGCTCGATGGTGTCCTCGTAGCCGATCTCCCCCTCCTCGACCACGATCTGGGTGCGGCGCGCGTCGCCGTACTTCTCCTTCAGCCGCCTCACCTCGTCCTTGACGATCCCCAGCATCTTCTGCGGGCTGGCCAGGATGCTCTTGAGCTGCTCGATGAGCTGGATGACCTCCAGGTACTCCTGCTCGATCTTGGAACGCTCCAGCCCGGTCAGGCGCTGGAGGCGCATCTCCAGGATCGCGTTCGCCTGGGTCTCGGTGAGCTTGAAGCTCGATATCAGGCCTTCGCGGGCGGTGTCGACGTCCTTCGAGCCGCGGATCAGCGCGATCACCTGGTCCAGGTGGTCGAGCGCGATCTTCAGGCCTTCCAGGATGTGGGCACGCCGCTCGGCCTCGGCGAGATCGAACTCGGTGCGGCGCCTCACCACCGTCTGGCGGTGGAGCACGTACTGGTCGATCAGCGCGCGCAGGGTCAGGACCTGGGGCCGGTTGTCGACCAGTCCCAGCATGATGGCGCCGAAGGTAGTCTGGAGCGGCGAGTGCACGAACAACTGGTTCAGCACCACCTTGGGGTTCGCGTCCTTCTTGAGCTCGATCACGACGCGCATCCCGTCCCGGTCCGACTCGTCGCGCAGGTCGCTGATGCCGCTCACGCGGCCGTCGCGCACCAGGTCCGCGATCTTCTCGAGCATCGCCGCCTTGTTGACCTGGAAGGGGATCTGGGTCGCGACCAGGCTCATGCGCCCCGCCTTGCCCTCCTCGACCTGGACCCGCCCGCGCACCTTGATCAGCCCGCGACCGGTCAGGTAGCAGTCGGCGATGCCCTGGCGCCCGTTGATGATGCCCCCGGTGGGGAAGTCGGGACCCTGGACGATCGCGAGCAACTCCTGCGCGCTCGCCTCGGGGTGATCGATGACGTGCACGATCGCGTCGCAGATCTCGCCCAGGTTGTGCGGAGGCACCTCGGTCGCCATGCCGACCGCGATGCCCGAGCATCCGTTGACGAGCAGGTTCGGGACGACGCCCGGGAGCACGGTCGGCTCCTCGCGCGTCTCGTCGTAGTTGGCCCGGTAGTCGACGGTGTTCTTCTCCAGGTCGGCCAGCATCTCGACCGCGAGCGGCGTCAGGCGCGCCTCGGTGTAACGCATCGCCGCCGGGGCGTCGCCGTCGATCGACCCGAAGTTGCCCTGGCCGTCGACCAGCGGGTAGCGCATCACCCAGTCCTGCGCGAGCCTCACCAGCGTCGGGTAGACCACCTGCTCGCCGTGCGGGTGGTAGTTGCCGGAGGTGTCGCCCGCGATCTTGGCGCACTTGCGGTACGGGCGCCCGGGCGCGAGGTTGAGATCGTTCATCGCCACCAGGATGCGGCGCTGCGAGGGCTTGAGCCCGTCGCGCACGTCCGGCAGCGCGCGCGAGACGATCACCGACATCGAGTAGTCGATGTAGCTCGTCTTCATCTCTTCTTCGATGTTGGTGACGACGATCTTGGAACGATCGTTGAGTGCCATGGCGATCTACCCCTGACGAACCGGCCTCAGATGTCGAGGTTCCGGACCGTGAGCGCGTTTTCCTCGATGAACTGGCGGCGCGGCTCGACCTGCTCGCCCATCAGGATGGTGAAGATCCGGTCCGCCTCGACGGCGTCGTCGCTCGAGACCTTGAGCAGCGTGCGGGTCTCGGGATTCATGGTCGTCTTCCACAGCTGATCCGGGTTCATCTCGCCGAGGCCCTTGTAGCGCTGCACCTGCACGCTCTTCTTTCCCAGGCGGGCGATGGCCTCGTCGCGCTCCTTCTCATTGTAGCAGTACGCCTCTTCTTTGCCGCTCTTGACCATGAACAGCGGCGGCTGGGCGATGTACACGAACCCGCCGTCCACCAGCGGCCGCAGCTTGCGGAACAGGAAAGTGAGCAGCAGCGTGCGGATGTGAGCACCGTCCACGTCCGCGTCGGTCATCACGATGATCTTGTGATAGCGCAGCTTGGCGACGTCCATCTCGTTCTCGACCCCGGCCCCGAGCGCCGTGATGATGTTCCGGATCTCCTCGTTCTCGAGGATCTTGTTGATGCGGGCCTTCTCGACGTTCAGGATCTTGCCCCGGATCGGCAGCACCGCCTGGTAGCGCCGGTCGCGGCCCTGCTTGGCGGTGCCCCCCGCCGAGTCTCCCTCGACGATGTAGAGCTCGCACAGCCCGGGATCGTCGAAGGCGCAGTCGGCGAGTTTGCCGGGCAGCGAGCCGCCGTCGAGGATGCTCTTGCGGCGCGCCAACTCGCGCGCCTTGCGCGCCGCCTCGCGGGCGCGCGCCGCCGCCAGCATCTTGTCGATGATCTTGCGCGCCACCGGAGGGTTCTCCTCGAAGAACTCGCGCAGACCCTCGCCCACGATGCTCTCGACGATCCCCTTGAGCTCGCTGTTGCCGAGCTTGGTCTTGGTCTGTCCCTCGAACTGGGGATCCTGCATCTTCACCGAGATGACGGCGGTGAGGCCCTCGCGCACGTCCTCGCCGCTCACGTTCACCTTGGCCTTGGCCGCCATCCCTTCCTTCTCGGCGTAGTTGGTGAGGGTGCGGGTGAGCGCCGAGCGGAAGCCGATCAGGTGGGTGCCGCCCTCGACCGTGTTGATGTTGTTCACGAACGAGTGCACCGATTCCTGGTAGGTGTCGTTGTACTGGAGCGCCACCTCGACCGAAGTGCGGTCGCGCTCGCGCGCGAAGAAGATCGGCTTCGTATGCAGCACTTGCTTGTTCTGGTTGAGATACTTCACGAACTCGATGATGCCGCCCTTATAGACGAAGTCATGGCTCTTGCCACTGCGCCGGTCGGCGAGTCGGATCGTGAGGCCGCTGTTCAGGAACGCGAGCTCGCGCATGCGCCCCGCCAGCGTGTCGTAGTGGAAGGTCGGGTCCTCGAAGATCTGGTCGTCCGGCATGAAGCGCGTGGTGGTGCCGGAACCCTTGCGCTCCTTCTCGGCCGGACGCGACTTCATCAGTCCGGTGGGCCGGCCGAATTCGTAGCGCTGGGAGTAGAGGGTCCCGTCCTTGAGCACCTCGACCTCGCACCAGCGGGACAGCGCGTTGACGACCGAGACGCCGACGCCGTGGAGCCCTCCCGACACCTTGTAGGTCTTGCTGTCGAATTTCCCGCCGGCATGGAGCGTCGTCATCACGACCTCCAGCGCCGGCTTCTTCATGGTGGCGTGGGTGTCGACCGGGATGCCGCGGCCGTCGTCGGCCACCGTGACGCTCCCGTCGGTCTCGATCGACACGGAGATCTCGGTGCAGAAGCCCGCCAGGGCCTCGTCCACCGAATTGTCCACCACCTCGTAGACCAGGTGATGGAGCCCCCGGGTCCCGATGTCTCCGATGTACATGGCGGGGCGCTTGCGGACCGCCTCCAGCCCCTCCAGCACCTGGATGCTGGTGGCGTCGTAATGGTGCCCCTTGGGTTCAGCCGTCACTGCCGAATCTCCTTCGTTCGCACTCACCGCAGGTTCCCTCCCGGGGCCAGGTAAAACCTCAGGTCGCGCACCAACTCCGCTTCCAGATGCCGGTTGAGCCTGCGGATCAGATCGCGCTTGAGGAAACCTAGCTCGTGCATCCAGGCCGATCCTTCGACCTCCACGCGCAGCGTGCCGTGCCGAAAGCCAACGGCGCGGGTGTGGCGTGACACGCGCTCGCCGACCAGGCGGGGCCACTCGTCGACCGCCTGCCAGCCGCGGAGCTCGCTCTCGAGGCCGTACCGGCGCAGCGCGCGGGAGAGCGCTCCGGAAACCGACTCCATGTCAGCCGACCGCGTCGGGCAGGCGCAGCGGCATGATCAAGCACAACAGCTCTTCGTCGGGCTGCGGCAGCGCTCCCACCGGCTCAACCACCCCCGCCGACAACGCGGTGTTGAGGTGGAACGCGACCTCCTCGGTGGGGATGCTGCGCAGAATGTCCAGCATGTAGCCGGCGTTGTACCCGATCTCCATGTCGTCCGCGTCGTAGCTCGCCTCGATCTGGTGCTCGCCGGCGCCGAGCTCCGTCGCCGAGGCCACCCCGAGCCGTCCCCGGCGGAGCGAGAAACGCACCTGCCGGGTCACGTTGTCGGCGTGCGATGCCACGATGTCGACCGCCTCCATGAGATCCGCGCGGCGGCACTTGAGTTGCTTGGGATTGCTGCGCGGAATGACCTGCTCGTAGTTGGGATACGGCCCCTCGAGGAGCCGGGTGAGGATCTGGATGCGATAGGCGCCGGCCTGCGCCGCGAAGCCCGCCTGGTTCTTCCCCGCCGCGATCTCGATCTCGACCGGGCCGGTGGCGTCCTCGGCGCCGCGGCTCACTGCCTGCAGCGCGCGGCTCGGGATGATCACGCCATCCTTGCTCAGCCCGGCGAACGTGCCCTGGTGCGTCGCGCGGGCCAGTCGGTGCCCGTCCGTGGAAACGAAGGCGATTTTTCCGTCACCTCCCTGGAGCAACACCCCGTTGAGCTGCGGCCGCGTTTCCTCGGTCGAGGCCGCGTAGGCGGAGCGCGCCACGAGGCGGCCCAGCGCGTCCCCGTCGAGCTTGAGGCTGGCCTCGGCCTTGAGCTCTGGGGTGCGTGGAAAGTCGGCCGGATCTTGGGTCGGGAACCTCGACCAGCCCTTGCCCCGGCCGTAGCGAACCTCGCACTGCTGGTCCTTGAGGGCGACCGACAGCGGCCCCCTCGGGATCTTTCGCGCCACGTCGTGGAAATGCCGGGCCGACACCGCGGCTCTCCCCGGGCTCTTGACCTCGCAGGGAGCCAGCACCGAGGTCGTGACGTCGAGGTCGGTTCCGGTCACCCGGAGTCCGTCCTTCTCGGCCTCGAGCAGGATGCAGCTCAGGAGCGGCAGCGGGCTCCGGGTCGAGACCGATCCCAGGGCACGCCCGACGGCAAAGGCAAGGTCGCTCTGCTCGATGTTCAGTTCCATGCGTCCATCCCCGGATGGGGGTGAAGTCAGTGTGCGCCCTGAGGTTCCGGGAGCGGTCGATGCGCTGGTCGGGGGATTCATGCGGTACGGCCTGCATGATAGGTACCAGGAAGCGTGCCTGCAAGCACTTTCGCATCTTCTAAGTTATTGTGTTTCAACAAGAAATAAGATAGTCGTAGTAGGCTGTGTGGGGTCCGTGGACGGGCCCGGAGTTTCTGATCCAACTGGTTGACTGCAAACGTGATGGACGGATTGAATAGAGTGGGGACAGTGGCCGGGTTTTCCACCACCGTTCCCGAGTGCCGAGGTCGTCCATGAAGCTGTCCCCACTCATCCACCAGTTATCCACATCTCATCCCGAGGCGATCGTGGAAATGAGGCTGTTGAGCTTCTCCGCGAAGTGGCAATCCCCGCTCGCCATGCCCCCGATCTTCTGGCAGGCGTACAGCACCGTGGTGTGATCCCGGCCGCTGAACAAGCGGCCGATCTCGACCAGCGAAAGGTCGGTGAGTTGCCTCAGGAGATACATCGCGATCTGGCGTGGAAGCACCACGCTATGGGTTCGGCGCTTGCCGCACAGCGCCTCCTGCTGGATGCCGAAGCGTTCCGATACGACGGAGATGATGCGATCCGGGGCGGTCTCGTCCGGCTCCGGGTTGACGTAGTTCTGCAGGACCTCCTCGGCCAACTCGAGCGTCATCTCCCGGCGCTCCACCGAGGCCACCGCGACCAACCGTACCAGGCAGCCCTCCAGGTCCCGGATGTTGTTGCGGATGCGGTCCGCGATCAACAACAGCACATCGTCGGGGAGACCGAAGCGCTCGCCGTGGATGGCGCTGCTGTAGTTGCGCAGGATCGCGATCCGGGTCTCGAGGTCGGGCTGCTTGATGTCGGTGACCAGGCCCTGGTTGAAGCGCGAGGTCAGTCGCTCCTCGAGCATCGGGAGGTCTTTGGGGGGCTTGTCGGCCGTCACCACGATCTGCTTGTGGGCGTCCCGCAAGGCGTTGAAGGTGTAGAAGAACTCCTCCTGCGTGCTCTCCTTCCCCGCCAGGAACTGGATGTCGTCGATCAGCAGCACGTCGACGTTCCGGTACTTGTTGCGGAAGGCCAGGGTCTGAGCATGCCGGATCGAGTAGATCATCTCGTTCGTGAAGCGCTCCGCCGGCAGGTAGCACACCCGGGCGTCGGGACGCCCTTTGCGGACCTCGTGCTCGATGGCGTGGAGCAGATGGGTCTTGCCGAGCCCGGAGTCGCCGAAGATGAACACCGGGTTGTACACGTAGCCCGGCTTCTGGGCCACGGCGACGCAGGCGGCATGGGTGAAGCGGTTCCCGCTTCCGACCACGAAGGTCTCGAAGGTTCGACCCACGGTGATCCGGGGAGCGGGTGAGTTGCTGGCCGGCTCGGGCCCCTCGGGATCCGACTCCACGTCCACGCTGGGCAGGACAGCGCCCTCGCGCACCAGGAAACGGACCTCGGGGCTCGCGCCGAGAACTTCGTTGAGGCTGTGGCGGAGCGTGGGCAGATGGTGCTCGTGCATCCAATCTGCAAAAAGGGTGTTGGGAACTTCGAGTTCGACGCTTTGGGGGCTGATCTCGAGAGGCACGATCGGCTTGAACCACGTCTCGTAGGCCAGGGTGCTCTCGAGCCTGGTCTTCACCGACGACAGGACTTGCTCCCAGAGTTGCGTGATCTCCTCCAGTTGCACGTTCTGGACGGCCATTTCAACTGTCCTTGTTGAGAGGGGGCCATTGCTTTTCCACAGGCCTCGAGGCTGCGAGAATCAGGTTCAATCGCTGCCCCAAGCCCCGTGAAGATGTCGAGTGTGGAATCCTGCCAGGCCACTTATCAACACTTGACGTTGTCGCCGTAATCTATTCGGCGACAGGTCGTTGAATCGTATGACCCCTCCTTTCTTCCACACGTTATTCACAAACCGCGTGGTGTCCGTTTCGGGGGCCCGCAAACACCCTCCCCATGGCCGCTTGGCGGGCGGCCCAACGTTGCAAAACGCATGGTCTTGGATCGTGTCAGCCCGTCTTGGGAAGTAACGAACTTGTGTCTTCCTTTCGAGGGACACGTAGGCTAGCACCGGGGAATGGGGCCTACAAGGCCGCGGTTCCCAGCCTTCGATTGATACAACAACCTATTAGAGTGTATACAATTACCAGACCCGTTCCGGCCCCAGGCAGGAGTCTTCCATCGGTCTCTCGGACACGTCGTTCGGACACGACGGGCTATTCGCGACCGGCGCCAGCCGTTGCGGCAGCGGGCTCATGAAAAACGCAATGGCTCTGGGGCCAAAAGGGGTCAGAAGGGAAGGTTGACCCCGGCGGAGAAGCCAAAATCGTCCCGGAACGAGTCGGAGAGCTGAAGCTGGAGCTCGGCCATGAAGCGGATCTCGGGTGAGACCCAGAACTCCGCCCCTCCTCGGACCGGCACCGACAGATCGGTCTCGTTGGTCGGCGGCACGTCGATGTTGCTGAAATCGAACCCCACGCTCGCGTAGGGCGTGATACCCCCGCCGTTTCCCATCGAGAAGGAGCGGCTGAATACCGCCGTCGGACCGAGGGAAAGGATGTTGTAATCGTCGCCGGTCTCGACGCTCAGGGCGCCGCCCACCGCGATCGAGTAAGGGTAGCTCTCGGTGGGCTTGACGACCGCGATCTTGAGGTCCGTGCCCAGCCGCAACGCGGTGCGGTCTCCGCCCTTGAAGTCGAGGCGCGCCAGCCCGCCTCTGAAGCCAAAGTCCACCCCCGGATAGAAGCTCAGGCGCAGCTGGGACATCAGCCCGAGCACGTTGTTGCTGGACTCCAGGTAGGCGCCGAAGAGCCGGCCGTTCACCGCCAGGGGCTCGGCCCCGGTGAACTGGCCGAAGGCCTGCGCCCTGGCGGGATCGGGGCAGACGAGCGCGAACCCGAGCAGCGCGACGAGACGAACGCGATTCAAGAGCAACCTCCGTGAGAGGGGGCGGTGCGGATGCCGGCCAAGGGGCTTGGCGCACCGTCGCAAATCACCGAAGGCGCGGTCAAGCACAACTTGCTCCAGCGCGCGGCTCCGGAGGCTCTGGCTCAGCGGCCCCGCCGGCCGCCGGGAGACCTCGGGCCGGTGTCGTAGAACGCCGAGCCCCAGTCGGCGAGCGTCATGAAGCCGAGACGCCGGTACAGGGCCACCGCCGGCGCGTTGAACTCGTTGACGAACAGGCAGACGGACCGGCTCCGCTCCAGCAGGCGCAGGCACAGCTCGGAGAGCCCGCGGCGGGCCAGTCCCCGGCTCCGCCGCTCGGGCGGCGTGAAGACTCCCGAGACCTGAGCCGCGTCGGGTGTCAGGGCGCTGACGCTCGCCCGGAAGCACAGCCCGAGGTCGTCCTGCCACAGGTGGGTGCAGCCGTCGCGACACTCCTCATCCACCCGTTTCGCGTAGGCGAAGGGATCGTTGAGGCGCGGATCCTCCTCGAGCTCCTCGGCCCGCAGCAACGCGCCGCTCTCGTAGGCCAGGTCGAAGTCGTCGGGGCAGGCGCGGCGCAGCTCGGGGAGGCGCTCGAAGGGGGTCAGCCGCCCGCGCTCGAGCCCCATGTAGAGCTGATCCCGCAGCAGTCGCGGGTGGGTATCGGCCCGCCCGAGGCGCTCCACCACGGCCTGGACCGCCGCGCGCGGCCCGATCACCTGGAAGCGGGTCGGGAGGAAGGAGAGCCGCGCCCGGACGTGCTCCGCCAGCATCCCCAGGCGGTCCGCGCCCTCGCCGAGCGGCAGGACCGCGCCGGACTGCCCGCCCAGATGGAGCAGCCCCACGATCTCGCCTTCGCGTCTCAGCGCCCAGAACTCGTCGCGCGGCTGTCCCAGCGCGTCCCGGAGCGTGAGGGCGAGCAGATAGACGTTCAGCACCGGGTCGCGGTCGAGGTACCCGAAAGTCTCGACCAGGTCGGCGGGCCCGAGCCGATCCAAGGAGGCGACGCCGGTGTCGCGATGGAGCGTCATCCGAAACCTCCAGGGGGCTTGCCCCGGCAGAAACGGCCGGTTGGCCGATCACGGGGAGGGTGATGGTAGCGCGTCCGGCCCCGGAGATCTCTCTCAAAGCTCCGGCTCTTCCCTCCCCTTACCCGGCCGCTGCCGCCTGGCTCCGTCTGGGGCCCGCTCGCGGGGCGCGCACCGGGCTCCCGTTCACCACCGGACCACGTTCTTCCCGCACGTCGATTGACCGCTCGTTCGGGCGCCGCGTAGCATCGGTAGCATGCCCGAGTTGGTGCTGGTGATCGAGGACGAGAAGGAGATCCGGGACCTGGTCAAATACAATCTGGAGCGCGCCGGGTTCCGGGTGGCGACCGCCGCCGACGGCGAGCAGGGGCTCGAAGCGGCGTATTCGTCGCGGCCCGATGCCCTGGTTCTCGATCTCATGCTGCCGGGGCGCAACGGCCTCGAGGTGCTCCGCGAGCTGCGATCGGAGCCGGCCACGCACGACCTCCCGGTGGTGGTGCTCACGGCTCGCGGCGCCGAGATGGACAAGCTCCTGGGATTCGAGCAAGGAGCGGACGACTACCTCACCAAGCCCTTCAGCCCCCGCGAGCTGGTGGCCCGCATCAAGGCCCTGCTGCGCCGCGCGCGGCCCGACCGCGCCGAGGCGGTGATCGAGGTCGGACCCTTGCGGATCGACACCCTCGCGCGGGCGGCGAGCTTCGGGGGAGAGGCGTTGAAGCTCACCCTGCGCGAGTTCGATCTGCTGGCGTTCCTCGCCCACCAGCCGGGCCGCGTGTTCTCCCGGGAAGAGCTGCTGCGCAAGGTGTGGGGCTACGACTACCTCGGGGAGACGCGCACGGTGGACGTGCACGTCCGCAGGCTGCGCGTCAAGCTCGGCGAGACCCACCGCGTCATCGAAACCGTGACAGGAGCCGGCTACAAGCTCGCTTCGCAGCCCGCCAGCTCCGGCGGCTGAGTCGGGCGGCCGTGAGGCTTCCGGTCAGGGCGCAGTTTGCCATCGCGCAAGCCCTGGTCCTGGTCACGGCGTTCGCGCTGTTCACGATGATGGCGGCCCACGAGCAGCGTCGCTGGGTGGTGCGCCGCGACGTCGAGATGCTCGAGCGCATGGCGCGTCTCGCGGAGCTCGAGGTCGCAGCCGAAGCGCGACGCGGGCCCCTCGATGCGCCGGCGGCTGCGCTCGCGGCCGGCCGCGCCCTGCGCGCCCGCGTGACGCTGATCGATTCGGCGGGTTGGGTGGTGGGCGACACCGACGTGCCGCGCCCGAGACTCGCCGCGGTGGAGAACCACCGCGAGCGGCCGGAAGTGCGGGCCGCCCTGGCGGGCCGTCCCCAGTGGGCGGTGCGCCGCAGCCGCACGGTGGGAATCGACCTGTTGTACGTCGCCGTCCCGGCCCGGATTCCGGGCGTCGCGGTGGTCCGGGTCGCCGAGCGGCTCACCGCCATCGCGCGCCTCGACGCCTCGCTCCTGGCACTCTCGCTCGCCGCCGCGGCGATCTCGCTGCTGGTGGGTTTCACGCTGATCTACTGGGTTACGGGGCGGCAGGTCGCGAGGATTCGCGCGCTCGGGACGGTGGCGAGCCGGATCGGCAAGGGAGAGGCGGTGCGCGCCCGCGAGCTACCGGCCGACGAGCTGGGGCGGCTCGGCCGCGAGCTCAACCAGATGGCGGCGGAGCTGCGGGAGCGGCTCGGGGCGATCGAGCGCGAGCGGGACGAGCGCGAGCAGATCCTCGCCCACATGCGGGACGGCGTCGCGCTGATCGACGAGGCCGGCCGCATCCTGCGGGCGAATCGCAGCCTGGCGGAGATGTTCGAGGTTCCCCTCCCGCCCGAGTCGGGCACGCCGTTCCAGGAGTTCGCGCGGGCGCCGGAGCTGGAGGAGTTGGTGCACGCGGCCCGGTCGCGGGGCCGATCCGTGGAAGCGGACCTGAGGCTGTGGTCTCCGCGGCCCCGGCCGGTGCGGGCGACCGCCACGCCGCTCGCGGCCGGCGAGGGGGCGGTGCTCCTGGTGCTGCACGACCTGTCGGAAGCCGAGGAGCTGATCCGCATGCGCCAGGATTTCGTGGCCAACGTCTCGCACGAGCTGCGCACGCCCCTGACCTCGATCCGGGGCTACGCGGAGACCTTGCTCGGGGGGGCGCTGGACGACACCGAGCGGCGCGCCGACTTCGTGCGCACCATCCACCAGCAGGCGGACCGGCTCCACGCGCTGGTCGAGGACCTGCTCTCGCTGGCCCAGCTGGAGCGCCCCGGCGCGCGGCCGCGCGTCGAGAGCATCGACCTGCGCGAGTTGGTCCAGCGGCAGGCGGCGGCCTTCCGCCACCGCGCGGAGCGAGCCGGCCTGGTGCTCGAGATCGCCCCGGGAGGGCCGGTCACGCTGGAGGCTGATCGCGCGCTGCTCGAGCAGGCGGTGGCGAACCTGATCGACAACGCGGTGAAGTACACGGAGAGGGGGAGGGTGCGGGTCTCGCTGGGGAGCGATGAAGCCCGGGTTTGGTGCGAGGTCGAGGACACCGGCCCGGGGATCCCGCCGGAGGATCTCCCGCGCGTCTTCGAACGCTTCTACCGCGTCGACAAGGCGCGCTCTCGCGAGAAGGGCGGGACCGGACTCGGCCTCTCGATCGTGAAGCACGCCGTCGCGCTCCACGGCGGCCAGGTGCTGGTGAGGAGCCGCCCCGGCCAGGGCAGCACGTTCCGTTTCGAGATTCCCCGGGGCTGATCGAGATCGCGGTTTTTGCCGCCGGTTCATCGCCAGCCGTTCGTGAGCCCGCCGCCTGGGAACCACCGGCGGCTCGAGAGACCGGGGCCACGGGGCCCGGCCCCCCATTTCGGCAAGCTTGTTAACCCGGTCGTTACGCCGCCCTCAAGCCCTCGCAACCCGGTAGTGAATATCGTCAACCCATCGAGGCAGCATCCCGGCTCGCGGGAAGGTCCCGCGGCCGGTTTCCGGGAAGGAGGAGACGTTGAGGCTCAATCGTTTCGAATGGGCGATGGCGCTCGCCGCGTTGCTCGCGGCCGCCCCCGCGGCGGCCCTGGCGCAGACCGGCGCCCCCGCCGACACCGCAGGCACGCCACCCGCCGAGGCACCCGTCATCCAGCCGCCTCCGGCGCCGCCCACCCCGCCGGACTTTCCGCGCGGGAGGATCAGCGGCCTCATGTTCGGCGACGCGTATTACAACGTCGTCGGCGACCCCAACCATGTCTACAGCGCCGCCGGCGCGGACGCGGGGCAGGTCAACGTGGATGGCACGAAGCCCATCACCAAGGACCTGAACGGCACCCAGCTCCGGCGGATCTACTTCCAGCTCGACAACGATCTCTCCATCAAGTACGCGACCCGCTTCCGCCTCGAGGCCGACAGCAAGGCGCTCACCAGCGACGGCAAGGTGGGAGTGTTCGTAAAGGGCGCCTACCTGCAGGCGAAGAGCGTCGTGCCGCGCGGGGACGTCTACTTCGGAATCATCGGCACGCCGACGATCGAGGTCCCCGAGGACTTCTGGCAGTACCGCTCGGTCGAGAAGACCCTCCCCGACTTCCGCGGCCTCGCTTCCTCTTCGGACATTGGGATCGGCCTCAAGGGCTTCGCCGACGGCAACCACCGCCTCGGCTACTCCGCCATGATCGGCGACGGGACCGGGCAGAAGCCGGAGACCGACCGGTACAAGCGCTACTACCTGAGCGTCCCGATGCGCTTCGGCGACCTGCGCATCGAGCCCTACGCCGACTACCAGAGCGTGCGGGCGAACCTGGGGCCCAAGGTGCCCGCGCACGCCGAAAGCCTGGCGGTCAACAACGACCAGGTGCTGTGGAAGATCTTCGCCGGGTACGAATTCCGCCGCGTGGCGGTGGGGCTCGAGGCCCTGGCGCGCGTCAACCACAAGGGGCCGGCACCCACTCAGGAGCCGCGCGGACTGTCGGTCTTCGCCCGCGGCACCGTCACCCCCACGCTCGCCGCGTTCGCGCGCTTCGACCAGTGGGAACCTGACCACCGCACCGACGACCGCGTTGATTCCCAGCTCTGGATCGGCGGGCTCGACTGGCAGCCCTACAAGGATGTCCATGTGATGCCGAACGTGGAGGCCACCCAGTACCTGAGCAAGGGCAATCCCAAGAGTTTTCCCTCGCACCACGATCTCCAGGCCCGCCTCACCTTCTACTACAGGTTCAGCAAACCCCAGTCCTGATCCGGGAGGAATTGATATCCATGAATGACAAACTCCGAAGTCTCTCTGTCATCGCGGCTCTGCTGCTGAGCGCCGCCGCGGGCACATCCAGCGCGCAGACTCTGACCGGCGCCGGGGCCACCTTCCCCTACCCGATCTACTCCAAGTGGTTCGACCTCTATCACCAGAAGACCGGCATCGAGATCAATTATCAGTCCATCGGGAGCGGCGCCGGCATCCAGCAGGTCAAGGCTGGCACGGTGGACTTCGGCGCCAGCGACGCGGCGCTCAGCAACGACCGTCTCAAGGAGATGCCGCGCAAGGTAGTGCACATCCCGACCGTCGGGGGCGCCTTGGCCATCGTCTACAACCTGCCCGACCTCAAGGCGAAGCTGAGGCTGACCCCGGAGATCGTCGCCGGGATCTACATGGGTCAGATCACGACCTGGAACGACAAGGCAATCGCCGCGGCGAACCCGGGCGTGGCCCTGCCTCCCGCGCCCATCCTGCCCGTGCATCGTTCGGACGGCAGCGGGACGACGAACATCTTCACCACCTATCTCTCGGCCGTGAGCGTGCCCTGGAGAGAGCTGGTCGGCGCCAACACCTCGGTGTCGTGGCCGGCCGGCGTGGGCGGCAAGGGGAACGAGGGCGTGGCGGGCCTGGTACGCCAGACCCCCGGGTCGATGGGCTACGTGGAGCTGGCCTACGCGAAGCAGAACCGGCTGGCGGTCGCCGCGGTGCGCAACCGCTCCGGAAAGTTCGTGGAACCCTCGCTGGCCTCGACCACGGCGGCGGTGGCCGCATCGGCGGCGGCGCTGGCCAAGGACGTGCGGACGCCGATCGTGAACTCGGCCGCGCCCGACGCCTACCCGATCTGCGGCCTCACCTACCTCCTGGTCTACCAGGACATGAAGGACCCGGCGCGCGCCAAGATGCTGGCCGACTTCATCGGCTGGGCCATCCACGACGGCCAGGAGGTGGCCGAGCGACTCGACTACGCGCGGCTGCCCGAGGCGGTGGTCAAGGTGGACGAGGCGACGCTGCGCACCCTGTCGGCGAGCGGCAAGAAGGTGTGGCAGTAAGAGTGGACGCCGCCCATCCGGTCCGGGCGCCGCGCGCCGTCGCTCCGGCTCGAGGGCGCCTCTGGGGGCGAGCGGCCGACCGGGCGCACCGATGGCTGTTGCAACTCGTGGCGCTCGCCGTGTTCGTGGTGGTGGCGCTGATCGCGTGGGAGATGGCGCGCGGGGCGATGCCGTCGATCCAGGCCTTCGGCTGGCGCTTCCTGGTCTCAACCGACTGGGACCCGGTGGCGGAGAAGTTCGGAGCCCTGCCGTACCTGTTCGGGACGGCGGTTTCCTCCACGCTGGCGCTGCTGCTGGCGGTGCCGCTGGGTCTCGGCACCGCGGTCTACCTGGTCGAGCTGGCGCCGGCGAGCGTCGGGGCGGCGGTCGGGTTCGTGGTCGAGCTCCTGGCGGCGATTCCGAGCATCGTCTACGGCCTCTGGGGCCTGTTCGTGCTGGCGCCTTTCCTGCGCGCGGCCGTAGAGCCGTGGCTCATCGCCCACCTGGGCTTCCTGCCCCTGTTCCGCGGGTACCCGTTCGGGATCGGCATGTTGAACGCCGGGATCGTGCTGGCCGTGATGGTGGTGCCCACCATCGTGTCCATCTCGCGCGAGGTCCTCGCCTCGATGCCGCGCTCCCTGCGCGAGGCCGCGCTCGCTCTCGGCGCGACCCGCGCCGAGGCCATCGCGGTCACGCTCGACGCGGCGCGCCCCGGGATCCTGGGCGCCGTGATCCTGGCGCTCGGGCGCGCGCTGGGCGAGACCATGGCGGTGACCATGGTGATCGGGAACACCAACCGCATCTCGGCCTCGCTCCTCGCTCCCGGCGCCACCATGGCGAGCATTATCGCCAACGAGTTCACCGAGGCCACCGGGAAGCTCTACCTGTCGGCCCTGATCGAGATCGCGTTCGTGCTGCTCGCGGCTACGCTGATCGTGAACGCCGGAGCACGGCTCCTCGTGACCCGCACCACTGGAGGTCGCCGTGACGTCGCCGGCGCCGCCTAGGGCCCTGGCGCCTCGGCTCGCCCACGGCCCCTCCGCCCGGCGCCGCGCGGCCGACCTGGGAGCCACCCTGTCCTGCCACCTGGCGGCCGCGGTCGTGATCGTGCCGCTGGCGCTCATCGCGTGGCATTTGCTGCGAATGGGGCTCGGCGGGCTCTCCCTGGAGTTCTTCGTGCGCCTGCCCAAGCCGGTGGGCGAGCTGGGCGGGGGCATGGCGAACGCCATCGTCGGCACCGGGTTGCTGGTGGGGATCGCCACGCTGGTGGCCGTACCCGTGGGAGTAGGCGCCGGCCTCTTCCTGGCCGAGTACGGCGACGGCCGCCTCGGGACCCTGGTGCGGGCTACCGCCGACATCATGAGCGGAGTGCCCTCGATCGTGGTGGGCGTGGCCGTCTACGGCCTGGTGGTGGTGCCGATGGGCCGCTTCTCGGCGCTGGCCGGCGGGCTCGCGCTGGCGATCATCATGCTGCCCACCATCGTGCGCTCGACCGAGGAAGTGGTGAGGCTGGTGCCGCGCTCGTACCGCGAGGCCGCACTGGCGCTCGGCGCCCCGCGCTGGCGGGTGATCCACGACGTGGTGCTCCCCGCCGCCTCGGGTGGCGTGATCACCGCCGTCCTCCTCGCGCTGGCGCGAGCGGCGGGCGAGACCGCGCCGCTCCTCTTCACCGCGCTCGGCAGCCGCTTCTGGTCGGTGGCGATCGACCGGCCGATCGCGTCGCTGCCGGTCTACATCTTCGATTACGCCCGAGCGCCCTACGACGACTGGAACCGCCAGGCGTGGACCGGGGCGCTGGTCCTGTTGATGCTCGTGACGGTCGTCTCCGCGATGGTGCGGCTCACGACCCGGGGGGTCGCGCGGCGGTAGCTGCCGTTCGACGACATTCGTGCGCTCGCTCACCACATCCCTGATTCCCTCGAACCGCGATCCCGGCCCGGCCGGGGCTGCTCGCCCGGAGGTCGGAGCTTGACCGTGGAAACCTCGAGAATCGAACCCATCCTGGCTCCTCGACTCCTCCCCCCGAACGAGCGCCCCTCCGCCGAGGGCGCTCGAGGGGAGGCTCCGGGAGCCGCGGGCGAGGCCGGCGCGGGTGCTCCCGCGGCCTCTCCCCGGCTCGAGGCGCGGGCCTTCAGCCTCTACTACGGGAAGCACCAAGCGCTCCGGTCCGTGAGCCTCGCCATCCTTCCAAACAGCGTGACCGCGATCATCGGCCCCTCGGGGTGCGGGAAGAGCACGCTGCTCCGCTCGTTCAACCGCATGAACGATCTGATCCCGGGCGTGCGCACCGAGGGCGAGATCCGGCTGCTGGGCGCCGACGTGTCGGCGCCGGCCACCGACGTGGTGGAGCTGCGCCGCCGGATCGGGATGGTGTTCCAGCGCCCCAACCCGTTCCCGAAGTCGATCTTCGACAACGCCGCCTTCGGCCTGCGCATGCTGGGGCTCAGGGACCGGACCGAGCTCGAGGCGCGGGTGGAGCAGAGCCTGAGAAGGGCGGCGCTGTGGGAGGAGGTCAAGGACCGGCTCAACCGCTCGGCGCTCCAGCTCTCGGGAGGACAGCAGCAACGCCTGTGCATCGCGCGCTGCCTCGCGGTCGAGCCCGAGGTCATCCTGATGGACGAGCCCGCCTCGGCGCTCGACCCGACCGCGACCGCCCGGATCGAGGAACTGGTGCTCGACCTCAAGACGCGTTACACCATTGTCGTGGTGACCCACAACATGCAGCAGGCGGCCCGCATCTCGGACCGCACCGCGTTCATGCTCGGCGGCGAGCTGGTCGAGCACGACGAGACGCGTCTGCTGTTCACGCGCCCTCGGCAGAAGCTCACCGAGGACTACATCACCGGACGCTTCGGATGAGGACTGGCGCGCAGGCGCAGTAAAACGAGGTTCGCGTGGAACGTCACTTCGAGCTCGAGCTCGAAGCCCTGCAGGAGCAGGTTCTGCTCATGGGGGGTCGGGTCGAGAGCATCATCCAGAAGTCGATCAGCGCCCTGGAGCGCCGGGACCCCGCGCTGGCGCGGCAGGTGATCGTGGACGACGTCGTCATCGACCGCATGGAGAACGAGATCGACGAGCGGTGTCTTCGGTTGCTGGCGCTCCAGCAGCCGCTCGCCGGCGACCTCCGGTTCATCACCGGCGCGCTCAAGATCTCGAACGATCTCGAGCGGGTCGGCGACCACGCCGTCAACATCGCCGGGGGCGCGGATCGTCTCGCCGGCCTGCCCCCGCTCAAGCCGCTTGTCGACATCCCGCGCCTGGCAACGGCCGAGACGGCGCGGCAGATCTGCCGGCGCGACGATGCCGTGGACGCGCTCAACCGCCAGCTCTTCCGCGAGCTCATCTCGTTCATGATCGAGGACCCGTCGACCATCACCCGGGCGATGGAGCTGATCCTGGTGGCGCGCAACCTCGAGCGCGTCGCCGACCTCGCCACCAACGTGGCCGAGGAAGTGGTGTTCATCGCCGAGGCCCGCGTCATCAAGCACGGCGCCGAGGTGCCCACGGTGAAGCGGCTGACTCGCGACGACGACTTCGGCCGCGCGTAGGGGCGGCCGCACCGGGATTTTCCCGCTTGTCACGAGGGGTTCATCCGGACGTTACATCGCTCTGGGACGATGACCGCGTCGTACGAGCGACGAACAACGTGTGAACGCCGGGTTTCGACCGGTAGATTTCGGCCGGTGGCGCGAGCCGCGACCGGAGCGTTATCCTCTCCGGATCCAGGGCCGCTCAAGCATCCTCGAATCGCGGCGCGTGCCGCTCGCCGGCCCCGCTTCCCCTCTCCGGTCACCCACCATGCTCGAGAGAATCGGTCGATATCGCGTCACCCGGAAGCTCGGCGAGGGCGGAATGGGCGTCGTCTATGCGGCTCACGACGAGCGCCTGGAGCGCCCGGTGGCGCTCAAGATGATTCGCGAGGCCTCCACGGACGACAAGGCCCGCGAGCGCCTGTGGCGCGAGGCCAGGGCCGCCGCGAGTGTGAGCCACCCCAACATCTGCCAGCTCTTCGAGATCGCCGAGGAAGACGGGGAGCTGTTCATCGCCATGGAGCTGCTCGAGGGGGAGTCCCTGGCGGAGCGGCTCGGGCGCGGGCCTCTCAAGGTGGCGGAGGCCGCGCAGACGGCGCTCGCGATGCTCGCGGCGCTCGAGGCGCTGCACCGCCGCGAGCTGGTGCATCGAGACCTCAAACCCTCGAACGTGTTCCTGACCCCGCACGGGATCAAGCTCCTCGACTTCGGACTGGCGCGACCGTTTCAGCAGGAGGCTGGCGACGCCTCGCTCACCCAGACCGGGATCCTGATCGGAACCCCCCGCTACCTGGCTCCCGAGCAGATCCTTGGCCGCCCGGTGGACGAGCGCGGCGACCTGTTCGCGGCGGGCGCGATCCTCTTCGAGATGCTGAGCGGCAGGCCTGCGTTCGACGGGACCGCGGTCATGGAGGTGCTGAGCGCCGTGCTCCACGAGCAGCCGGCGGTGCTGGGCGGCTCGGCGGCGATCGCGGCGCTCGACCGCGTGATCCACCGGGCGCTGGCGAAGCAGCCCGAGCGTCGCTACGCGAGCGCCGCCGCCATGGCCGACGACCTGCGTCGGACCATGGCGCTGGGTGACACGGCGGAGACGCCCCGGGCGCATCCCATCACGCGCCTGATGGTGCTGCCGCTTCGCATCCTGCGCTCCGACCCGGAGACCGACTTCCTCGCCTATAGCCTGCCGGACGCCGTCACGAGCTCACTCTCGGGGCTGGACTCGCTGATCGTCCGGTCGAGCATGACCGCGGCGGCCTTCGCGAGCGACACCCAGGACCTCGAGTCGCTGGCCGGCAAGGCCGACGTGGACGCGGTCCTCACCGGCACGCTGCTCCGCGCCGGGGATCAGCTCCGCGTCAACACCCAGCTCGCCGAGGTCCCGGGCGGCGCCGTGCTGTGGTCGCAGACCTCGCAGGTGCCGCTCGGCGACGTGTTCAAGCTCCAGGACGAGCTCACGCGGCGCATCGTGGAGTCGCTGGCGCTGCCGCTCAGCGCCCGCGATCGCGGCGTGCTCGGGCGCGACGTGCCCGCCACCGCCAAGGCCTATGAGTGCTACCTGCGCGCGAACCAGCTCGGCACCGAGGCGCGCCACTGGACAGTGGCGCGCGATCTCTACCTCCAGTGCCTGGCCGAGGATCCCGGCTACGCCCCCGCCTGGGCGCGGCTCGGCCGGATCCATCGCGTGATCGGAACCTACCTCGACGCGGACGGCCGGGAGAGCAAGGCCAAGGCCGAAGAGGCCTTCAAGCGCGCGCTCGAGCTGAATCCCGAGCTCTCGGTGGCCCACAACCTGTACACCTACCTCGAGGTGGAAATGGGCCGGGCACAGCCCGCCGTGCTCCGCCTGCTGGAGCGCGCCAAGCGGCGGACCGCCGACGCGGAGCTATTCGCCGGCCTGGTCCAGGCGTGCCGCTACGCCGGACTTCTCGAGGCCTCGGTGGCCGCCTACGAGACCGCGGTGCGGGTGGAACCGGGCATCCGGACCAGCGTGGCTCACTCGTACTTCATGCTCGGCCAGTATCAGCGCGCGATCGAGACCGAGGTGGCCGATCCGCCCGAGGTGGCCGGCCTGGCGCTCGTCATGCTGGGGCGCGAGGCGGAGGCCCTCGAGCGGCTGCGCTCCACCGAGCAGTCGCTCCTGCCCCGGTCCGGGGCGCTCCACGACGCGCTCATCGCGCGCCGGACCCTGCTCGAGGGGAAACGGTCGGAGTGTCTGATCGCCACCCACCGGCTGCTCGAGAAGAGCACGCTCCGGGATCCCTGCGGGCTCTTCTACATGGGCCGGCACCTGGTGTACCTCGGCGACCTGGATCGCGGACTCGAGCTGCTCCTCGCCTCGATCGAAGGAGGATTCTGCTGCCACTCGTTCGCGACCCGCGATCCGTGGCTCGACCCGATCCGCGCGCGGCCGGAGTTCCGCGATTACCTCTCCAGGTCCGCGGCCCGCTACGGCGAGGCGGTGAAGGCGTTCCTCGAAGCCGGAGGGGATCGGGTGCTGGGGGTGAGCCCGGCGGTCACGGCTTAGTGGCGCCTCGGATTGCGGCGGTTGCCCTGCTCTCCGACGTCGTGCGGGTTGTCGCTGGCGAAGCAGTCCTCCCGGACGTCAAGTACAGCGCGCTCGGTGTGGGCCTTGTCGCGGGTGTGGCCGCTTCACGGCGTAGCTCACTTGAGGATAATCAACTTCTTCTTTCGAGCTGACCGACCATCCTGGACTCGGCAGAAATAAAGCTCTTGCGGGAATCGCGTGGGTGCACTCAGGGTCTGATCGGGGCGCCGGCCGGCTTGGCTCGCGAGAACGGTTTCGACCGGCCCGACCCCTTCCCGGTGCGCTTAGACGCTTTCCGGATTTCCTCCGCCAGCCCGACGATGATGCCCTCCGGGCCGCGTATGTAGGCTAGCCGATACGTGTCCTCGTACTGCATTTCGCCGATGAGCTCAGCCCCGCGGGCGCGCATGCGCGCAACGACATCGTCGATGTCGTCGACGGCGAACATGACGCGACGGAGGCCCAGCGCGTTCACCGGCGCGTCCACGGGCCCAAACCTGATCGCGTTGGGCGTGTGGAACTTGTCCAGCTCGATGCCACCATGACCATCGGGCGGCCGCATCATCGCGAGGGTGGCCCGGACATCTTTGAGCCCGATCAGGCTGCCGACCAAAGGCCCTTCGACTGTCGTCTCGCCTTCGAGCTTGAGGCCTAGCCTTGAATGAGCAAAAAGTCAGGCTGCACGAACCCCTCCCAGACGGTCCGCGATCCGAAGGAACAGCCGCTTGGTCGGTTCGTTGCGAGCCATGCGCAGGACGGTAGCGCCGGCCGGCCGGACCAGCCGTCCGGCGCGATGAAAGAGCTCGAAGCGCAGGGTGTGAATGCTCTTCAACACATGGAGCGCGGTGCGTTTCGCCGAGCGACGGCGCGGCGGGGCTCCGGTTTCGATCTGGAAGTTGGTGATCAGGTTGTGCGCCAGAGCGACGAACTGCTGCCAGGCGCTATTGGCTCCATAGTGACGGGTGGGGATGGTGCCGAAGGCCAGGCCGCCCTTGAGCTCGCCGATCACCTTCTCGTGAGCGCCGCGGCCACACATGAAGTGCCAGAGCTTGGGACCGCTCAGGCCCAGATTGGTGGCGACCGCGGAGTATTCGTAATAGCCGTCGTCAGGATCGAACAGATCGAGCTGGAAGTTCCTGGCGGAGCGATGATGGACCACCTTGCGATAGATCACGATGCGCATCTCGAGCTTCCAGGGCGTCAGCGGCAAGTGCACCTCGAAGCAGCCGACCTCGCCGTTGACCCGCTGCCATTTCCGGCACCTGCGGATGTGCTGCTGGAGGTCGAGCCACTGCCAGAACGGCACCTTGATGGCGAACCCTGCTCCACGGGCGATCAGCAGCCGCAGCACGCTCTGCTTGAAGAAATCGCCATCCATGCGGAACCGCAGCCGGACGGCGCGACCCAGGGTGTCCGCGACCTGAGCGAACAGTTCGCGCAGGAAGGGGATCGAGGCCTTGCCATCGTTGATGTTCCCGGAGCGGTTCTTGACTCGCAGCAGGTGTCCGGTCTCGGCCACATAGGCCGTGATGGGGTAGTAACTCGGGACCTTGCGATGGTGCGGATTGAACCCCCGGAACGCCCGCTCCACGGTCATCCCGGTGGACACCACCGTCCCGTCGACATCCACGGTCAGAGTGCGCAGCCCGGTCTGCAGGTGGACGGCGCGTGCCACCACCGCGGCGTTGAGCGCGCACAGGCGCTCGATCCACTGCCCGGTGAACTGCTGCAGCCAGCGGCTCAGGGTGAAGCGGCCGGGCAGCTGAGCCAATCCGCAGAACCGATGGATGAGCGGATCGCCCACCACATGCGTGACGTGCTGCAGCCGTCGCCCGCCGGCGATCAACAACCCCAGCATCACGCGCACCATCGCGGTCGTGGCGAAATCGCCGGCCAGTCCCGAGAGATGCTGACGGATGAGCCCATTGAGATCGATCCTCTGAAAGTACCGGATCACCAACTCGAGTCCGGCATAGGACGTCAGTCCCGACTCGGAGAACTCGACCCGCAAATCGCGGTTGACCCGACGGCCCAAATCGGCTTTCCTTCGCCTCATCGTTCATGGCCTTTCGTTGGGGTGAGAGGAACTGCTCGCAACAGCCCTTTCAAACCACAACGAGAGGCCTTTTTTCAATCACGAAGTTCGATGCGCTTCGATTTTCTGCTCAACTGAGGCTAGGAATCGGTCCAACTCAAGAGCTTCCAGACTCGGCAATTCCTCCCGCTGCTCGCCCGGCGTGTCGTGACGCAGCTCAGCCTCTCGGACCAATTCGCGGCCCTCGTCTGTCAAGGTGACGATCTCGCCCGTGTCTGGGTCGAGATACGATTGCCAGTTTTGATTCGGAAGGTCTATCGCCTCGATCACGTCACGGAGCCGGACCCTCGCCGTCATAGGATTCATCGCCCCTTGCTCCTCCGTCGCGGCTGACCCATCGCCGCGATCCGCGTATCGCATCAGCTCGCAGCCCGAAATGCCCTGCTGGCCTCCCGCGGGACATCGATCGCGACGAATAGGCGGTCGGGATACAGGTAGGCCTCCCCCGATTCGTCGATGACTCGGATTAGCCCCCGAGCTACGGCCTTCGGATCTGCCAGTGTCCGGTAGACTCGCCGGACAATGAGCGAGGCACGGAAGCCTCGGTTGGAAACGCAGAGAACGTATGGTGCGCGGTGATTGCGTCGCGGCATGGTCAGTCGTCCAGGATGCGCTTGATCTTGAACTCCTTGCGGCCCACTCCGGAAGCCTCGTACCAGTGTACCTCCGCGGTGAAGGCTTTGCCCGGGCCCACACGAACTTGGGCTATCCCCTTGCGCTTGCGCCAGCGGCCCGGGCCATAAACCCGTTCAAGTCTGGCCAGCTCCCGAATCCTCCTGCCTACCGCGATCGTCTCGACCTGGGTGATCTCACTCAGGATCGTGACCGGCACCGGCTCTTACCTCCGGGGGGGGATCCCCAGCGAACTCAAACGTACACCAACCCGTCCGTCCCGGGCCCTGCGGGACATCCTACACGACTCGATCCGAGGGACTCCTCCCCGCAGAACGCGTCGGGATGCGGCCTTGCCCCACCCCCGATGCGACCCCGATTTGGAGTCCTCGCCGCCGGCCGAGCTCCCCAATCAGCGCCCCGAGGCGCCAGATTCACCAAACCCCTGCGAAGGATCCCCCAAACGCCCATTGCAGGGTCGAATTGCGGCGGTTGCGGAAGAACCGAAACCTGTCAAGCGCGCGAACCCCTCCGGCGGCAAGTCATTCTCACCACGTCTTGAGGGATCTGCCCCATTCCGCCCGGGCCAGCCGGCACGTCAGATGCCCTAGCGAATGGGTGAGGTCAGGAAGGTTCAAGGCGCAGGAAGAACGATAGGAGAAAGACGATGCGGATGATCCAGAGCAGTGCGCGGCGCTCAGGCGCCTCGGTTCTCGTCCTTGGGGTTCTGGCGGCCTTCACCAGCGGATGCGGGATCGCTCCTCCCACGAGCCCGGTTTCGCTCGAGTCGGGTGGACGGGTGGTCAAGCCGGCGGCGTCGGCCGACACGATGACGGGCACCTGGACCACGCTCGCCAGCGTGTGGGTCAACAAGGGCGAGGTCAAGACCGTGAGCGGCGGGCGGTATACGATCCAGTTCGTGCGCGGAGCGCTCAGCCAGGGTGCTCAGGTTACGATCGCGGAGCAGGACCCGTCGGCCTGCGGCGTCATGATCGGGCCGAGTGGGACGAAGCTGAGCAAGGCCTCCACGCTGACCATCAGCTACGCCGGGTCGACGCAGGATCTGGCGGGCCCGGCCCTTCAGCTCTACCACCTCAACGACGCGACCAACATGTGGGAGCCAGTTGCTGCTACTAACGACATCCTGGGCCACAAGGTCACTGCCAACGTGACGATTCTGGGTGGCTACACGCTCAGCGCGCTACCTCCGGGCAAGGCCGGCTGGTGAGGAAAATGGGTCCGAAGCGAGTCGGGCCAAGCCGAGGAGGGTGCAGACGAACGGCGGTGGGCGAAAGCCCACCGCCGTCGTCGTGTTCGTACCGGAGACGCGGGAGGGTGCTCCGGGGTACCCGGACTACTTGTTCGGCCAGTTTCCCCAGATGCCGCAGTGGCCGCCGATGTCGGTGCCCTGCAGCAGGTGGTTCTGCACAAAGATGGTCGCGTTCATCACGGCGAACGGAGCGAACTGAATGTCCCCATCCCCGTCGGGCATGGTGTTCGGATCGCCGGGCTCGTTCTTCTGGAAGATCAGGCCGAAATGATCCTGGCTCAGCCCGTGACCCGACTCGTGAAGGGCGACGGTCTCGACATCGGCCACCGGCGGATCGGCGTCGATTCCCCAGGCGAAATGATTGTTGTAGTAGATCTCGCGCCAGGCGACGTCGAACTTGCCGTCGCGATTGATGTCGTTTCCCGAGGCAGCGTCGAACAGGATGAACGTGAACGTGCCGCCGAGGATGTAATTGCCTGCCCCCGGGAGGAACGCGTCGAAGAACGCCGGCGATATCCACCCGGCCTGAACGATGTCGGCTGAGAAGGGCGTTCCCACCGTGCCGAATCCCAGCAGCCCGTCGATGAGATCCGGGTCAGCGCCCGAGTCCGCCCGCTTCACGATGGGAATCTTGGCGCACTCAACCGAGTTCCATGTGGCCATGGCCCGGTCGATCGCCGCCTCGGCCTGGGCGCTCGTGAGCCCCCCGTTGGGCGTGGCATCGCTCTGGTCCACGAGATAGGTGATGTTGTTACCGTCCGCGTTGCGACGGGTATCTCCCGGGACGAAATGGGAATTCAACTGCTTGTGGCGGTCGTTGTCGATGATGGTGATGCCCTTGTGCTCGATGTTGAAGCTGCCCAGGAGCTCGACCTTGACCAGTTGAACGCCGAGACCCCGTGCGGCGAGCTGGTCGTTCAGCTGCTGCAGGACCGGGCTGACGATTTCATCGTCGTGGCCCGGCGACGCCGCACGCTGGGCGGGTGTGACCGAAGGGTCCGTGACGGCGACGGCGTGTCTCCGGTCGCTGGAGCACCCGGCGAGAACGAGCAGAATGAGCGAGAGACTGGGGACAATACGGCGGCAAAGTTGCATGGCAGCCTCATCCGGTGGGGGAAAAATCACGGAAGCATGAACGAGCCGCAGTTTAGAGGCCCGGCGGGGGCTCAGCAACGGTATTTTGGCCGAATTTCGCGGCCATAACTGCCGCTGTTCGGGCACGGAAGGCCAACGGAATCCTAGAGGTCGCTCGCCTCGACGAGCCCGTGCTTCACCGCGAACAGCGCCGCCTGGGTGCGGTCCTCCACGCCGAGCTTCCCCAGCACGACGCTGACGTACCCCTTCACGGTCCCTTCCGAGAGCTTGAGCTCGGCCGCGATCGC
>VBOT01000193.1 GCA_005893225.1 Candidatus Eiseniibacteriota bacterium
AACGTTCCTCCGAGTTCGGGAGACAGCGATGTCTCTTCTTGGCGCCCCTCAGCTACGCGACCAGGCTCCCAGCAATCGCCGCAGCGTGATCAACTCCGCGGTGTGATAGCCATTGTGTTCCGAGAGCACCATGGCCTCGCGTGCGAGCGTGTGATGCGCCTGTGCTTCGGGGTGATCGATCTTCGCGAAGAGGTCGCGCCTCGGGTCGGCGATCAGCTTCTTCATCGCTTCGAGCTCGCGCTTGAACTCTCGCACACTCGCCTCCCACGCTTCGGTGTCCGGAGGCTCTGGGTCCTGGGGCCAGTACCCGGAGGGCCACGCCGGCGAACGGTGACGTCGGTCGCGAGAGAAATCAACGATGTCCCACTGCGAGATCCGCATGTGCTCGAGCACCTGCCATGGAGAGTGAGCGGCCCCATTCGGCTTGATGCCGCGGAGCTCGGCCGGGAGATCGCGGATCGCGTCGGCAAAGGTCGCGTACGCATGGCCCCCCTCGAGCTGCCGGATGAGCAGGGCGCGAAGCGCGCGGTCCATCGCGGTGCTCCGGTCGGACGTAGACGCCCTGGACGCGCGGCGTGCGGTCGCGGATGAGCTTTGGGCGAGCGTCATCTTGGCCTTGGGGCGAGAGGTGACGCGAGCGTGCGAGGGAGTTCGAGCCCCGGCGCGGGGAGATGCCAAGCGCGATGGCGCGCGACGGCGCGCAGACGTGGATTTCCTGCGTGACGACTTCGGCATGACGAGCTCCTCCCAGACTGAATGAGACGAACGAACGTGGCTTGTCGCGGCCTGTAATCTATCCGGATACTAGCCTACACGAGCCCCCTGGGCCTC
The DNA here is from genome assembly GCA_005893225.1 of Candidatus Eiseniibacteriota bacterium. Lineage (GTDB taxonomy): Bacteria > Eisenbacteria > RBG-16-71-46 > RBG-16-71-46 > RBG-16-71-46 > WS-3. The sequence goes on from VBOT01000193.1 coordinate 832, forward strand.
GACGCGATCCTGCGCCGCAGGGCAGGGCAACCGGAGCGCTCCTCCTCCCGTAGTACCCCTCCGAGATCTCGACCCCAAGACGCCGGTCCGGAGGGTTGGCCATGAAAGCTGCCTGGCTCGTCGTGTCTGCGTTGGTGGTTTCGTCTTCGCCCTCGGCCACGGCGCCGCTGGTGGGGCCGGAGTACTTCGAGGCCCTCCAGGCGGCCGACCGGGCGTACGACCAACGGCGCTACCCGGCGGCCGAGTCGCTCTACGCCCGCCTGGCGAAGCGCGGCCAGGACGTCTGGGTCTGGTATCGCCTGGGGCAATCGCGCGTGCGGCAGGAACGACACCGCGCCGCCGCGGATGCCTTCCGCCAGGCGATCCCGCTCGGCACCCAGCGGGCCCGCGAAAGCTATCCGGAGTTCATGAGGATCCGGATTGCGCGCTGCTACGCCCTCGCCGGCGAGCGCGACAGCGCCATTGCCTGGATCGACCGGGCGATCGCCAACGGCTTCGAGGACCGAGGTGACCTCGCCGACGACGATGCTCTCGCCTCGCTGCGCGGCGACCCGCGGTTCGAGCGGCTGGCCGGCCGCTTGAGCGCCGAGCTGACCCGCGACGAGGGCTGGCGGCACGACCTCGCCTTCCTGATCGCCGAGATCCGACGGGTCCACGTGCGCTTCCGGAGCGAGCCGCTCCCACCAGGATTCGAGTCCGAGGCTCGCGCGCTCGAAGCGGAAATCCCCCGCCTCGGCGACGCCGAGGTATTGCTCCGGCTCCAGCAGCTCATGGCCCGCCTCGGCGACGGCCACTCGCTGCTCTATCCGTTCGGCGAGCGCGTCACCCTTCTCTCCATTCCGGTCCGCCTCTATCACTTTGACGACGGCTGGTTCGTAGTCGAAGCCCCCGATAGCCTGCGGCCGTGGGTCGGCCGGCGCGCCCTCGCCATGGGCGGGGTGCCCATCGACACGCTCGTGCGCCGGGTCGCAACGCTCGTCAGCCGCGACAACCCGATGGGAATCGAGTGGATCGGTCCCTTGTACCTGCAGCTCGGCGACGTGATCGCTGCCCTCGGCGGCACACGGGATCCCCGCCGTATCCGGCTCACGCTTCAGGATTCGGCCGGGCGCCGCGAGGAGGTCACGATCGTCGCGGATCGGCCGCTGCGACCGCAGGCGCCCAAGCTGGGCCCGGCGCCCAGCGGAACGCCCCCGCTCTGGCTGCGCGACGTCCAGCGCCCGTTCTGGATCGCGCCGCTGCCGGCCCCGGGCGCGCTCTACCTCCAATTCAACCAGGTGGCCGACGCTGACAGCGAGAGCCTAGGAGAGTTCGGGCTTCGCCTGCGGGGGGTGCTGAAGCGCGACTCGATCCGCGATCTGGTCGTGGATCTGCGTCACAACAACGGCGGCGACGGCTATCTCCTGGGCGAACTGAGGCGCACACTGGTTTGGTTCGCCGCCGATGATCCCCGTCACCGGTTGTTCGTTCTGACCGGACGCGGCACGTTCTCGGCCGCCCAGGTGTTCCTCAATCAGATCGACCACGACACGCCGGCGATCGTCGCCGGCGAGCCGAGCAGCTCGCGGCCCGACTTCCCAGGTGAAGATACGTCGCTGCGCCTGCCCTGGAGCGGCGTTCACGGCAGCATCTCGAGCCGCTGGCACATGGTGGACGGCGCCGACACGCGGGTGTGGATCGCGCCGCGCATCCCGGTCCGGCTCACGGCGCGGGACTACTTCGCGAATCGCGACCCGGTACTCGACGCGGTGCTGGAGGTGATGCGAAAGGAGCAGTGACCGAGAAGGGCTGGGAACCTCCTTGCGCTCCTGGGTGCGAACGCTCAAACCATGGCTTGCACCGGGCCGCCGGGCCGACTGAAGATGTAAAGCATGCCGCTCCAGCTCGAGCCGGGTCGCTATCTGGGGGAGACGCGCGGCCATCAGGTCGTGGCGGGCCTCATCGTCACTGAGACGCTGCACCGGTTTCCGTCCCAGCTCCCGCTCCATACCCACATCGCGCCCTACTTCTGTCTCGTGCTGAGTGGAGCGTTCGACGAACGCGTCGGTGCCACGCTCTGCGAGGCGCGGCCCGGCGACCTCCTGTTCCATCCGCCAGGGGAAACCCACACGGACGAGATCCGGGCTGCGAGAACGCTGGTGTTCAACATCGTGCTCGCCGGATCCTGGGTTGGACTGCTCGGGCAACTCGAGCCCTGCAGGTGGCCGAGGCCAGGCCGCCAGAACGCCTCCGTGGCCCGTGTCGCGGGCAGGATCGCGCACGAGTTAGCTGCCTACGATTCGATCTCCGACTTCGCCATCCAGGGCCTCGTGCACACTCTTCTCGCCGAGGCGGACCACTCGCGCGCCTCTTCGCGCGGGGGCCCACCGCGCTGGCTCCCTGCAAGCGCGGGAGTTCATCCGCGCACACTTCCGCAGCGGCTTCGATCACGAGGCGCTCGCTCGCGTCGCGGGAGTTCATGCGACTCACCTGGCGCGCGCCTTTCACGCGCACATGGGCTGTACGGTGACCGGCTACATCCACCGACTTCGCATCGAATGGGCGCGCGACCGGGTAGAGCGCAGCGACGTCCCCCTCGCCGATGTGGCACTCGACGCGGGTTTCGCCGACCAGGCGCACTTCACGCGCGTGTTCCGCCGTGAGACCGGCTCGACTCCCTCCGCGTACCGGCGTCGGTCACGTCGGCGCCCCCCGTAAGCGCGGCTCGGCCGCCCCCCGCGCTAATAGCGTTCAAGCAGCGGGGCGGCGAATGGCGCACCATGCGCCGCATGCGAGAGAAACGGAGCCTCATCTGGCTCGCGCTGGTGAGTTCCCTTGCCTACCTTTCCACAGCCACGGCTCGGCAGGTGGATTCGGGCAATGCTCCAGATCCGCCCCCGCGCCTGCCCGTCCTGGTTCCGTTTCCCGAGTGCGGCAGCACCGTGCTCCTGCCGGTGCGGGTGAACGGTCGCAAGCCGCGACTCTTCATTCTCGATTCGGGAGCCAACTCCATCGCGCTCGATCAGGGCTTCGCGGACAGCATCGGACTGCGTCCGACCGGCTCCGGCGCCGGCACCGGAGCAGGGGCGGGACCCGTGCCGTATCGCCGGTATCCACGGGACTCGGTCGAGTTCGCCGTCGCCGGTGTCTCGTTCCGATCGGACCACACGATTTCGGTCGACCTCTCGAATCAGCCCGGCATCCTGGGCTTTTCGGTTGCAGGCGTTCTCGGCACCGATTTCTTCCGCCTCGTCACCGTCGAGATCGATTACGACGCGAGGTTCGTGCGCCTGCACGATCCGGCCCGATTCTCTCCGCCCGCAGGCGCCGAGACGATCCCGCTCACGTTCGAGCACGAGGTACCTCACGTCACCGCGCGCCTCACGGTCCCCGGACTGCCCGCGCGAACGAGGCGGCTGCTGGTGGACAGCGGGTCCGAGGACGCGGTGGATGATTCCCTGGTGCTCGAGTCGCGCGGTCCGTTGCACCGGACG
>VBOT01000072.1:0-23355 GCA_005893225.1 Candidatus Eiseniibacteriota bacterium
ATCGCCAACGCCCAGAGGACGGGTGGGAACGCGGTCTTCATCGACGCCGAGCACGCGCTCGACGCCGCCTACGCGCAGAAGCTCGGGGTGGACATCACCAACCTGCACGTAGCCCAGCCCGACACCGGGGAGGAGGCGCTCGAGATCGCCGATCATCTGGTGCGCTCGGGCGCGGTGGACGTGGTGGTGATCGACTCGGTGGCCGCCCTGGTCCCGCGGGCCGAGATCGAGGGCGAGATGGGCGACTCGCACGTCGGGCTCCAGGCGCGCCTGATGTCCCAGGCGCTGCGCAAGCTCACCGGCTCGATCTCGAAGAGCAAGACATGCGTCATATTCATCAATCAGATCCGGATGCAGATAGGCGTCATGTTCGGATCGCCAGAAACGACCGCCGGCGGGCGCGCGCTCAAGTTCTACGCCTCGGTGCGCATGGACATCCGGCGCATCGCCACGCTCAAGGAGGGCGAGAGCGCGATCGGCAACCGCACCAAGGTGCAGGTGGTGAAGAACAAGGTCGCCGCGCCGTTCCGCGAGGCAGAGTTCGACATCCTCTACAACGAGGGGATCTCGCGCGAGGGCGAGCTGCTCGACTACGCGATCGACAAGGGCGTGGTGCAGAAGGCGGGCACCTGGCTCTCGTTCGGCGAGGAGCGGATCGGCCAGGGCCGCGAGAACGCTCGGATGTTCCTGAAGGAGCACCCCGACGTCCGCGCGCAGATCGAGGCCAAGCTCCTGCCGGCGATCGGCCTCAGGCCGGCGACGCCCGCTCAGGCACCTCAACCAGCGACGGCGGGGCCCAACCGGCCCCCGGCCAGCCCCGCTCGCCCGCCGGCGATGGTGGCGAGCGGAGATCGCAAGCGTTGAGCCGATCGTTCTCGGACCCACCAGGCTCGGTGGGTCCGGGTCGCACACAACCCCAGTTTCGGAGGTGACGATGCGCAAGCTCGTCGGACGCGTAATGTTCGGGCTGATCGTCCTGGCCTTGATGGGCTCATGCACCACGGCTCAGAAGGCGGAGACGCCGAAGGCCGATACGGCGGCGATCACGGCCGCCGTCGACAGCATCAACAAGGCGTTCGCGGCCGCCATCGCGGCGCGAGACACGGAGTCCGTCGTGAGCTTCTACGCCGACGACGCCGAGGTTCTGCCCCCGGGCAGCCCGCGCGCCAGCGGCAAGGATGGGATCCGCGCCGCCTGGGTCGGGTTCCTGAGGATTCCCGACCTCTCGCTCACGCCCCAGAGCGTCAAGGTGCTGAACTCCGATGCCGGCGACCTCGTCGTGGATGTCGGGAGCTACACCATGAAGGCGAAGGGACCGAAGGGCCCGATCGAGGATCTCGGGAAGTACGTGACGGTCTACAGGAAGACCGACGCCGGCTGGAGGATCGTGGTCGACACCTTCAACAGCGACAAGCCCGGCCCGGGGGAGTAGTTCTCCGCCCGGGGAACGCGGAGGGAGGTGAACCGGGATCCTCCGGACTCGTGCAGGGCCCGAGGGCGTCACGGTCGACCGCGGTCGGGCGATGTCCCCGTGGGTCAAGCGCCTGATGGCGTGGCTCAGCGGTCTGCTGATCGCCGTGCTCATGGTCGTGGCGTGGAGGACCGGCTGGCGGGGGTTCTTCTCTCACCCCGCCCGCTCCCTCACGGCGGGTTTCCTTGCCGTCTACACGGCGGTAGCCCATCAGGTCACTGCAGGCCCGAGCCGGGGCATCCGCCACGCGGCGGAATCGCCCTGGTTCCACGCGGGGCTCCAGGTGGTCGGCTTGCTGATGGCGGTCGTGCCACCCCTGCTTGAGAGCCGCGGGATCTGGGTGCCTTCCGGGGGCGATGGACTCAGGTATGCGGGAGTGGTGGTCTTCGTGTTCGGCACCTTCTTCCGCCTCGGCCCGATGCTGGCGCTGGGAGGGCGGTTCTCCCACTTCGTGGCCTTGCAGAAGGACCATTCGCTCGAGACCGGCGGCTTCTACGCCAAAATCCGACACCCGAGCTACTTGGGCCTGCTGCTCCAGTTCGCCGGCGTGGCGGCGGTGTTCCGGAGCGTCGTCGGCATGGCCCTGGTCCTCTTTCTTCTCTTGCTTCTGATGAAGCGGATGGACATCGAGGAGCGCTTCATGACGGAGCAGTTCGGCGACCCATACCGGACCTACATGGCGCGCACCAAGCGGCTGATTCCGCGTCTCTACTGATGTGTCCTCGACGTCCTTCCGCGCCGTGGCCGACACCTCGCGGAGCGGCCGGCTGATGCGTCGCATCGGCAGGTCGAGCCGGGGCACGAGAGCCTCCGGTGACGCGAGCTCCATGACCGCGCTCTCCGACGACGCGAACGCCGCCCGCGAGGCGGCGCTCAAGCTGCTCGAGCGCACCCGCCGCACCCGCACAGACCTCGAACGCCGCTTGCGAGACCGGGGTTTCGCCGCCGCCACCGTCGCGGAAGTGCTCGACCGTCTCGCGGGCGTGGGTCTGGTGGACGACGCCGAGTTCGCGCGCGCTTTCCTGAGCGGGCGCTGGGGGCGGCGGCCCTCGGGCTGGCGGCGCCTCGTGCAGGAGCTCCGCGCCCGCGGGGTCTCGCCCGATGACATCGCGCGCGGCCGCGCCTTGCTCGAGCAGCAGGTCGGCGCGGTCGACGAGATCGCGAGCGCGCGGCGCGTGATCGCGCAGGCCGAGCGGCGCTACCGGGGTCTCGAGCCGCGGGCGCGGAGGCATCGCCTCTACGGGCTGCTGGCGCGGCGCGGCTACGACAGCGACACCATCGAGGCGGCTCTCGAGACTCCGTCCGCCGAGGACGACGAGCGTAGCTGAGCCGGAAACCTGCGACCCTCGCCCGCTCCCTCCCCGCCGGTCCGAGCTCGATCGGCACTCCTAGCGGCGGTGCAAGTGCCTGCCACAACTCCAGATAACTGTCATCCCTGCCCGTGCTACCTAAGTACCATTGGCCCCCGTCAGGGTCCCGCCGATCACGCCCTTGGCCGGAGGATCCGGCCCAAGCGAGTGCCACCGGCGGCGATGCCCCGGACACGCGCCGACGACACCACTTGGAATGCGAGGACAGCATGAAGCGCAACGCGTCACTCTTCACGGCCATGATTCTCGGCGGGGTCCTCTTCAGCACGTCGTCCCAGGCGGCGTCCTCCGGGACTTCCAACGTGATCCTGGCGGCCCAGGCGACCGCCACGATCACCATCACGGACGCCTCGCTCACGCTGTCGCCGTCGGCGACCGACTATACGAACAACTACGTCGAAGCGGCCGGGGCCTCGGGGCTCAGGGTGCAGGTGAAGAGCAACTCGTCGACGGGCATGATCCTCAAGGTGAAGTGCGCCGACGCGAGCCCGCAGATCGCGCTCGCGGACCTGCTGGTGCGGACGCAGACCGCGGCAGGGACCGGCGGCGCCACGATGTCGAGCTACACCGCGATCACCGCGAGCGACCAGAACCTGTGGAGCACGACGGCCGCGCAAAACAACAACCTGACCGTCACCACCGACGTCAAGGTTCAGAACCTGAACAGCTACGACGACGCGGCGGGCGCCGGCGCGACCAACTACACCAACACGCTCACCTACACCGTGGTGACGCAGTAGCGGCTCGGAAGTGCGACGCTCGCTGCTCCCGGCGCTCGGGGTCGCGGTCTGGCTAGCCGCGTCTCCGGCGTCGGCCGGCCTCTCCGCCGAGGTCGATCCAATGAAGCTCAACCTGACGGTCCGTCCCGTGGAGGCCGTCGCCCGCGACGTGCTGGTGTCGAACCTCGGGGACTCCCCGGTGGTGGTGCGAGTGCGGCTGGCGGATTGGGACCTCGATCCCAACGGTGAGATGGACCTCCTGCCCGCGGGTCGCACGGCGGCCACTCTGCAGGGAGCGGTGAGCTTCGAACCGGCGGAGTTCTCGATACAACCCGGACAGGCGGGCCGGGTGCACGTCACGCTCACGCTGCCGGCCGCCGGTCCGGCGACCCGCTGGGGCGTGCTCCTGAGCGAGGTGCGTCCAGCATCCCCGACGGCGCCCCGCCAGGGGCCGCGCACCATCGCGCAGTTCGGAACCACGATCTACCTCTCGCGCGTCGGGGAGCACGACATCCATCCCGAAGTGACGGGAATGCAGGTGCTCCCCTACGGGACCGACTCGCTGCGGGTATCGCTGCGGGTGCGGAACGCCGGTCAGCGACACTTCTACGTGACGGGAGACATGGCCATCTCGGAGGCCGGCGCGACGCGAATCTCCGCCGGGAAGCTCGGCACCGGCGTGGTGCTGCCAGAAGGAGAACGGCTGCTCACATGGACGTCACCCGCCCCACGATCGGCCGGCAGGTACACGGCGACGGGGTCGCTGGACACCGGCGAGCCGGAGCTCTTGGTGGCCGAGCTGCCCTTCGACTGGCCGCCTTCGCGGCCGGCCGCGGAAAGAGAACCGCCGCACTAGTCGCGCTGGCCTGCGCGCTCGGTGTGGGCGCGCGGCCCGCCGCGGTCCGGTCGAGCCCAGACGACACCACGAGCGTCGCCTGGCGCGTCGGTGGCCCTGCCACGCCTCGGCTCGAGTCGGTGGCGCCCGTGCTGCTTCCCGGCGGCCTGAGCGTTCGCCGCATTCCCAACCCGCGTTACCGTGCAGCCCCCGCCACGGCCACGATGCTGGGGCTCCCGAACGTGGGACGGCTGCGGGCGCTCGATCACATGCGCGCCCAGGTCCGCCGGCACGGCGTGGAGGCGCGGCAATCGGACTGGCAGGTGGCCGGCGGCGAGCAGTACCAGGGCCAAAACGGCGTGGATGCGACCGCCACCGGCGCCACCGCGGCCGGGGCCACGCGCTTGCGGACGCTGCGACTCGACGGGCGGCTGAACGGCGTCAGCGCCTCGCTGGGCGATGTCACGCGCGTCGATCTGGAGCGCGGCACCGCGATCCAGGGCATGCGAGGCGCGTGGCTCCGCCTCGAGCGCGGGAACGGCTCCGAGTGGCGAGGCTTCGGAGGCGTCCCGACACCGAGGCCCGGCGCTGCCACGCCGACGTCGACCCTCGCCGGCGTGGCGGCGGAAGCGCTTCCATTCGACGTGGCCAGGCTCGCGTTCGCGGCCGTTGGCTTCGAGCGCGGGAGCGCGCCGGCGGCCTGGCCGCCCGTGCCGGGCACCGCGTCGGGGGGGCGCGGCGTGAGCCTGCGCTACATGGCGTCTGCTCCGCTCGCGGGAGGAAACCTGTTCACGGGCACCGAGCTCCAGGCGCACACGCTTGGGGGCGAGCGGGCCCTAGCCGGCTCCGAATGGGCGGAATGGACGCGCGTTTCGGCCAACGGCGTGTGGTCGGTGCGCGAGCAGCGGACCACTCGCCGGCTGCTGATCCTGGACCTCGACCGATTGTCGCCCGCGGCCCGCCGCGACGAGCGCTGGAACCTGCAACAGCGACTGCTCGGCGGCCGGTGCGAAGTCCATGCCGTCGGAAGCGTGCGCGACGGGGGGGATCCCGATCTCGGGACGCACACGTTCCAGTGGGGCGGCTCGGCGCAGCTCGGGCGCTCGGCCTTCTTCTCGGGGTTCGACGTGAGCTCCGATTGGCGCGCCTCGACCCGTGCCCGGGAGGGGCGAGCGGACGCCCATGCGGGGTGGACCGGCGCCGGGGGAGAGGTCGTCAGCGGGCGCGTGGAGCGCCTGCAGCGCGACGATGGACACGCCGTGGCTTTCCAGGGCGAGACCTCGTGGCCACTGCGCTCAGCCGTGAGGCTCGCCCTCGAGCCGCGGCTGGCCTGGGCGAGCCGCCTGGAACAGGCGAGGCTGGTGTCACGCCTCACATGGTCGCTGCCCGGGTGGGGGGCGCGCGTGACCGGGACCCTCGGGCTCGGGGCGGCGCGGGACGATGCCGCGCGAGGCGTCGCGGTTCAGGAGGGCACCCTTGCTCTCTCCATCGCGCCACGCCCGCGTGACCGCGGCGACTTCGACGTAACCCGATCCGGCGACGGCGGCGCCGCCCACATCGACTACGGCGCTGCCTACGAGCTCGAGTCCCAGCGATTCGAGCGGCTCGAAGAATGGAACGGCGGCCGCGACTCGAGCCGGGTCGTGGTCCGGGTCGTGCGGGCCGGCAACCGGAGCGGAGTGTCCGACGTGCTGGTGTCGCTGGACGGCAAGGAGCTGCGGTTCACCGATGCCGACGGGAGCGCTGGATTCGACCGGGTGGAGCCGGGCGTGCACGTGGTCGCGGTGGAGGAGCGCTCGCTGTCCCCGAACGACCAGGTCGTCGGCGCGAGCCGGGCCTTCGTCACGGTCGAGCGCGGGCGCCGGCCGAGCCCGGTCATGTTCGAGATCCAGCGGCCGGCGAGGCGCGTTCGATTCGACGGAGGGACGGGGCCTTAAGAGGCCCGGCGGAGCGTCACGGGGTTCCGTGCCAGGAACAGCCCCACCTGGAGCCTGTCATGAAGCCCCAGCTTCTCGAGCAGCCGTCCGACGTGCTTCTTCACCGTCGGCACGCCGATCCCGAGCGCGTGCGCGATCTCCTTGTTCGATCGGCCCTCGGCGATCAGCATCGCCACGTCCAGCTCGCGCTCGGACAGCCGTGGGATCGAGCTCTCTGCCGCCATCGCTGCCACTGCGGCCCCCGGCTCGGCTCCTCCGTCCCGGACTTGCATGGGCTCGCGCTCTGCCCCGTTCCGCTCCGCGAAGCGATGCATGGCATACCGCAGAGTGCGCTCGAGCAGCGCCGGCTGCACCTGTCCCTTGACCAGGTAGGCCGCCGCCCCGAGCCGCATCGCCTCCAGGTCGACCTCGTGGTCGCCGTGGCCGGTCATCATGACCATTGGGACCTCGAAGCCCCGCTCGATGGCGAGGCGCATGAAATCCAGTCCGCTGTGCTCTCCCATGCGGTGATCCACGATGCAGACGTCCGGCCGGTTCTCGACCATGGCGGCGAGGCCGGCCTCGAGGGTCGCGGCCCAGCGGAGGTCGAACGTGCCGGCGGGGATCTCGGATAGCAGATCGCGGGTGATGACGAAGTCGTCCTCGTCGTCGTCGACGAGCAACACCTTCACGGCGCGCAAATCGTCTCTCCCTCGAGGGCGGCCGCGATTCTCGGCCCCTGGCGGGTGGGAAGGACGACGATGAATCGCGCGCCCTGCCCGGGACAGCCTTCGGCGCGAATTCTCCCGCCGTGCAAGTCGGCGACCTTCCGGCAGATCGAGAGCCCGATCCCCGTGCCTTCGTACGCGCCCCGTCCGTGGAGGCGCTCGAAGACCCCGAAGATTCGCTCCGCGTGGGCGGGCTCGAACCCGATCCCGTTGTCCTCGACGACGATGCGGCAGTATGGCCCCCGTGCTCGCGCCCGCGGCGCCGCTTCCGTTTCCGAGCTCAGGTACTCCGAGGAGACCCGGATGGTGGGTCTCACGCCGGAGCGGTGGAACTTCAGCGCGTTGCCCAGCAGGTTCTGAAGCAGCTGCATCATCTGCGTTGGATCCGCCTCGATCTCGGGCAGGGGCCCGATCTCCACGCGAGCGTCGAGCCCCTCGATCCTCGACTCCAGGTCGCCGACCACCTCGCGCGCCACATCGCCGAGGTTCACGAGCGAGACCGTCTCCGGCTTGCGCGACAAGCGGGCGATCTCGAGCAGGTCCTGGATCAGATTCTGCATCCGCCGTCCCGCGCTCCGGATCCGGTCCAGCGCATCCGAGCCCTCGCTCGGGCATCCCCGACAATCGCCGAAGTTGCGTTCGGTGAAGTACTGCATCTTGCGGAGCGGCTCCTGAAGCTCGTGGGCGGCCACGGAGGCGAAATCCCGAAGCGCCAGGTTGCTGCGCTGCAGCCGCCCGCTGAGCGCCCTCAGGGCATCCTCGGCTTGCCGGCGCTCGGTGATCTCCTGCGCCGTGCCGAGCATCCGCACCGCTTGCCCCGAATCGTCGGTCTGGACCCTCCCGCGGCTGTGCACCCACCTCACCTCGCCGTCGGGACGCACGATTCGACAGTCGAAAGAGAACGGCCTGTGATCCTGATAAGCACGCTCGACCGTCTGGCGCACCAGCATCTGGTCCTCCAGGTGTACCCGCTCCAGGAACGACTGGAACGTCCCGGAGAATTCCTGCGGCCGGATCCCGAACATCCGGTACATCTCGTCGGTCCAGATCGTCTCGTTTCGCGTGACATCCCACTCCCAGCTCCCGAGGTGGGCGACCTCCTGAGCCTCCGCCAGCCGCGCCTGGCTCCTCTGGAGAACTTCCTCGGCCTTCCTGTGCTCCGCGACCTGCTCCACCAGGAGCGCATTCGCACGAGCCAGCTCCGCCGTGCGCTCGCGCACCAACGCTTCCAGCCCGGCATGGACCCGCCGGAGCGCCTCCGCCGCATCGGTTCGCTCCCGCACCGTCGCCGCGATGACGAGCATGGTGGCGCTCACCACCGCGAGGAACGCCTGTAGAACCAGCAGGCCGGCGTTGAGGTCGGAGGTGGCGAATGGCCCCCGGCCGTGGATCGTGGCCCAGACGGCTATGGCCGACGTCAGGGTCATGGCTGCCGAGGCCCCGCACGGCCCGAAGCGGAGAGAGGCGCATGGACGTGCGCCCCGCCCTGCCACCCGCCGAAGGCGAGCTGACAGACGATCGGGAGCAGCCCCGTCAGCAGCGTGGCCTCGGCCGCCCGGCGGGGGTGCGGTCGGACCCACGACCTCCGGCTCCATGAGACGAGGAGCGGCGTCACGACCAGAACCCCCGTGACGTCCCCCAGCCACCACGTCATCCAGATCGTCTTGTAGAGAGACCAGGGGACGATGCCGGCCATGGCAAGAGCCGTGGGCCCGACACCGGCGCTGGCCAGGCACATCAGGGGCGCGGCCAGCACGAAACGGAAGACGTCCCGAACCCGCCCGAGCGGGTCGCGACAGGCTCCCCATCGCGACAGCAGATGCGCCCCGAGGAGCGCTTCCAGGGTGTTCCCCGCGGCGATCAAGCCGGAGGTCAGCAGGATGGAATGCGTGAGGGCGGCCCCGTTCGCCTCGAACACGACGAAGTTGGCCAGGAACGCACCGAGGAGGATGCCCGGCCAGACGCGATACCCGAAAAGCAGGATCAACGCCAGAGCGATCCCGGAGGGCGGCCACACGGGCGTCGCGTTGGTCTTCTCGAACGCGAGCAGCAATCCCAGCCTCGCGGCCCCGTAGTACAGGACTGCGGCCCCGAGGATCTGAGTCACCAGTTTCAGAGCTTGTTTCGAGATCGCCATCGCGAGACCCCTGGTGGGTCGTGCTGTTCGATATTTCGAGAGATCCGGCCAAGAGACGAAGAATGGGGACTCTCCTGGCTCCCCAGAACGCGCGCAGCGACGCTAAGTTATCGGCCGTCGCCCCGGGGTCATTGAGCGGTTGAAAACCGTGCCCAAGATAACGAGTGCGGGGAGCAAGGGCGGGTGCTAGGCTTTTCCCGATCGGGGGCCACCCGTGATGAACCGACGGACTCCTGCGAAGCCTTGTGGCTCGGAGCCGCTCTCCTTCCCACCACTGCTCTGGCGGGATGGATGACCGATGGCAGCCCCGTCTGCACGGCTCCTGGAGCGCAGTCAGGTCTTTCGGCGGCCGAGCTGGTGATGCCGTAGACCACGGCCTCGACCGGGGAGCCGGCCGATGCCCGCGCGCCCCCCGGCCACGACGCCCGGCCGCCGTGCAATCCCCCTCCACAATCGCTATCTTCCCCCGCTCGACCCTGCGTTCGGGCCCGCGAGCGACCCGCGAGGCCCGGCCGCCCGCGATCCCTGGAGAGTGGATGAGCTCCCCTCAGGCCTCGACCATCAACACCGCATCCGACCTCAGGCGCGCGTTTCTCGATTTCTTTGCGGCGCGCGGCCATACGGTCGTGCCGTCGGCCCCGCTCGTTCCCAGCGACCCGACCTTGCTCTTCACCACCGCCGGCATGGTCCAGTTCAAGCCCTACTACTCGGCCGGTGGCGACGTCCCCTACACGCGTGCGGTCTCGATCCAGAAGTGCCTGCGCCTCACCGACCTCGACAACGTGGGGCTCACGCCGCGCCACGACACGTTCTTCGAGATGCTGGGCAATTTCTCGTTCGGCCCGCGCGAGAAGGGCGCCTACTTCAAGGAGGAGGCGATCGCGTTCGCCTGGGAGTTCGTGACCGGGGTGCTCGCTCTGCCGCGTGAGCGGCTCTACGCCTCGATCTTCGAGGGTGAGGGGAGCCTCCCGCGCGACGACGAGGCCGCGGCGCTGTGGAGAAAGGTCGGCCTGCCGGCCGACCACATCGTCCCCCTCGGGCGCGCCGACAACTTCTGGGGCCCGGCCGGGGGACAGGGTGCGTGCGGGCCGTGCAGCGAGATCTACTTCGATCTCGGCGAGCGCCGCCCGGACTACCTGCCCGAGGGCGCGCTCTGGGGCGAGCGGCCGGGCGACGCGGGCGACCGCTACATGGAGTTCTGGAACCTGGTGTTCCCCCAGTTCGATGCGCAGGCCGACGGCAGCCTCAAGCCCCTGCCGCGGCCGGGGATCGACACCGGGATGGGAATCGAGCGCCTGGCGATGATCGTCCAGGGCAAGCTCTCGATCTTCGAGACCGATGTCTTCAAGCCGCTGGTGGAGATGGTGCTCGGGATCGCCCGGCCCCCGGCCGAGCGTCGAGCCGCGGCTCTGCGCGATGCGCGCATCGTCGCCGATCACGTGCGGGCCCTGAGCTTCGCGATCGCCGAGGGGTCGCTGCCCGGCAACGAGGGCGCGGGTTACGTGCTGCGGCGCCTCCTGCGCCGGGCGGTGACGCGGGCGCGCTCCAAGCAGGGCCTCGCGATCCGCGAGCAGCCGATCCTCTCGCGCGTGGCCGGGCTGGCCGTGGAGCTCTTCGGAGGCCACTACCGCGAGCTGGCCGAGCGGCGCGAGCAGGTGATGCGGATGCTCGACCAGGAAGAGGTCGCCTTCGTCCAGACCTACGAGGCGGGCCTCACACGCTTGGAGGAGCTGATCGCCGGGGAGCGCCCGGAGATCTCGGGTGCGGACGCCTTCATGCTCCACGACACCTACGGCTTCCCGATCGAGCTCACCGAGGAGATCGCGCGCGAGCGCGGCAAGGCGGTCGATCGCGAGGGCTTCGAGGTCGCGATGGGGGAGCAGCGCCGGCGCGCCCGGCAGGCGAGCAAGTTCCAGAAGGGCGGCGGCGAGGCGGGTCGGGAATGGACCGAGGTGACTGCGGGCCCGGACTCCGAGTTCCTGGGCTACGCGGCGCTGAATGCGGAGGGGCTTACGCTGCGGCGCTGGCGCGAGACCGGCGAAGGAGCGCTCGAGCTCGTCCTGGACAGGACACCGTGCTACGCCGAATCGGGAGGGCAGGTCGCCGACCGCGGCCGCCTCGCGGGGGAAGGCGCGAGCGCCGAGCTCGCGCACGTCTACAAGGAGGGAGAGAGCATCGTCCACCGAGTCGCTGCCGCGCCTGAGTCCCGGGCGGCGTTGATCCGCGCCGGCGAGGCGGGACGCCTCCAGGCGGCGGTGGATCCGGCCCACCGCTTTCCGACCATGCGCCATCACACGGCGACTCACCTGCTCCACGCGGCGCTCCGTCATGTCCTCGGCACCCACGTGCGTCAGGCGGGGTCGCTGGTGGCGCCCGACCGGCTGCGCTTCGACTACACCCACTTCGAGCCGACCACGGAGGAACAGCGGGCGGCGATCCAGCGCCTGGTGATGGAGTGGATCTTGAGAAACCTCGAGGTGACCTGGACGGTCATGCCGCTCGAGGAGGCGAGGGCGCTCGGGGCGATGGCGCTGTTCGGCGAGAAGTACGGCGCCCGGGTGCGAGTGGTGTCGGTGCCCGGGGTCGCGGAGGCGGGGATCCCGGCGAGCCGCGAGCTGTGCGGGGGAACCCATGTGGCGCGCACCGGTGACATCGGCGCCTTCACGATCGTGAGCGACACGGCGATCGCGGCCGGAGTGCGCCGCATCGAGGCGCTCTGCGGTCACGACGCGATGGCCCATCTCGAGGGCCTGGCCGAGATCCTCGGCCGCGCCGCCGCGGCCCTGAGGTCGAGCCCGTCGGTGGTGCCCGAGCAGGTCGAGAAGCTCAAGGCCGAGAACGAGCGGCTGCGCCGGGCAGTGGCGGAGCGGGAGCGCGGCGGGCTCGAGGCCGAGATGTCGAGGCTGGTCGAGGCTGCGGCCGCGGCCCCGCAGGGTCGCTGGGTGGTGGGCGAGATCGCGGCCGGCGGCGACGTGGACGCGGTGCGCGAGGCGGCCGACCGGCTGCGTGGCCAGCTCAAGCGAGGAGCCGCGGTCCTGGCGCTCAAGAGCGACGGCAAGCTCATGTTCCTGGCCGCCGTGACCGATGATCTGGTTTTCGAGAAGCGCCTGCGGGCCGACGAGCTGGTGCGGGCGGTGGCGAAGGTCACGGGCGGCTCGGGCGGCGGCAAGCCGCACCTGGCTCTGGCCGGCGGCAAGGACCCGAGCAAGGTGGGCGAGGCGCTCGCCGAGGCGCGGAGATTGCTGACCCAGGCGCTCTCCGCTTGAGATCCAAGAACCCGAGGCTCGATCGATGAAGGCACTCGTGCTGGCAGGCGGTCGAGGAACGCGGCTCCGGCCGATCACCCATACCAGCGCCAAGCAGCTCGTCCCGGTCGCCAACAAGCCGGTGCTGTTCTACGGACTGGAGGCCATCGGCGCCGCCGGCATCCGGGAGGTCGGCATCGTGGTCGGCGACCCGCGCGAGATGCTGCAGCCCGATCACCGCACCGGACAGCTCGTCACCGTGATGGTCAACACCCAGGCCGAGATCCGCGCCGCGGTCGGCGACGGCTCGGCGTTCGGCCTCGAGGTCACCTTCATCGAGCAGGAGGCTGCGCTCGGGCTGGCGCACGCGGTCAAGATCGCCGAGCCTTACATGGCCGGCGAGCCGTTCGTCATGTACCTGGGCGACAACCTGATCAAGGACGGGATCTCGCCGTTCGTGCGGGAGTTCGCCGCCGAGAAGCCCGACGCCCAGATCCTGCTCGCCCACGTCAAGACCCCCTCGGAGTTCGGAGTCGCCGAGCTCGAGGGCGACCGGGTGGTGCGCCTGGAGGAGAAGCCCAAGCAGCCGCACAGCGATCTGGCGCTGGTCGGCGTGTACCTGTTCAATGCCACGATCTTCGATGCCGTGCGCGCGATCAGGCCGAGCCGGCGCGGCGAGCTCGAGATCACCGACGCGATCCAGCACCTGATCTCGAGCGGCAACCGCGTCCGCTCCCACGTCATCACCGGCTGGTGGAAGGACACCGGCAAGGTCGAGGACATGCTGGAGGGGAACCGCATGATGCTCGGGAGCCTCGAGACCGACATCCGCGGCGTGGTGGATCAGGCCTCGGCCGTCGAGGGGCGGGTGAGCATCGGGCCCGGAACCGTGGTCGAGCGCTCGCGGCTCCGCGGGCCACTCATCATCGGCGCGAACGCCCGCATCATCGACTCCTACGTCGGTCCTTTCACCGCCATCGCCGACGAGGTCGAGCTGTCGCACAGCGAGATCGAGCACTCGATCGTGCTCGAGCGCAGCAAGATCCACGACGTTCCGCGCCGCATCGAGTCGAGCTTGATCGGCAAGGACGTGGTGGTGTGCGCGAGCGACGCGCGCCCCCGCACTCACCGGCTCACCCTGGGAGACTCGAGCCGCGTGGAGCTGTCGTGAGCGCGGGGGCGGGGTGGAAGGCGCGCGCGGAGCGACTCCCATGAAGGCGCTCGTGACCGGCGCCGGCGGGATGCTGGCGTGCTCGCTGATCCCGGTGCTCGAGCGCGCGGGTCACGAGGTGCTGGCGCTCGGGCGGAGCGACGCCGACGTGACCCGGCTCGAGGAACTGCTCCGGCACGCACGCTCCTTCCGGCCCGACTGGATCTTCCACCTCGCCGCCTATACCAAGGTGGACGACTGCGAGTCGCGGCACGACCACGCCTACCTGGTGAACGGCGTGGGCGCCCGGAACGCCGCCCTGGCGGCGTCTAGCTGCGGCGCTGCGATCCTTGCCGTCTCCACCGACTACGTGTTCGACGGGACGAGCGCCGTTCCCTACCGCGAATATCACACGGCGGCGCCGCGGTCGGTCTACGGCGCCTCCAAGTGGGCGGGGGAGCAAGCGGTGCGCGAGCTCGAGCCGCGCCACATCGTCGTGCGGAGCTCCTGGCTATTCGGTCACGGAGGCGCCAACTTCGTCGACACCATCCTGCGCAAGGCATCGAGCGGCGAGCGGCTGAGGGTCGTGGACGACCAGCGCGGCTCTCCCACCTGGACCCACGACCTCGCCGGGGCGCTGGTGCGTCTCGCGGCGGTGCGGCAGTTCGGGACCTACCACGTCACCAACTCGGGCGACTGCACGTGGTTCGAGCTCGCGGCTTACGCGCTGGCCGCGGCCGGGGTCAAGGTGCCGCTCGAGCCCACCGATACGGCCGCCTACGGGCGTCCCGCCCCGCGCCCCGCCTACTCCGTCCTCAGCAACCAGCTCTACGAGCACGCGACCGGCCACCGGATGGCTCACTGGCAGGAGGCGGTGGAGCGGTATCTTCTGGCCGAAGGTCGGAGTGCGAGCGCGGAGGCGGCGGGACGCCGATGAGGCGCCGGGCGCAAGGGGCTCGCGGTCCGCTCGAGCGCCAGGCGCGGGCGGTGCTGATGGACGCCGGCCGCTCGCTCGGCCGCCTGGAGCACTTCGCCGCGCGGGAGGTGGCGGCGGCCGCCGAGGCGGCGATCGCCTGCCTGGAGGCCGGCGGGACGATGTACTTCTGCGGCAACGGCGGCAGCGCCGCCGACGCCCAGCACCTCGCGTGCGAGCTCGCGGGACGCTACCTCCTGGACCGCCCGGGGCTGGCCGCCGTGGCGCTCACCACCAACACCTCGTCCCTCACGGCGATCGGCAATGACTACGACTTCGACCAGGTGTTCTCGCGCCAGCTCGAGGGGCTCGGGGTTCCCGGCGACGTCCTGGTCGCCCTCACCACCAGCGGCAGGTCGCCGAACGTCCTCCGGGCCATCCAGGCCGCGCGCCGGCTGGGCATGACGGTGATCGGCTTCACGGGTCTCAAGGGCAAGGGCTTCGCGCGCAGGTGCGACGTCGCGCTCGTGACCCCGAGCCTTTCCACGCCGCGTGTCCAGGAGGGTCACATCGCGATGGGCCACGCCCTGTGCGAGCTCATCGAGCACGCCCTGTTCTCGGGCCGGCGGCGTCCCGGAAAGCGACGGCCGTGATCGGCGCTCTCCTCGAGGAGCTCCGCCCCAAGCAGTGGACCAAGAACCTGCTCCTGTTCGCCGGCGTGGTCTTTTCCCAGCAGCTCGGCCATCCGCGTCTCGTGGAGCGCGCGGCCGGGGGGTTCGTGGCGTTCTCGCTGCTCTCGGGCGCGGTCTATCTGATCAACGACCTGACCGACGTCGAGGCCGATCGCTTGCACCCGATCAAGCGCCACCGCCCGATCGCCTCGGGGCGCCTCGCGGCCCCGGCGGCGTGGGGGGCGCTCGCGCCGATCCTGATCACCGTGGTGGCGCTGTGCGCGTGGCTCGGCTCCGGCTTCGCCTGGGTGGCGGCCCTCTACTTCGCCTCGAACATCGCCTACAGCTACAGGCTCAAGAGCTACGTGCTGATCGACGTGTTCGTGATCGCGAGCGGCTTCGTGCTGCGCGCGATCGGCGGCGTCGAGCTGCTGAAGCCGCTGTCTCCTTCGACCTCGCTCTCGCCGTGGCTCCTGGTGTGCACGTTCTTCGGCTCGCTGTTCCTGGGCCTCGCAAAGCGCCGCCGCGAGCTCGCCAACGCGGGGGTGGTGGCCGGTCGCCGGCGGCAGGTGCTCGACCAGTACACCCCCGAGCTCCTGGACGGGCTCCTCATGGTGTCGGCGGCGGCCAGCCTGATGGGCTACGCCCTCTACACCATCTGGCCGGCGACGGTGGCGAAGTTCAGGACCGAGGCTCTGCTCTACACGGTGCCGTTCGTGGCCTACGGCATCTTTCGCTACCTCTACTTGGTGCGGGGCACCGAGAGCAGCGAGGACCCTTCCCACATGCTGCTCGCCGACCGTCCGCTCGCCGGCTGCGTGGTGCTCTACGTGATCGCGGTGGTGCTGATCCTCTACCACCTCGTCTGATGTCGGGGGAGTCGCGGGCTCGGCCCGCGCGCGTGAGGGTCGAGGCGCGAGCGAAGCTCAACCTCGGCCTGGCCGTCGGTCCGCGACGGGACGACGGCTTCCACGAGATCGCCACCGTGATGCAGTCGATCTCGCTCGCCGACACGCTCACCGCGGAGCCGCGGCGCCGCGGCTTCACCCTCGCGGTTCGCCTCGAAGAAGCGGCGGCCCGCGGGCGAACCCTGCGCGCCGGCGCGGCGGCCGTGCCGAAGGGTCAGCGCAACCTGGTGATCCGCGCGGCGCGGCGCGCGGCCCGCCGCTTCGGCATCGAGGGCGGCGCGCGCTTCTTGCTGGTCAAGCGCATCCCGTCCAGGGCCGGGCTCGGCGGCGGGAGCGCCGACGCCGCCGCGGCCATCGCCGGGCTCCTGGCCCTTCACCGGGTGCGCCCGGGTGCCAGCGCCAGGCTGGAGCTCGCGGCCGAGCTCGGCTCGGATGTCCCATTCGCCCTTGCCGGCGGCACGGCGCTCGGGCTCGGGCGCGGGGAGAAGCTCACCCGGCTCGGGCTCGGATGCACGTTTCGCGCCGTGATCGCCGTGCCCCCTTGGCGCGTTTCGACCGCATGGGCGTACGGGAGAATCGACCTGCAGAAATATGTCTTGACACCATGGAGGGCGAAACTAAGATTCGCTCAAGTTCTTGGGCGCGAGGGAGTAAGCCTGAAAAAGGCGATGCGTCTCGGGAACACCTTCGAGCAGGTGCTGGGAAACAGGCGAACAGATTTCCTCTCGCTGTGCGCGAGGTTGCGCGAGGCGGGGGCCAGCGAAGTCCGCATGACGGGCAGCGGGTCTGCGGTCTTCGGAATCTTGGAACCTGGGGTCCAGGCAACGGAGGTCGTACGCCGCTTCGAGGGGAGCGAGCCGCTCTACGTGGTCCGTTCCGTCCAGGCGGGTTTGCGACTCACATCGCTGCCGTAGCTTGAGTGGAGGCATGGATGCACGCTGCTCAAGACGTTGCATGCTCGCCTTGCCCCGAGGGCGAGAGGGTAGAGACTCCCAAACGGTTGGCTCCGAGGTGACGCGATCATGAATCCGATCGAGATCACCGAGGTACGGGTGTCGTTGAGAAACGACGACAAGCTCAAAGCGTTCGTCAGCATCACGCTGAACCACGCGTTCGTCATCCGCGGGCTCAAGGTCATCAAGGGCAACTCCGGACTGTTCGTGGCGATGCCGAGCCGCAAGCGTCCCGACGGTCAGCATCAGGACCTCGCGCACCCCATCAACGACGCGACTCGGAAGTACCTGACGCAGAAGGTGATGGCGGAGTACGAGAGGGAACTGGCCCACCCGACGCACGTGCCGGAACCGGTGGAGCGACACTCGAAGGAATTCAACTGACCGATTCCCGGCCTCGCCGCGCCGGAAGATTGCCCTGGTTCGAGGAGCCGGAGCGCCGGACGCGCGGCACCCCGAGCGGGGTCGGCCTGCGGGGCGCTGCCGTCGTCCGAGGCGACCCGCCCGCCCCCGGCTGAATGGGGTCCAGGCACTCTGAATGCGGCCCCGCCGCGTTCCCCTGAGTTTGACTTCCCCATTCCCCCTCGCTAGTCTGCCGCTGCATTTCTCCATGGCGGTTTCCTCGAGGCCAGTAGCCATCACCCCGGGGTCGCGCTGGTGCGATCTCACGGACCGTGACGGAAATCCCGTTCTGTTGGTGGGGCGTGGCCAAGCGGTAAGGCACGAGACTTTGGATCTCGCATCCGGAGGTTCGAATCCTCCCGCCCCAGCCATTCTCGGGGCCCGGAGGAAGACTCCGGGTCGAGGGCTCATGAATAATCCGGGCTAACAGGGGGTTCAACGGGTGGACCCGTGTCGGATCTTCGCGGGCAACGCCAGCCGGCGGCTGGCGAAGACGATCTGCGAGAAGCTCAAGGTGCCGCTCGGCGACGCCGAGGTGACGCGCTTCGAGGACGGCGAGGTCGCGGTCAAGTTCAACGAGAACATCCGCGGCGGCGACGTGTTCGTCGTCCAGGCCACCGGCGCCCCGGCCGAGAACCTGATGGAGCTGCTGGTGATGCTGGACGCGGCCAAGCGGGCCTCGGCGCGGCGCGTCACCGCGGTGATGCCCTATTTCGGCTACGCGCGGCAGGACCGCAAGGACCAGCCTCGCGCACCCATCACCGCCAAGCTGGTCGCCAACCTGATCACCGTGGCGGGCGCCGACCGCGCGCTCACCATGGATCTCCACAGCGCCCAGATCCAGGGGTTCTTCGACATCCCGTTCGATCACCTCTACGCGGCCCCGGTGCTGATCGACTACTTCGCCCAGAAGAACATCCCCGACCTGGTGGTGGTGGCGCCGGACGTGGGAGGGGTGAAGATGGCGCGCGCCTACGCCAAGCGCCTGGGCGCGGACCTGGCGCTGACGGACAAGCGCCGGCCGCGTCCCGACTCGGTCGAGATCATGAACATCATCGGCGACGTCGAGGGCAAGAACGCGGTGCTGTTCGACGATCTGGTCACCACCGGAGGCACGCTCTGCCAGGCCGCCGAGACGATCCGCGAGCAGGGCGCGCGCGACATCTACGCCGGCGTGACCCACGGGGTGTTCAGTCCCGGCGCGCTGGCGCGCATCGAGCAGTCGCCGATCAAGGAGCTGGTCATCACCGACACCGTCAACCACGATTCGCTGCCGCTCCTCCCCAAGATCACGCAGCTCTCGGTCGCCGGGCTGCTGGGCGAGGCGGTGGCGCGCATCCACGACGAGCGATCGCTCAGCTCGTTGTTCGTGTGAAACGCCGGGGAAGCTCCCAGCCGGGCTTCCCCTCGATCAGGAGGAACGTCCCATGGCAGTGATTGCATTGAGCGGCCAGCGCCGCGACCAGATCGGCAAGGGCGCGGCCCGCAAGTCGCGGGCGGCCGGGCTCATTCCCGGGGTGCTCTACGGCCACGGCCAGGAGCCCATCCCGGTGGCGATCCGCACCCGCGAGTTCCAACTCGCGCTCCACCGGCACGAGGGGGGGAACGCGATCGTCAACCTGGCGCTGGACGGCGGCGAGTACACCGCGCTCATCCGCGACGTGCAGTACGACCCGCTCAGCCACGACATCCTGCATCTCGACTTCCAGCACATCTCGCTGACCGAGACGATCGAGATCAAGGTGGCGCTCCACCTGCAAGGCACGCCGGTGGGGGTCAAGGACGGAGGTGGCATCCTCGAGTTCATCACCCGCGACATCCAGGTG
Organism: Candidatus Eiseniibacteriota bacterium; assembly: GCA_005893225.1. GTDB lineage: Bacteria > Eisenbacteria > RBG-16-71-46 > RBG-16-71-46 > RBG-16-71-46 > WS-3. The sequence goes on from VBOT01000072.1 coordinate 19,245, forward strand.
CGCTGCCTGCCGACCGCCATGCCGCCTTCGATCGACGTGGACGTGACCCATCTCAACATCGGCGACTCGATCCACGTGCGAGAGCTCTCGGTGCCCGAGGTCACGGTTCTCACCGACCTCGACACCACGATCGCGACGGTCGTGCCCCCGACGGTGATCGAGGAGAAGCCGGCCGAGGAGGCCGCTGCGGCCCCGGCGGAAGCCGAGCCGGAAGTGATCGCCAAGGGCAAGAAGGAGGAGGGCGAGGCCGAGGGCAAGGAGAAGGAGAAGGAGAAGAAGTAGGCGGTGCCGCTGGTGCTCGGGCTGGGGAACCCGGGACGGCGCTACGCGCGCACCCGGCATAACGTGGGCTGGCGCGTGGTGGAGTCTCTGGCCGGGCGGTGGCGGGCGGCGCCGGGGGAGGCGACCGAGGCGTACCGCTCCTGGCGCGCCGAGGCCCGGGGCCGGGAGGTGGATCTCCTGGTGCCGCTCACGTTCATGAACCGGAGCGGCGCGGCGCTCGAAGCTTGGCGGGAGCGGCATGGCTTGGAGAAGGACGGCCTGCTGGTGCTGGTCGACGACGTCTATCTGCCGGTCGGAGCCCTGCGCCTGCGCGGGCTGGGCTCGAGCGGCGGTCACCAGGGACTCGAGAGCATCGAGGGAACACTCGGGACCCGCGAGTACGCGCGGCTCAGGATCGGCGTCGGCGCCTCGGAGAGCGCCCGCTTGGAGGAGCACGTGCTCGAGGAGCTGCCCCGGGACGAAGAGGAAACGCTCGCGGAGGCGCTGGCCCGCGCCGCTGACGCGGTGGAATGCTGGATCGGAGAGGGTCTGCTGGTCGCGATGAATCGGTTCAACCGCAAGGCGCGCAAGGAGGTCGAAGAGACGTGAACAAGTACGAGACCACCTTCATCCTGGAGCCCGGTCTGGACGAGGGGCGGGTCAACAACGAGATCGACCGGGTGTCGGGCTGGATCAAGGAGCTGGGAGGCGAAGTGCTCGAGGTCCAGCGCTGGGGCAAGCGGCGCCTCTCTTACGAGATTCACCGCAAGCGCGACGGGATCTACACCCTGCTGCTCTACCAGGGGCCCGGTGTGGTGGTGAAGGAGATCGAGCGGCGGCTGCGACTCAACGAGTCGGTGATGAGGATCCTCACCGTCATGCACGTGCCGCCGGAGCTCACCCAGCCCCAGGTCGATCCCGAGCTCGCCTCCGCCGCCGAGGAAGCGGCGGACGAGTGAAAGAGTCCACCCGGTGACCGAGCTCAGGCTGCCCGAGATCAATCGGGTGCTCCTGAGCGGCCGGCTGACCCACGACCCGGAGATGCGATACGCCGCGGACGGAACCCACATCACCAACTTCCCGATCGCGTTCAACCGCCGCTACCGGGATCGCCGGGGCAACCTGGCCGAGCAGACCGGGTTCGTGACCGTGATGACGTACCAGCGGCTCGCCGAGGTGTGCGGGCAGCGCCTGAAGAAGGGCAACGCCGTGCTGGTGGAGGGCCGCCTCCAGATGAGGGAGTGGTCGGGGCCGCGGGGCGAGAAGCGCCAGCGGCTCGAGGTTCGCGGGGAGCTAGTGCACTTCCTCGAGAAGCTGCCGCCGGGGTCGTCCCCCGGAAGCGGCGAGCAGACGAGGGAAGCGGAGGACAACCCGCTGCTGTAGGGGCGAGGAGAGCGAGGCCGGAAACCCTCCGGTCGCGGGGGTTCCCACGGGCACGATCCCGCCGGGGATCGATGGAGGAAACCGAACACGATGGCCAAGGATCGCGAGACCAAGAGCATCAAGAAGAAATACTGCAAGCTGTGCTTCGAGAAGGTCGGGTTCGTCGACTACAAGGACGAGAAGCGCCTGGGCCGCTTCATCACCGACCGGGGCAAGATCGTGCCGCGCCGCGTGTCGGGAACCTGCGCGCGGCACCAGAAGCAGCTCACCACCGCGATCAAGCGGGCGCGGCTGCTGGCGCTCCTGCCCTTCAGCAGTGACTACTATCGCTGATCCGGGACGGCAGCCGGCTCGGCCGTCGAGGCTCAGGGCGGTGTTGCTGATCCTCGGGCTCGGCTGGAGCGCCGCGACCACGCCGATGCCCTGGGGCGGGCTGTGGCTGCTGGCGCCGGCGGGCGTGATGGTGTCGCTGCTCGCGAGTTGGCGGTTCGGGGCCTGGGGCGTGCTCGTCCCGGTGGCGCTGATGGGGGTTTCGATGGGGCTCGCGGGCCCCCAGAGCCCCTGGGTGTGGTGGATTCCCGTCACGGCCCTCTCCGGCGTGTGGATGGGGCTCCGGGAGGAGGGCGGTGGCCCGGCGGCCGGCGATCGCGCCTGGATGTTGCTTCCGGTTCTGCTGCTCGCCGCCGGCCTGCCCTGGACGCTTCGCTACCCCGACTTGGTGGCCAAGGTCGAGCGGTCGTTGAGCGGGTTCGAGACCGGGCTGGTCGATTTCGAGCGGCGCGCCGGATACCCGGCCGACCGGCTGAGCGATCTCGAGCGCGCGCTCGAGACGCTCACCAAGGTCCAGCATCAGGGGCTCCCCTCGGTGCTGCCCTCGATGCTGTTCGTGTGGAACGCGCTCCTGGTCGGGGCGGGCCGCTCGCTGGCGTCGCAGGTCACGGCGCTGTTCCGCTGGCCGCCGCTGTCGCGGGCCCCGCTCTCGGGCTGGAGGCTTCCCGACGGCGCGCTGCTGGTGCTGCTCGCGAGCCTGGCGCTGCTCCTGGGGCCGTGGAACGCCTGGGCTCCAACAGCTTGGACCCTGCTGCTCAACGCCGGGCTCGGTTATTGTGTCCAGGGAATCGCGGTCGTAGAATCCCTGCTGCTTGCGCGCGGTGTCCCCCCTTCCGTCATTGCCCTGACCATGGTGTTCGTGTTCACCGTCGCCTGGCCCGTGTTCATGCTGGCCACGGGAGCCGTGGGGTTGAGCGACGTCTGGCTGGACTACCGGCGCCTGGAGCGGGTTCCCGGCGGGGATCCATCATGAGGAGAATCCGATGGACGTGATTTTGCTCGAAGATCTGAAGGGCGTGGGCTCGAAGGGCGCGATGGTCAACGTCAAGCCGGGCTACGCGCGCAACTACCTCCTGCCCCGCCGCCTCGCGATCGCGGCCGGCTCCCGCTCCGCGAACCTCTTCCAGGAGCTGGAGCGCCAGCGCCAGGTCCGGGACGACAAGCAGCTCGCCCTGGCCCGGGCCGAGGCGGAGCGCCTGAACGGGACCGAGATCAACATCCCGGCCCCGGCCAACGAGGAGGACACCCTGTTCGGATCGATCGGGACCGCCGACATCGCGGCGGCGCTCGGCCAGGCGGGGTTCCAGGTGGACAAGCACAAGATCGAGCTCGAGGACCACATCAAGCAGCTCGGCAAGTACGACGTCACCGTGGTCATTCACCCCGGCGTGACGGCGACAGTCAAGGTCTGGGTGGTGCGTCCATGACCTCGAGGTGGGAACGGATCGCGCGGTTCGCCCTGCTCGCGGCGCTGGTGGCGCTGCTGGGAGCCGGGAGCTCGCGCGGCGCCCCGGCCGCGCGGGGCAAGGCCCGGGCTCCCCGGGCGGCCTCGAAGGGGCAGGCGGCCGCGGACTCGAACCAGGTGCTGGTCCGGATCGGGAACGAGGCGATCACCCGCGGCGACATCCAGAGGCGCATCGACGCGCTGCCCGAGCAGTTCCGCGCCAACTACACCACGCCGGAGGGCCGCCAGCAGCTGCTCGACCGCATGGTGGAGGAGAAGGTGTGGCTGTCGCTGGCCATGAAGAACGGCGTCGCCGACCGGCCCCAGGTGCGCCTGCAGATCGAGCAGCAGCGGCGCGACCTCCTGATTCGGACCTACCTGAGCGAGCTGATGGCCAAGAATCCCACCCCTTCGGACTCCGACGCCCACCTCTATTACGACCAGCACCTGAACGACTACAAGGTACCGGCCACCGTCACGGTCCGTCACATCCAGTCCAAGACCGAGGCCGAGGCCAAGCGCGTCAAGCAGTGGGCCCGCAGCGGTCAGGACTGGAATAAGCTGGCCGAGTAGTACTCGGCCGACACGCTGACACGCAAGAACGGCGGGGGCCTCGGCACCGTCACGCGCGAGGGGATGGTCGCCTCGATCGGCGCGCAGCCGGCGCTGGCCGAGTCGGTCTTCACCGTCAAG
>VBOT01000072.1:23419-23933 GCA_005893225.1 Candidatus Eiseniibacteriota bacterium
ACCAGGTGCGCCAGATGATCGTCCGCCAGCTCGGCTCCCAGCGGCAGCAGGACTTCTACAAGAACCAACTCGACGAGGCGCGGCGGTCGCTCAACGTCAAGCCCGACTCGGCGGCGATCAAGCGCTTCGTCTCGCAGAAGAAGACCGCCCGGGAGATGTTCAACGAAGCGCAGGCGGCCGGGCCCCCCGAGGCGCGCATCGAGGCCTACCAGAGGCTGCTGGCCGAGTTTCCGGACAGCGAGGTGAGCCCGCAGGCCCAGTTCATGGTCGGGTTCATCTACTCGGAGGAGCTCAAGAAGTACGACGAGGCCGAGAAGGCGTTCCGCCAGCTCCTGAGCCGCTATCCCAAGGCCGAGCTGGCCGCCTCGGCGCAGTGGATGATCGACCACATGCGCTCCGAGGACACCCCGTCGTTCATCAACCTGGACTCCGACTCGACCGCGGGCGATTCCAGCCCGAAGGTGGCGGTGCCGGGCAAGTCGGAGAGCCCGAAGGCGACCGCCCACGCGAGGAA
>VBOT01000072.1:23972-41354 GCA_005893225.1 Candidatus Eiseniibacteriota bacterium
GACGCAGCAGAACATCGTCATCCTGCGCGAGGTCGAAGGGGAGCGCATCCTGCCGATCTGGATCGGCGGAGGCGAGGCCCAGGCCATTCGCCGCATCCTGTCGGAGGAACCGTTCCCGCGCCCCCTCACCCACGACCTCCTGGCGCTGGTGGTCGAGGGTCTCAAGGCCAAGATCACCCGGGTGGTGATCGGCGACCTGAAAGAGAACACCTTCTACGCCACGGTGATCATCGAGCGCGAGAGCGAGGTGCTCTCGATCGACGCCCGGCCGTCGGACTCGATCGCGCTGGCGCTCCGGGCCCGGGCCCCGATCTTCGTCAATGAGAAGCTCCTCCAGCCCCCGCCGCAGGCCGACGAGGAGGAACGGGGCGAGGCTCCGCGCGAGCTCACCGACGAGGAGAAGGCCGAGCAGCTGCGGCGCTATCTCGAGAAGCTCAATCCGGAAGACTTCGGCAAGTTCCAGCTCTGAGCCATGACGGGCCCGAGGCGGCAGGCGCTCGTGGCCGCGATCCTGGGGCTCGCACTCGCGGCGGCGCCGTCCCGGGCCGCGCGTGAAGCCTTCCCGGTGCCGACCACGGTGCTCGCGGGCGAGGCACTGGCCCTCCAGCCCTCCTCTCCGGCCCGCGACCGCGCGCTCAAGCCGTGGGCCGAGCGAGCCGACCTGCCCGACCTCCTGTACACGCTGAGGCGGTCGCCGGCGGAGCTCGGCGGCAGCGACAGGCTCCTGATCGAAGCGATCCTCAAGCGCCTCCCCCCATCCAGGGCGGCGCTTGCCCGCCGCCTCGAGGCGCGTCTCGCCGCCCTGAGCCCCGCATGGGCCCGGCTCCACCCGGCGAGCCTGACCGAGCTCCTCACCGCACCCTGCCCGTACCCGCAGGCCTCCGTGTTTCGCGTCGCCGCCGTGCTGCCCGACAGTGGTGACTACCAGGGCTTCGGTCAGGCGGTCTGGAGCGGGATCCAGGCCGGCCTCCGCTCTCCCGGCCGCACTCCCACCCTTCCGCTCGAGCCCCGCAGGTGGTCCACCACCGACGACCGGCCGGCGCGGGCGGTGGCGGCCTTCGACTCGGCGGCCCGGGAGGCGGGCGCCGTGATCGGTGCGCTGCTCAGCACCCCGACCGTGGCGCTCGCCAGCGCGGCGCGCTTCGCCTCGCTGCCGCTGATCTCGCCGACGGCGAGCGACGAGGATCTGGGGATGATCGGAGGCTCGGTGTTCCAGATCGGCCCCTCGGCCTACGAGCGCGGCCTGAGACTGGCGCAGTCGACGCTGGACGTCCCACGGCGCGTCGGCATCCTCGTCTCCTCGGCGGCTTCGCGCCCCTTCGGGCTCGGCTTCGCGGAGGGGTCGGAGGGTCTCGGCGGCACCGTGGCTCTCCAGGAGACCTACGCGGCGGGCGGCCTCAACTTCCACGACGCCGTGCGCGGGCTGCTCGCGAAGCAAGTCGAGGTACTGTTCTGGGACGGGGATCCACGCGAAGCCGAAGCGCTGCTCCGTGAGATGGCGCGCGAGCGCGTCTCGGTCAGGATCTGCGGAGGCGAGGCCCTGAGCCCGACCCAGCATCACGACGAGACGCGCATCCTGCTCGAGGGCGTCCGGTACGTGGGCGAGGAGTGGGAGGTTCCCCGGGAAGGCTCGACCCCTGAGGCCGCGGAGCACCCTCCGACCTCGGATACCTCAGGCTCGCTCGAGGTGCGCGGCTTCCTGGCCGGACGCCTGGTGAGCGCGGCGGTGGCCGAGGGGGCACTCTGCCCGGAGGAGATCGCCTCGTACCTGAGATCGCGCCTCGCCGCGCCGCCCTATCTCAGGGAGCGCGGGTTTCTCGACTTCAAGCGCGAAGGGGCGGTCCTCCCGGTGTTCGCGGTGACGCGCGGGCGCGCCGAGCGGGTTCAGTAGATCCGGAACGCGAACCGGAACACCGCGTAGACCTCGCGGGCCTCGCCTGCCACCCGGTAGGGGCGGAAGCGGCACTGCCGCACCGCCTGCTCGGCCGCGCGGTCGAGCTGGAGGGCACCGCTTCCCGTCATCACCTCCGCCTCGATCACTTGCCCCGCCGTGTCCACCCGCGCGAGCACCGCCACCTTGCCCTCGAGCCCCTGGTCGCGGGCTTCCTCGGGATAGGTCGGGCGCACCAGGCGCTCGATGATCAGATCGTCCGATTGGAAGATCGGCACCTGCGACTGGCTTGCGAGCGCCCGCGCCACCAGGTCGCGACCGCTCCCGGGGTCGCCCAATTCTTGGGCGGCGGTCCGGCGTCGAGGCGGTCGAACCCCTTCCGGGGGCCTCCGCTCGCCCATGGCGGCAGCACCCCTGGAAGGCGAGCTCACCTCGCCGACGTCGCGGAGCGGCTCCGGGAGCCCGGGACGGGCCTCGACCTCCACCAGCCGGACGTACCGGGGAGGGCCCTCGAAGCCGAAGCGAAGCACCGGGGTTCTTCGCAGCGCGCGGGAGACCGGCGGAAGGTTGAAGATCCCGAGCGCGGCAAGGAGCACGGCGCCCGTGACCGTGCTGTTCATCGCCACCCGGCGGCGGGCGCGCGCGCGTTCGCTGAAGAATCCTTCAATGCCGTGAGTCATGCGAGCGTCCCCGAGCCGTGAGCGGACGGGGCCCGCCTGGGGCGGCCCGGAGCTCCGAATCGATCGGCGAGCTTCAGGGACTCCCGGACCCGATCAAGACGGCGCCACGCTCCGAGTCTAGCAAAACGACGCGCCGGCTGATCCGCCGATCGAGAGCTCGCACCTCGAGTGGGCCGGGCTCGGTGCGCGCGAATCGGACTCGCCCCCGGGCGTCGGTCTCGAGCACCAGCGAGCCTCCGAGCGTCACCGGAACGCCGGCGAGCGGGTGGCCTCCCGGGTCCCGCACCTCCACCGAATCGGTCGGCCACTCCGTCCCGGGCGCCCATTCGCGGAGGAGCCCGAGGAGGAGCGCGTAGGCCTCGGCCCGGAGAGTGCCGGGAGCCAGCAGGCGCTCCTCCGAGACCGGATCGTCGACCCGAGCCGGGGACACGTAGAGGGCCGGACACGAGGTCTGCTGGAGCGGGTACTGCGCATCCTCCACGTCCGGCGGCACCGGCAGGCCCATGCGCCCGAGCTCGCCCGCGGTTCGCTGCGCCCAGCTCCTTCCCGCCGCGCTCGAGAAGTAGTGTCCGAAGCGCGGCCGCTCGGCGCGGTGGCCGATTCTCAGGAAGCGGTCGGCCCGGAAGGACTCGCTGATCTGGACTCGCTCGACGTCGGAGAGCGCCAGGTCCCCTCCGCGCGTGAGACGCGCCTCGGCGCCCGCTGCTTCGAGCATCGCGGCCAGGGCCCGCGCCACATCCAGGTTGAGCGCGGCCGCGCGGGTGCCGTTCCTCCCGCTCCCGCCCGGGTCCTCGCCACCGCCGTCGGGATCGATCACGATCCGGCGGCCGAAGAGCGCCCCCGATCCGATCGCGGCCAGCCGCGGCGGCGGCATGGAGTCGTCTCCCCACGGCCGGTAGCCGGGAAGCGAGGGGAGGAGCAGCCTTCCTTGGGCGTCGCGCCGGAGCTCGGCGAAGCCGTCGCGGTTGAGCCACGGGATGCGCCGGTCGGGCTCGAGCGTGCCCGGGGCCCGGGCGAGCGGGACGCCTTCCGGCATGAGGAGCGCGAATCCGCGCCACAGCTCCGGGTCGCGGGCGCCGCCGGCGCCGGCGAGGTCGAGCTGCGCGGGCGGGCAGCGAGCCTGGCTCGCGCCTCCCTCGATTGCCGCACGCACCAGGCCCCCCGATTGCGAGCCGCGCCTTCCTGGACCCGCTGGCGCGCGTACCCCGCCGGCCCCGAGACGCAGGTAGGCCCACGCCACGCCGCCCGACGACGTGACCAGCGTGTCGCCGGGGAGCACGCGGCCGGGCTCGAGCTCGTGGAGCCGGATCGCCGTCGAGTCGGGAACCGGCATCCCGAAGGCGTCGAGGACGCGGATCCCCACGGCCGTGACGCCCGAGTCCAGGCCGTCCCGGGCGCTCTCGAGGTCGACCTCGAACCGGGCGGGACTCCTCGCCAGCACGAAGCGCAGCCGCCGCTCGGGCGCCGCTCCCGCGCCCGCGAGCCGGACGCGCAGCACCGCCTCGTGGGGCCCGGGTGCGAGGAGTCCGGGATCCCACTCGAGCTCGGCCCCGGTCCTCTGGCCCCCGAGGTCGCGGCCGTCCAGAGTGAGCTCGGCTCGATCGAACGCTCCCTCGATCCGCGCCGAGAGGATCGGTCCGGCCAGGTCGCGGAACACGGTGTCGCGGCGAAGGCGGCGATCCTGGGAGCGCGGCGCGCGAACGTGCGGGCCAGGCCCAGGAACAGGGCCTCGGCCTCGAGGCGTTGCTTGGCCGCCAGGGCGAGCTTCGATTCCACATCGGGATTGGTGATGTAGGAGGACTCGGTGAGGATCGCCGGCGACTCGCAGTTGCGCAGCACGAAGTAATTCCCGGGCAGGACTCGCTGGGCCTCGATCCCCAGGTTCCGCACCAGGTAGCGATGCACCTGCTGCGCGGCGTCCAGGGAGGGCCCCTCGTCGCCGAGCTTGTAATAGGTCTGGATCGCGTTCACGTCGTGAGCGCCGCCGGCGTCGGCGTTGTGATGGATCGACAGGAAGAGGTCGGGGTGGAAGGCGTTGGCGAGGCGGGTCCGCTCCGCCAGGTCGGAGCGCAGCGAGCTGTCGGCGGGGGAGAGGAAGTCGCGATCGTCGCTGCGAGTCAGGAACACCTGAGCCCCGCGGGCCTCGAGGAGGCCGCGCAGGAAGAGCGCCACGCCGAGGTTCACCTCGGCCTCGGTCAGGCCGTTCACCCCCACGGCGCCGCGAAACACCCCGCCATGGCCGGGGTCGATGGCGATCCGCCGGCCGGCGAGAGCGGAGGCGTCCACCGAGGCGAGCTCGTCGACCCGCCGCTCGTAGCCGGGCCGGGGGCGCGGCCTCGGGGCGGGTCCGGGCGGGGCGAGTCCGGCCGCGCACCCGCCGAGAAGCGAGAGAACCGCGAGCCCGAGCCCCGTCCGGACGATCCAGGCTCTGCCCGTACGGATCCCTCCGCCCCAGACGCGACGCATGTTCGCGGACGCTAGCACCCGCCGCACGGGGCGGGCAACACACGCCGCGAGAATCAATTGCCTTGCCTCATCGCGCGCGACCGTGCTACGTGTTCCCGCTTGATTCGGAACGCCCGGGCGGCCCGGAAACCCCGGTGTCGCACAGGCCGGCCGCCTGCCCTCGCAGTCCGCGGCGCGATCACTCGAAGGAGACGGACATGAAGTCCTCGATCCGGCTGAACTTGACTCTCGCTGCCGCCCTGGCCCTCGTACTCTCGGGCTGCGGCAGCACTCCCAACGAGGAGCTGGTGATCGGCGAGTACGGCTCGCTCACTGGCAACGACGCCACGTTCGGCACCTCCACCAAGACCGGCGTGGAGATCGCCCTCGACGAGCTGATGGCGCAGCATCAGGACATGATCGGCGGGCTCAAGGTGAAGGTCGTGGTCGAGGACGACCAGGGGAAACCGGAGGAGGCGGCCACGGCGGTGCAGAAACTGGTGAACCAGGATCGCGTCATCGCGGTGATCGGCGAGGTGGCTTCCTCCCGGAGCCTGGCCGGCGCGCCGATCTGCCAGGCGGCCGGCGTCCCCATGATCACCCCTTCCTCGACCAACCCCCGGGTCACGCAGCAGGGGGACTACATCTTCAGGATGTGCTTCCTCGACGACTTCCAGGCCTCGGTGGTCGCGCGCTTCACGGCGCTCCATCTCAAGCTCAAGAAGGTGGCGATCCTCAAGGACGTGAAGAACGACTACAGCGTCGGCCTGGCCAAGTACTTCACGGATTCCTTCACGGCGCTCGGCGGCTCGATCGTGGCCGAGAGCGACTACAGCGCCGGGGACCAGGACTTCCGAGGCCAGCTCACCGCCATCAAGGCCAAGCATCCCGAGGCGATCTTCGTGCCCGGCTACTACACCGAGGTGGGTCTGATCGCCCGGCAGTCCCGGGAGCTCGGCATCAAGGTGCCGCTGGTCGGCGGCGACGGCTGGGAGAGCGCGCAGCTGATCGGCATCGGCGGCAGCGCGCTCAACGGCTGCTATTACTCGAACCACTGGGCGCTCGACCTTCCCGATCCCGCGCTCCAGTCGTTCCTGGCCACGTACAAGGCCAAGTTCCACTCCGACCCCGACGCCATCGGGGGCCTCGCCTACGACGCCGCGAACGTCCTCTTCACCGCGCTCCAGAAGCTGGCGGAGCAGGATCCCGACACGTTCAAGGGCCTGTCGTCGACCAAGGCCGGAAGCGACCTGCGCAAGCGGGCCACCAAGAAGCTGCGCGACCTGATCGCCACCACCACCAATTTCAAGGGCGTGACGGGAACCATCACCCTGGACGAGAACCGGAACGCCTCGAAGCCGGCGGTGGTGCTGGAGATCAAGGACGGCAAGAAGGTCTACAACACCACCATCGGTCCCGCGTAAGCTCCGCCGCCGCGTGTCGGAGTTCCTGCAGCAGCTCGTCAACGGGGTCACCTGGGGGAGCGTCTATGCCCTGATCGCCCTGGGCTACACGATGGTCTACGGCATCCTCCGGCTCATCAACTTCGCACACGGCGACGTCTACATGCTGGGGGCGTTCTTTGGCCTGTACGCCGCCCAGTGGATCGGGGCGGCCGACCATCCGACCCCCGTGCGGGCGTTCGTGGTGCTGGTGGCCGCGATGCTCGGCTGCGGGGCGGTGGGGGCGATCATCGAGCGCGCCGCGTACAAGCCGGTCCGCCGCTCCTCGCGGCTCGCGGCCCTCATCACCGCCATCGGGGTGTCGCTGCTGCTGGAGAACGGCGGGATCCTGGTGTTCGGCCCCAACCCCAGGTTCTTCCCGCAGATCGTCCCCTCGTCGCAGATCTCGCTCGGCCACGGGGTGTCGATCTCGAACCAGCAGGTCATCATCCTGGTCGTCTCGACCGGCCTGATGTTCGCCCTGCGCTTCATCGTGCTCAACACCCGGGTGGGAAAGGCCATGCGGGCGGTCTCGCACAACCACATGGCGGCCGCGCTCATGGGCATCTCGGTGGACCGCATCATCACCTTCACGTTCGTGCTCGGCTCGATGCTGGCGGCGGCGGCCGGGGTGCTGGTCGCGCTCCAGAATCCCAAGATCGATCCGCTGATGGGGATCATGCCGGGGCTCAAGGCGTTCGTGGCGGCGGTGCTGGGCGGCATCGGCAACATCCCGGGGGCGGTGCTCGGCGGCCTGGTGATGGGGATCGCCGAGGTGCTCGTGGTCGGCTACCTGTCGCCGAGCTACCGCGACGCCATCGCTTTCGTGCTGCTGATCGTGATCCTGCTGGTGCGGCCGACCGGAATCCTCGGGACCCAGGCCGCCGAGAAGGTGTGAGGTGAGGGGGCCCGCTCCGGGGCGTGAGGGGCCGTGATCCGGCGGATCATCTGGACCCTGGGCACGCTCGTCATCCTGCTCGGGCTCAATCTGGCGCTGCCGAGGATCCTGAACCCCTACCTGTTCCAGATCGTCATCCTGTGCGGCATCAACGTGATCCTGGCCGTATCCCTCAACCTGATCAACGGCTTCACCGGCCAGTTCTCCATCGGGCACGCCGGCTTCATGGCGATCGGCGCCTACGGGTCCGCGATGCTCTCGCTCCACGCTGGCATCGGGTGGGTGGCCGCGCTCACCGCGGCGGGAGTGCCGCCGGGGGTAGCGGAGGGCGCCGCCCTGTTCGCCGCCCTCCTGGCCGGGGGGCTGCTGTCGGCCCTGGCCGGCTACCTGGTGGGGCTCCCCTCGCTCAGGCTCAGGGGGGACTACCTGGCGATCGTCACGCTCGGCTTCGGCGAGATCATCCGGGTGCTGATCCTCAACATCGACGCGGTGGGCGCCGCCCGGGGGCTGCCCGGGATTCCGGGCTGGGTGAGCTTCTTCTGGGTCGGCCTCGGGGGGACGGGCGTCGTCGTCCTGGCCCTCAATCTCGCGCGGAGCAGTCACGGGCGAGCGCTGTTCGCGATTCGCGACGACGAGATCGCCGCCGAATCGCTGGGCGTCAACACCACCGCCTACAAGGTGCTCGCGTTCGTGATCGGGGCCTTCTTCGCCGGGGTGGCGGGCGGGCTGTTCGCTCACTACCTGTCGTATCTCAATCCCAACTCGTTCACCTTCATCAAGAGCATCGAGGTGATTGCCATGGTGGTGCTGGGCGGGATGGGCAGCGTCTCCGGCTCGGTGCTGGCCGCGATCCTGCTGACGCTGCTGCCCGAGGTGCTGCGCCCGGTCAAGGACTATCGCATGGTGATCTACTCTCTCATGCTGATCGTCCTCATGATCACCCGGCCCCAGGGGTTGCTGGGGAGCCGCGAGATCCGGCTCGGAAGCTGGGTCGGGAAGCTGCGCGTCGCGAGAGGCGCCGGGTGACCGAGCGGGTGCTCGAGCTTGAGGCCGTGACCATGCAGTTCGGCGGGCTCAAGGCGGTCGCAGACCTGGACCTGACCGTCGATCGCGGCGAGCTGGTGGGCCTGATCGGTCCCAACGGCGCCGGCAAGACCACGGTGTTCAACGTGATCACGGGCGTGTATCCGCCGTCCCGCGGCCGCATCCTCTTCGAGGGCCGACCCATCCAGGGGCTCAGGCCCCACGTCATCGCGCGGCGGGGCATCACGCGCACGTTCCAGAACATCCGGCTGTTCGCCTCCCGCTCCTGCCGTGACAACGTCTGTATCGCCGCTCACCAGCACTGCCACGCGGGGCTCCTCGACGTGGTGCTTCGCACCGCGCGCTTCGAGCGCGAGGAGGGGGAGATCCAGGCGCAGGCCGCCGAGCTGCTCGAGACCATGGGCCTCCGGGAATGGGGCGACGCGATCGCGGCGGAGCTGCCTTACGGGCAGCAGCGGCGGCTCGAGATCGCCCGGGCGCTGGCGGCCCGCCCCCGGCTGCTGCTGCTGGACGAGCCGGCGGCGGGGCTCAACCCGCAGGAGACCGACGAGCTGATGCACTTGATCGAGAGCCTGCGGGTGCGCTTCGGGCTCACCATCCTCCTGATCGAGCACGACATGCGCGTGGTGATGGGGATCTGCCGGCGCATCGCGGTGCTCGACTACGGGGTCAAGCTCGCCGAGGGGACGCCGGCCGAGATCCGCACCGATCCGCGAGTGATCGAGGCCTACCTCGGTGAGGAGGTCCCCGCCGACCTGGGTGCGGGGGCCTGAATGCTGCTCCAGGTAGAGCGCCTCGACGTCTACTACGGCGCCGTCCACGCGCTGAAGGGCGTCACGCTGTGCGCCGAGGCGGGCGAGATCGTGACTCTGATCGGCGCCAACGGCGCCGGCAAGACCACGCTGCTCCGGACCATCTCGGGCGTGATCCCCTCGCGCTCGGGCCGCGTGACGTTCGAGGGTCGCGACATCACCCGGCTCCCCGCCCACGACATCGTCGGGCTCGGCATCTCACAGGCGCCGGAAGGACGCCTGGTGTTCGCGAACCTGACGGTGGAGGACAACCTGGAGCTGGGCGCCTACCGGCGCAAGGACCGGCCCGGGATCTCGAAGGACCGCGAGGAGGTGTTCCGACTCTTCCCGCGTCTCCGCGAGCGCCGCCGCCAGAGCGCGGGAACGCTGTCCGGGGGCGAGCAGCAGATGCTGGCCATCGGGCGGGCGCTGATGTCGCGCCCTCGGCTCCTGCTCCTCGACGAGCCCTCGCTCGGGCTCGCGCCGCTGCTGGTGCGGGAGATCTTCCGGACCGTCCGCGAGATCAACCAGCGCGGCGTGACGGTGCTGCTCGTCGAGCAGAACGCCCACATGGCGCTCTCCATCGCCGGCCGGGGCTACGTGCTCGAGACCGGGCACGTACGGCTCGAGGACCGCGCCGAGCGCCTGCTCCAGAACGACGAGGTCCGGCGCGCCTACCTCGGCGGTTGACGTCGCAGCGTCACGCACGCGCGACCTAGATCGTTGGGTTCCCTCGCGCCTGGCAGTGGAGATGGCGGCGCTGGGTCATCCAGGCGGACCTTTCGGGCGGGTCGAATCTCACCAGACGCCTCACCCGGCCGCGCCCCGGCACCGGGTTCAGCGAGGCCGTGGTCCAAGGGCTCATGCCCGGCGACCGAGAAGCTCCGCCGAGCCACGCCGGGGTGTCGCCCGAGGCGGGCCGAAAGCCACCGGCGCGACGGGCTCCCGGGGTTGACGGGTTCTAGACAACCCAAGCCTATGCGTAATCGCCCACAAACCTCGGCATGGTTGGGCAAATTTACGGATTTTATGAAGCATGTCTGGTCACAATAGCACGTCTCCATGCTCGAGTATCGCGCCAATACTATTGGCAACAATCAGTTGGCGTTGTCGTTCATGCATCCTGCATGTGTGGCTCGCATCTTGCCGTGTCCGAGTTGGACCTAGGGACCACCTGGCGCTCGGATCCGTTCGCCTCTCCCACGCGAAACGCTTCGGCAGCTGGGCCAAGCCTCGGAGGCGGTCGGTCTCTGCCGGTCCTGCGCTGTACGCACACGACACCCGCCCGCAAATGGCCGGACCCAAGACGATGGAGGCAGGAGATGCGACATGAGCTTCGGCGGTTTCTCCGCGAGGAGAGCGGCGAAGATCTCATCGAGTACGGCCTTCTCGTGGCGTTCGCGGCGGCGTTGGTCACGGCGGTGCTGCTGCACGACCCGCTTGCGATGAAGCAGGCGATCATCGCCGCCTTCCAGCACGTCGTGGACGCGTTCGGCGCGTCCTAGGAAATCTCCCGGTTCCACCAACCAGCTACCACCAACAGAGGAGAGGGCACATGCAGAAGCTGCTCGTTCGCTTCATTCGCGAGGAGGAAGGCGAGGATCTCATCGAGTACGGCTTGCTGGCCGCATTCGTGGCCGCAGTCGCTACGGCCGTGATCATCGCGGACCCGCTCGGCGTGAAGGGAGCCCTGAAGGCGGCGTTCCAGAAGGCCGTCACCGCGCTGAACAACGCCTAGGCCTGTCACCGGGTTGGAACCGTGCTGCCGATGAACGCTCCGTCTCCGTGGGCGAGAGGAAGTCGATCGCCCATGTGGGACGGGCGGGCTCCAAGCAAGCAATACCGAGAGCTCATCCAGCGCGGCCCGCTCGTGGCCTATGCAGGAGAGGTGGTCCCGGCGGCGTCGACTCGACGGCCGCCCGCCCTCAGTCGCGAAGCGACGGAGGGTGGCGTGTCCCAGGTCACGCCGACCGGCAACCACCCGGAGGATGCACTTGACCAAGCGGATCATTCGTTTCATCCGCGAAGAGGAGGGTGAGGATCTGATCGAGTATGGCTTGTTGGCTGCGTTCGTGGCTGCAGTCGCCACCGCAGTGATCATCGCGGACCCGCTGGGACTGAAAGGCGCTCTCATCAACGCCTATCAGAAAGCGGTCAACGCGTTGAACAACGCCTAGGCTGATCCTCTGATATCCGCCATGAACGTTCCGCTCTGGGTCGCAGCGCCCGTCCTGGTCGTTACGGGCTTGGCCGTCCGAGCGGACGTTCGGACGCGGAGGATACCGAACCTGCTCACCGGGCCGGCGGTGTTGCTCGGCCTGGTCGCCCACCTGACCTTCGGTGGGACCGCGGGTCTCGCGAGCGCCGCGCTCGGGATGGCCGCCGCGGGCGGGCTTCTGCTGCCGGGATGGCTGATGGGATGGATGGGGGCGGGGGACGTCAAGCTGATGGCCGCCGTCGGCGCATGGCTCGGGTTCCCGCTCGGGGTCTTCGCCGCGCTCGCCACTCTGATGGCGGGCGGAGTGATCGCCCTGATCGTCGCCGCGCAGCGCGGCGCGCTGAAGAAGTCGGTCTGGAACGCGGTGGTGCTGGGGTCCTGGGCAGTGGCCCGCGGCCCGCAGTCGACACCGCCCCCGGTCACCACCGGGATCCGGTTTCCGTTCGCACCGGCGGTGCTCGCCGGGTCACTAATCGCCTTATGGGTGCGCCTATGAATGCCGATAGCAGACAGGTGGCGGTGGGACACGGTCGAAGACGTTTGGGGCGTTCCCAGCGGGGCACTGCGTTGGTCGAGTTCGCCCTGGTCTTCCCGTTCCTGCTGGTGCTGACGTTGTGCGTCATCGACATGAGCCGGGCCTTCTGGATCAAGAACGTCGTGCACCAGGCCGCGCGCGAGGGCGCCCGATACCTCGTGGTTCATACCCTCGCCGACAGCGCCGAGGTGCGGGGCCGCGTCGAGCAGGTGACGTCGTCGGCCAACGTAACTCTCAAGACTTTGACCATCACCGGGCCGGATGCGGCCAAGATGATGAGTGTGAATGTGGGAGTCCAGTTCGACTGGATCTTTCCGGGCTTGTTCAACTGGGTGGGTGGCAGCTTCGCCAACCCGATGACCCTCAGTGCGACAGCCTGGATGCGAAAAGAAGGATGACCAGGAAGGAGATGATGCGACCGTGAGCGGGAATCAGGGCAAGAAATTCATGGGTTTGGCGCTGCTGCTCGGTGGGGCGGCGGCCGTGGTCGGCTACTACAGCTTGACCGCGATGGCGGCGCGCGCCGCCAAAGGCACCAGCGCGAACTACCGCGATGTGGTGGTGAGCGCGACCGACCTCACCTTCGGGGTCAAGTTGGAGCGCACCATGCTGCGCACGGCGCGTTATCCCAAGGACGCGGTGCCGGCCGGAGCGTACACGTCGCTGGACTCGGTGGTCGGCCAGACCACCAAGGTGTTCATGGGCGCGCGCGAGCCGGTGACCGCGACCAAGCTTTCGTCACGCGGCGGCGGGCTCTCGATGCTGGTGCGCCCGGGCATGCGCGGCGTGAGCATCGAGGTCAACCAGGTGTCGGGCGTGTCCGGCTTCGTGCTCCCGGGCGACCGCGTGGACGTGCTCATCACGGTCGATCCGCACAACGGCGGCGAGAACGCCGTGACCCGCACGCTGGTCCAGGACATCGAGGTCCTGGCCGCCGGGCAGAAGACCCAGCAAGGCGACAACAAGCCGCTCTCGGTCCAGAGCGTCACGCTGCTGGTCGATCCGGAGCAGGCCGAGATCCTGGCCCACGCCACGCACGAAGGCGAGATCCACCTCGTGCTCCGCAACCCGCAGGACCAGGGCCAGGTCGAGGTCTCGACGTTCTCGACCCGCGAAATGATGGGTGTTGCGGATCCGCCGCCGGCACGTCCTCAGGCTCGCGTGCGGCACGCCGCCTCCCCGGCCCAGCCGGTGATCCTGGCGCCGCCACCGCCGTCGCGGCCCGAGCGCGTCGAGCCGGGCAAGATCCGCATCATCCGCAGCGCCGATGTCACCGAGACGCCCGCTGTCGTCGACAGCACACCCCACTAACCACCCCGCCCACAGTCGGGTCTCAAGAACCAGGAGGAATCAGCTCAATGTCACGGACGAAGATCATGAACTTGCCCATCGGGGTTGCGGTCGGAGCGCTGGCGCTGGTCCTGTGGACCGGCGCGGCGGGGGCGGAGGCGCGCGAGAAGATTCGCATCCCCGTGGGGCGCGCCGAGGTGGTGAACTCGGACGTCGAAGTCCGCACGGTGGCGATCGCCGAGCCCAAGATCGCCGACGCCGCGGTGGGCTCGGCCCGCACGGTGGTAGTGAACGCCAAGGCGCCGGGCACCACCAGCCTGGTGGTCTACAACGAAGGCGGCCGTTACAGGATCTACGACGTCGAGGTCTACACCCCCAACGAGGACAAGCAGGTCGCCCTGCACGTGCGCGTGGCGGAGGTAAACGACAACGCCAAGCGCGAGCTCGGCTTCGACATCGTGAGCCAGGGCTCACCCGAGCAGCTGCCCAACAGCTTCCTGCAGGGTGGAAGTTTCACCGGCAAGGTCTCGAGCCCCTCGTCGCCGCTGAACCTGGGGCCGGCCACCGACGGCTTCATCCACTTCCAGCGCACCAACGACTGGCTCATCCAGAGCACCTGGAGAATGCTGGAGGAGAAGGGCGACATCCGGGTCCTCGCTCACCCGACGCTGATGGCGAAGAGCGGCGAGAAGGCGAGCTTCCTCGCCGGCGGCGAGTTCCCGATCCCGGTCGCCAGCGCCCAGGGAGCCAACGCGGTCACCGTCACCATCGAGTGGAAGGAGTTCGGGGTCAAGCTGGACTTCACTCCTATCATCGGCGACGACGGGAAGATCACGCTCAAGGTGGCGCAGGAGGTCAGCCAGATCGACTTCACCAATCCCCTGGCCCTGAACGGGTTCACGGTTCCCACGGTAATCACCCGCAAGACCTCGACCACGGTGGAGCTCGGAAGCGGCGAGCACCTGGTGATCGGCGGTCTCAAGCAGACCGACAAGCTCAAGACCGTGAGGCGGATCCCGATCCTCGGGCAGATCCCGATTGCAGGCATCTTCTTCTCCAGCACGCGGACCGAGAGCGTCGATCGCGAGCTGCTGGTGGTCGTGTCGCCCGAGCTGGTCCAGTCGGCCTCGAGCACGCTGCCCGCGCTGCCGACCGATCGCCCGCAGAGATAAAGGCAGGTATCCCGGATGCAGCCGTCACGGATTCATCGCGGCAAGCACAAGCAGCGCGGCGTGGTCATCGTCTGGTTCGCGCTGTTCATGCTCCTCATGCTCGGTTTCATCGCGCTCGGCATCGACGTCGCGAAGCTCATGACGGCGAAGACGCAGCTCCAGAACGCCGCCGATGCCGCGGCGCTGGCCGGAGCGTCCGCGGTGGACTGGACCAACGGTCACCTCATGCCGGACACCGCCCTGGTGAGGGCCCAGCTCGCCGCCTCGCAGAACAAGGCGTTCATCGACAAGTCCGAGCCGGTGACGCTCGCCGCGGGCGACGTGGAGTTCATCGGCAACGACAAGCTCAAGGTGACGGCGCGGCGTGAGGGCGGGAACTCGATCGTTGTCTACTTCGCGAAGGTCCTGGGCATCAATAGCCTGGACATGACCGCCCACGCCACCGCCCAGGTCCAGCCGGCCGGCGCGGAAGAGTGCGGGGCCATCCCGGTGTGCGTCGTGCCCGCGCCCGGCGACGTGTTCCATACCGGCTGCGACCAGAACTACGTGCTCAAGCAGGGGGGCCAGGGAGGCACGCAGGGCAACTACGGCGCGATCGACTTCCCGTCCTGCGACAACGGGGATTGCGGCGGAGGGCAGCCTACCGGGGCCGACACGTTCAAGTGCCTGGTGAAGTACGGGTACTGCTGCGAGCTCCACGTGGGAGACCAGGTATCGACCGAGCCGGGCAACATGTCCTCCCTGAAGTCGGCGATGCTGTACCGCTTCAGCAAGGACACCGACCAGCGCCCGGACCTCTGCTACAGCGACTACCACGGCAACGGCAAGCGACTGGTCACGGTGCCGTTGACCACCACCCTGGGTGACGGGGGACGCACGACCGTGACGATCACCGGGTTCGCGCAGTTCTTCGTCAAGAACGTCCCGCAAACCGGCTCCAACGCCACCTTCGACGGCGAGTTCGTCCGCGGCATCATCGCGGGGACCGGCGGCGGCTCGGTCAGCGACGTCACCGCCTTCGCCATTCAGCTGGTCGAGTAGGACGGGGAGACTCATGAGCACCGAACTCTCAGTGGTTCTGGTCCACCGCAACGACATCGAGCGCACCCAGCTGCGCTCGGCCCTCGAGTCGCTGCCCGGCGTGCAGATCGCTGGCGAGCGCTCCGACCTGCGCGCCGGCATGGCGCTCGCCCATCAGGTGGAGCCCTCGATCCTGCTGCTCGAGCTCGCCGGGGGCGGCGACGAAGCGCTGCAGGCGGCCTCCCAGTACCGGCTCCAGCACCCCGACGTCGTGCTCTTCCTGTCCACCGACCAGTTCAACCCCGAGACCCTGGTGCGCGCGATGCATGCCGGCGCCCAGGAAGTGCTGCGCCGTCCGCTCGATCGCGAGGCCCTGAGCGCGGCGGTCGAGCGGGTCGCCGCCTTCGCCGCCCGCAAGCACGGCGGCGGAACGTCGCGCAGCGTGATCACCGTGTTCTCCAACAAGGGCGGGGTGGGAGTGAGCACGCTCGCGACCAACCTGGCGGTGAGCATCCGTCGCCAGAGCGGCCGGGAAGTGGCGCTCGCCGACTTCGACTACCAGTCGGGCGACGTGGCCTCGATGCTGGGGCTCGCTCCGGCCCGGACCATCGGGGACGTGCTCTCGGCCGCGCGCATCGACTCGGCCAGCGTGCAGGACGTCATGCTCAAGCACGCGAGCGGGGTCTCGGTGCTGTCCCAGCCCGAGCAGATCGAGAGAGTGGACGGGGTCATGGGGCACCAGGTGGGGAGCGTGCTCGAGATCCTCGGCGCCACCTACGAGGTGGTGGTGGTGGACGCCCCGCACCTCATCAACGACATCGCGCTCGAGATCTTCGACCGCTCGAGCATCATCCTGGTGGTGGCTGAATTGAGCCTGCCGTCGGTGCGCGCGGCGCGCCGCTCGCTCGACATCTTCCACAAGCTGAATTTCATGACGATGCAGGATCGGGTGCGCCTGGTGCTCAATCGCGCCAGCGAGCACAGCGCCATCTCCCGGGCCCAGATCGAGGAAACCCTGGGCATGCGGGTGTTCTGCAGCATTGCCAACGACTATGCCGCGGTCAGCCAGGCCATCAACCTGGGCCGGCCGCTGTGCGTCGACAGCCCGAAGAGCCGGGCGGGGCGCGACCTGGACGGTCTCGCCCGCGAACTGATTCCAGTCGAGAACGCGACGTGGCAGGAGGAGGAAGCGGCGCCCCGGCGCCCGCGCCTCCGACTGTTCGGAAAGGGGTAATCGATCATGCATCTTCGTCGGCGTTTGGGGGGCGAGAACGGCAACGGCTCGCCGGTCCCCAACCTGTTACTCGCCGCCAAGTCCAACGGCGCCGAGGTCGACCGCTACCAGGTCCTCAAGAAGCAGCTCCACCGCGAGCTGATCTCCAAGCTCGACCTGGCGGCGCTCGAGAACCTGGGTGAAGCCGAGCGGCGCGCCCAGGTCGAACGCGTCGCGCGCCGCATGCTGGCCGAGACCGAGATCCGGCTGACGCGCGGCGACGAGGAGAAGCTCATCACCGAGTTGCTGCACGATACCTTCGACCTCGGGCCGATCACGCCGCTGCTCCTCGACGAAGAGATCAGCGATATCCTGGTGAACACTCATCGCCAGGTGTACGTGGAACGGCTCGGCAAGCTCGAGCTCACGCCGGTCTCGTTCCGTGACGAGGCGCACCTGCGGCTGATCATCGAGCGCATCATCTCGAGGGTGGGGCGCCGGATCGACGAATCCACGCCGCTGGTGGACGCCCGGCTGCCCGACGGCTCGCGCGTCAACGCCATCATCCCGCCGGCCGCGCTCGACGGGCCGATCCTCTCGATCCGCCGCTTCCGCCGCAGCGCCCTGGCGATCGACGACCTGCTTCGAATCGGGACCCTGACCCCGGAGATCGCGCTCTTCGCCACCGGAGCGATCCGCGCGCGGCTCAACATGCTGATCCTCGGCGGCACCGGCTCCGGCAA
>VBOT01000073.1 GCA_005893225.1 Candidatus Eiseniibacteriota bacterium
TCGAAGTCGTCGGTACCGTCGTGGGGACCGAACTGGGAGCCGAGCGACAGGTTGCACACCGCGTTCTGGCCGCGCGCCGTGGCGAGATCGAAGACGTAGTTGACCCCGTCCAGGATCTGCGAGTTCATGAAACCGGTCTTGACCATCACCAGGTCGGCCTTGGGCGCCATCCCGACGTAGGTGAAGGCGGGGACGGTTCCGCCGGTCTGGCTGCCGTCGCCGCCCGCGATCCCCAGGACGTGGGTCCCGTGCCCATGGGAGGGGGCGTTGAGGTCGTCGGTCTCGGTGCTCGCGTTGGAGTTGATCTGGGCGCTGCTCCACTCGGCCCCGTAGCCGAAGTTGATCGGAGGCGTCCCGGAGGTGGTCTGGTCCCAGATTTTGACGAGCCGGGTGTTCCCGGAGGCGTCGTCGAAGTCGCCATGGTTGTAGTCCACACCGGAGTCCACGTCCCCGATCAGCACTCCCTGTCCGGCCACTCCGGTGAAGGTCGGCCCGGGCCCCCTGAGGAGGTTGGCCCCGGTGGTGGGAACGCTCACGTCGAGCTCGGCCTCGCACGGCACCGCGCCGCGGATGCTCTGAACGCCGGGGAGCGCCGCCACGGCCTCGATGGCGCCCGCCGGCACGTAGGCGGTGTAAATGCCGGGGAGCGCGGTCCGCACCTCGGCGCCCGCGGCCTCGAGCTCCCGGCGGCTCACCGACCCGCGGATGAAGACGTCCAGGTCGCCCTGCGCGTCCACTGCCATCCCTCTCCCCCGTATCTCGGCGACCACCGCCCCCGCCCGCAGCTTGGCGAGCGTCACCCGCGCCCGCGGGTCGAGCTTGCGGAGATCGGCGTTGGCCGACCGGCCCGCAAGGACCAGCAGGAGGACCGTGGCAAGAGCGAACCGTGAACGCGGTGAGAGCATGAAACACCTCCGGACTGGCAAAACGTCGGCGCCGCACGGCACGGCGTAGTGGACGGGGTCAGGGGGGCCTCGGGTATTCTATTGCATCCCCTGCTCCTTGGCGAGGATCTCAGTGGGGGGTTGTCCGACAACACCTTAGGCTCCCGCCCGGGGCCGGAAGCTGCCCCATCCGGGCAAAAAGCTCGGGCCCCGGAGGGCGTGAAGCCCGGGCATTGCCCGAGGACCTCGCGTCTCCCCGCGCCAGGCGCCGATCACGCCGGTTCCGGAACGCAGTCTTGGCCGCGGTGCGCCGCCGCTGCTAGCATCCCGGCCGATGCGGCCAGCGCGCGGGGGGACCTCATGGACGATGCTGCCGATCGCGTGCGGGGCGATGGTGCTCGCGCTCGCCATGCCCGACCTATCGGCCGCCACCCCCTACGATTACATCGCCGTGGGGGATCCGCTGGAGTCCGAGCTCAGGGTCCTGGACCTCCTCGACTCCGACGCCCTCGGCGGGCGGATCCGGCTGCCCCACCTCTTCATGCGCCCCGTCCAGCCCATCGAGCTCGAGGGGCTCGGGAACCCGCCCGAGAGCACCGACGTCGTCCGCCGGATCTCCCTCGCCCGCATTGAGCGCGCGCTCGGGCGTGACCGCGCGCCGCTTTTCGCCCCGCACCCGCTCTACGTCTCGACTCCGCGCCTCCTGGAATACGGCTCGGAGGCCCAACTACTGGAGCTCTCGGCGGGCGCCGAGGGTCGAGCCGAATGGAACCGGCACGACCGGCGCCTGCTCTCCGGATCCGGGCTGGAGGGTCGGGTGGCTCTTGGGCTCGACCGGCTGGTCGCCTTCTCGCACTACGTCATCGGCCGGATCGACAACGCCCACATCTTCGCCGACCCGATCATCCCCAACAACGACGTGATCGCCCTCACCGAGGAGACCTACCTCTCGTACACCGAGGAGCGCGGTCTCTGGGGCGCCCAGTTCGGCCGCTCGCGCTGGCACTGGGGTCCGGGCGAGGAGGGGTCGCTGGTGCTCTCGAAGACCTCGGCGTCGCTCACCGGCCTGGCGTTCCGCGTCCACCTGAGCGCGCTGCGCGCCGATGCCATCGCGCTCTCCGCCACGCTGAGGCCCGCGGCGGGCGAGCAGCTCGCCGCCCACCGCGTCGAGTGGCAGCCCGCCGACGGGCTGCGGATCGCGGTCACCGAGGCGGCGCGCTACCGGTCGCAGGGGTGGAGCCCGCTCTACTTCATGGGGGCGATCCCCTACGTGATGGTCCAGCGCCTCCTGGTCCAGGCCGAGCCCGATTCGCTGTCCGCCTACCGCAACAACATCATCACCGCGTTCGACGCCGGCTGGCGCGTGGCGGAGGGGACGCGCCTCTACGGCGAGCTGCTGATCGACGACCTCCACGTGCGGAGCGGGAAGAACCCCAACAAGCTGGCCTACCAGGTGGGGTGGGAGGGCGTGGGCTCGCTCGGAGGCTCGCGCCTGGGCTGGGGCGGAGAGTTCACCCGCATCACCCGGTTCGTCTACACGTCGTGGTTCGGCCGCGATTACCAGTCGCTGGGCCGCCCGCTCGGATTCCCGATCGCGCCGGACATGCGCCACGTGCGCGTTCGCACCACGTGGGATCCCGGCCCCGACTGGCAGCTCCAGCTCCTGGCCACGCACACGGACAAGGGCGAGAACGAGCTCGACGAGCCGTTCATCCCTCACAGCCCACGGGTGGACGCGTTCAAGTTCGAGGGAGTGGTGGAGACCACGCGCGAGATCGAGGCGCGAGCGCGATGGTGGCCCGCGAGCGGCGTGGATCTGGCGATCGGGGGCGGCTACCGCTGGGTCGAGAACCCCTCCCACGTGCTCGGGGGGAAGACCCAGAGCCCCACGGCGTCGATCGAGGTCAGGCTGGCGAGGTAGCTCGGGGATCGGAGTGGAGCGGAGACGGGCGCGCCTCCGGGCTACGCCGGCACGCCCTTGGTGGCCCGGAACCACTCCACGGTCCGCCTCAGCCCCTCGCGGAACGGTATCTTCGGCTCCCATCCGAGCAGGCGCCGGGCGCGCGAGGCATCGAGGTAGATGCGCTGGATCTCGCCCGGGCGAGCGGGCTCGAAGATCGGCTCGAGCTCGAGCCCCATGAGGGAGTTGAGCTCGCGCACGATGTCGAGGACCGAGGTGCCGGTGGCGGTGCCGAGATTCAGGATCTCGCCGCTTCCGGCCGAGAGCGACAGCAGGTTCGCCGCCACCACGTCCTCGACGTAGAGGTAGTCGCGAACCTGGGCGCCGGTGCCGAAGATGCTCGGCCGCTTCCCCTCCATCATCAGCCCGATGAAGATGGCGTTCACACCGGCCTCCCCCAGAGGATTCTGGCGGGGCCCGTAGACGTTGGGGTAGCGCAGGATCGTGTAGTCGAGCCCGTGGAGGAGCTTCCAGAGGTAGAGGTAGTGCTCCACGGTGTGCTTGCTCACGCCGTAAGGGGACTCCGGATTCACCGGGTGGTCCTCGGTGGCGGGCAGGAAGCGCGCTTCACCGTAGAGCGCCCCGCCGGTCGAGGCGTAGATGAGCTTGCGCACCCCGTGGCGGGTGCAGCCCTGGAGCAGCGTCAAGGTCCCGAGCACGTTGGTGCGCGCGTCGTGGACGGGGTCGTGGACCGAGTGACGCACGTCGATCTGGGCGGCGTGATGGTCGACAACCTCGGGACGGAACTCGGCCAGGCATCGGTCGACCGCCGCCGGGTCGGTGAGGTCCCCCTCGAAGAAGCGGGCGTCGCGGTGGATGAACTCCCGCCTGCCGGTCGACAGGTTGTCGAACACCGCCACCTCGGCCCCGCGCGCGACGAATCCATCCACCACGTTGGAGCCGATGAACCCGGCCCCGCCGGTCACCAGGATGCGCATCTCCACCTCCTCGAGAGTGCCGCGCGAACCGAGCAGGTCCTGATTCGGCACGTTAGACGCGGGCCCGTGCCCCCGCAAGCTGCGCGGTGGGGCGGGCCGGAAACCCATCCGTCGTCGCCGGGGCTCCTCACGCCGCCTCCCGCGCGGTCGCGGGCCGCGCGCCGAGGGCGTCCGCGAGCCGCGCGGCCAGCGCCTCCGGCTCGTGCCGGGCCGCGAGGGCCCGCCCCCGGCCGATTGCCTCGCCGACCGCGGCGCCGCGCGCGACCCACCACTCGAGCTCGGCGGCCGGCCGCGCGTGCCCCTCCCCGGCCGGGAGCGCCCGCCCGTGCTGCTTCTCGAGCCAGGCGCGCACGCGCGCGGCGTGCCCCCGCGAGCCGATCGGCAGCACCGGCGAGCCGCACGCCAGGGCTCGCAGCACCAGGCCCGCCGAGATCGGAGCGTCGCCGGCCAGCACGGTGGCGGCCGCGGCGCCGAGCCAGGCGTACTCGGCCTCGCGAGGAGCCGCTCCCACGAAGTGCAGGCGCGTCCCGATCCCGAGCTGGCGCCTCAGTCGCATGAACTCCGGCTGCGGGTGCGCGAGGACCACGCCGTCGAGCCCGTCGCGATCGCGAGCCACCGTGGCGAAGGCGCGCAGCGCCTCGGCCGCCGAGCGCCCCGAGAGCGCGGTCGGGAACAGCACGTAGTCCCCGTCCCACAGGGCGAGGAGCCGCCGCTTGGCCCCCTCGATCACCGACCACTCGAGCGCGGCGCTCGAGTCGCTCTCCACCGACGAGCGCCCGGCGTGACCGCCGCCCAGCAGCGGGAGGCGCCGGGCCCGGGGCCACGGCAGCCGCGCTTCCTTGCGGCTCGAGGAGCGCAGTCCGGTCGGCCACCACCACGCCGGGACCCCGCGGGGGATCCAGCTCGCCGCCGCACCTCCGCCGCGCGCCGTCGAGGCCACGATCACCACCTCGGGGTGGAAGCGAGCGAGCGTGTCGCGCACCCACTTGCGCCCCTCGGCGGGCGAGGCGCATTCGACCACGGAGGGCCCAGGCGAGACCCGGGCGCCGGGGGGAGGATGGAGCCCGATGGCCACGCCACGCACCGCGAGCCCCGCCCCGTGCAGCGCCCTAGCACGCGCCCGGGCGTCGGGAAGGTCGGCCCCGGCGGCATCGAGCAGCTCGATCAGCAGCGCGCGACGCTGGCTCAACGCGGGGTCCCGGCGCTCATTCCCGCCCCACCGGCTCCGCCAGCGCGGGCTCGACCAGCGGCAGCGTGAAGTAGAAGGTGCTCCCCTCGCCGGCGGTGCTCTCCACCCAGATCTTGCCGCCGTGCTGCTCCACGATCCCCTTGCAGATCACCAGCCCGAGCCCCGTCCCTCCCGCCTTGCGGGTCGCGGACGAGTCGATCTGGGAGAACTTGCGGAACAGCTTGGGCAGGTCGTGCGGGCCGATGCCCTCGCCGTAGTCGCGCACCCCGATCCGCACCGCGCCTTCCCACGACTCGGCCGAGAGCTCGATGCGGCCGCCCGCCGGGGAGAACTTAACGGCGTTGGAGAGCAGGTTGGTGAGCACCTGGGCGATGCGGCTCGCGTCCAGCATCAGCTCCGGAAGGTCGGGCGCGATCACGATGTCGAGGTGGACCCGATGCTGCTCCAGCACCGTGCGCAGGCTCTGCGCCGCCTGCTCCACCACCGGCCCGAGTTGTTGCCGCTCGATCGACATCGTCAGCGAGGCGGACTCGAGCTTGGAGAAATCGAGGATGTCGTTGATGAGCACCAGGAGGCGCTCGGCGTTGGCGTGGGCGATGGTGAGGAGCTTGATCTGCTGCTCGCCGTTCTGGAAGTAACGGTCGTCGGAGAGCAGCTCGAGCGCCCCCTTCACCGAGGTGAGCGGTGTGCGGATCTCGTGCGAGACCACCGCCACGAACTCCGACTTGAGCCGGTCCAGGCTCTTGGTGTGCTCGAAGAGCTGGGAGTTGCGCACCGCGATCGCGGCCTGGGAGGCGAACAGGGCCAGGAAGCTCTCGTCGTCGTCGCTGAACCCCTCCGCCTTGTCGAGCACCACGAGCACCCCGATTCCCTGCCCCTCGGCGATCATGGGAACCGCCATCAGCGACCGGAACGTGGCGCCCGCGATCCCCGGCACCTCGAGCTCCGGCGCGCCGGGATCGCAGGCGTGGCGCACCGCTCGCTGCTCGAGGAGCGACGCGCCCACCGGACCACCGGGCTCGAGGAGCGGCGCGCCTTCCTGCGGCGACACCAGATCGACCCCGTACGCCGCCGTGGCGCAGAACTCCTCCAGCTCGGACTGCTTGAGGAACAGCACCGCCGCCCGAGCCCCGGAGAGCCCCGCCGCCCGCGCGCAGATGAGGTTCAGCCGCGGCTCGAGCTCGAGGTTGGCGCTGATCTCCTTGCCGACGTCGTAGAGCGTGCGCATCTGCTGGGTCGCCAGGCTCACGCGCTCCCGCAGCTCCTGCTCGTGGCGCTCCAGGATCTGGTTCTTCTGGCGCAGCTCCTCGAGGAGTTGCTGGTTGATGGCCTTGAGCCTGCGGGTCGCGATGCCGCGCTCGACGATCTGGTGGACCTCGTCGAGGTCGAAGGGTTTGGTGATGTAGTCGTAGGCGCCCTGCCGCAGCGCGTCGATGGCGCTCGAGGCCGAGGCGTATCCGGTGACCACGATCACCGCCACCTCGGGGTCGAGCCGCTTGGCGAAGCGCATCACCTCGAGGCCCGAGAGCCCCGGCAGATTGATGTCGGTGAGGATGATGTCGGGCTTGAGCTGGGGGATGAGCCGCTGCGCCTCCTCCCCGTTGACGGCCACGTAGAGATCGTATCCCTGCGAGACCAGGAACTCCTGGAAGACGTCCACCACCGAGGGCTCGTCGTCCACGATCAGCACCCGCGGCAGGATCCGCCAGTCTTCCGATTCCTCGGGAGGCGAGATGCCCGGGCCCGAGGCGGTCACGCGCGGGCGGTCCAGGTCGGTCGCCCGGGGCGTCGCGAGGGTCTTTCCGTCGGGCCTGGGGCTCGGGGGCTGCGACATCGCTCGGTACCCTCCGCCTGGCGAGGGAGGTCTCGTGAGTCTAATGGACGTGTGCGTGGGCCGACGCCATGACGCGGCGCCGCCCCGACTTCTTGGCCACGGCGAGCGCCTCCTCGGCGCGGCTCAGGAGCTCGACCCCTTCCATCCCGTCGCGCGGGCTGGCCGCCACGCCGGCCGAGACACTGAGCGGCCCGACCCGCGCGAAGCGGTGCTCCTCGACGGCGCGCCGGATGCGGTCGGCGCAGCGCAGCGCCGGTCCCGCGTCGGTCTCCGGCAGCACCACGGCGAAGCCGTCGCCGCCGAGTCGCGCCACCAGGTCGGACTCTCTCAGGGTGAGCTTGAACACCAGCGCCGCCTCGGACAGCACCGCGTCCCCGGCCTCTCGGCCGTAACGGGAGTTGAGCGCCGCGAAGTGGTCCAGGTCGACCGCCACGACGGCCAGCGGCAGCCCGTGCCGGCGCGCGCGCGCCAGCTCCTCGCCGAGCCGGGTGTGGAACGCGCGGGCGTCGGGAAGCCCGGTGACCGGGTCGCGGCCGGGCTGATGGCGCAGCCGCTGCAGCTCGAGGCGGGCTCCCAGCGCGGCGCCGAGGGCACCCGCGGCGGTGCGGATCAGCCCGAGCTGCGCCGGATGCCAGCGCTCGCCGGCGCGCGCCCTGAGGTCGAGCGTGCCGACGCGCTCGTCGCCGCGCAGCAGCGGAACGCTCACGCAGTCGCGCAGGTCGCCCGGCGTCGTGCGCCAGGCTCCTCCCGCGCACCAGGGCTCGATGTCGCCCGAGGGACCCAGGGCGTGGAGCGCCACACCGTCGCAGCCGAAGGCGCGCTGCAGCGCCCCGAGCGCCCGCCTCAGCGAGCGCGGCTCCGCCGCCGAGAGCAGCGCCTCGCACGCCGCCCACAGGGAGCGCGACGCGCGTCGCCGCGAGGCTGCCCCGCCAGGATGTCCCCCCGACCTCGATGTCCCCGGCCGATCCGGCGTCCGGTCGCCGCGCCGCAGGCGCGTGACACGCCGGCGCGACGTCGGATTCATCGCCCGCCCCACTCGGCGTTCATCGCCTTCTGGAGCCTGAGCCGCAGTCGCGCCATGGCGCGGCTGTGAACCTGCGAGACCCGCGACTCCGAGATGCCGAGCGCGCGCCCGATCTCGTTCAGCGTCAGGTGCTCGTAGTAGTAGAGGGCCACCACCAGGCGCTCCTGCTCGGGGAGTTGGTCGAGGGTGCGCAGGATCACCAGCCGGGCCTGCTCCTGCTCGAGGCGCGATTCGACGTCGAGCGCGGTGGGATCGGGCAGGTGCTCGGCCAGCGTCGAGGGCTCCTGGTCCTCGCCGGAGCGGCTCTCGTCCAGCGACACCAGGACCGCGCCGCGCACGTGATCGAGCAAGCGGTAGAACTCGCCCCGCGACATCTTCATCTCCCGCGCCACCTCCTCCTCGGAGGCGGCGCGCCCGAGCTTCTGGTCGAGCTTCCGCGTCACGCCGTCCAGGTTGCGGGCCTTGCGGCGCATCGAGCGCGACACCCAGTCGAGCGCCCGCAGCTGGTCGAGCACGGCTCCCTTGATCCGCCACACCGCGTAGGTCTCGAACTTGACTCCCTTGCGCGGATCGAACTTGGCATGCGCATCCAGCAGCCCGAGCACGCCGGCCGAGTACAGATCCTCGTGATCCACGTTGCGCGGCAGGGTGGCGGCCACGCGCTCGACCACGTGTCGCACCAGGGGCGCGAAGCGCTGGAGCAATTCGTCCTTGGAGTAAGTCACCGGCCGCGGCCCGCGGACCAACGTGGGGCGGGGCGCGGGTCGTCGCGACATTCGGACAGGCGGGCTCTGGCGAGCGGTCATGGAGACGGCGGCAGCACGGGACATCGGGGTATCCCTCCTAGGCTTCGAGCCGTTCGGGAGCTTGAGGCGCCCGCTGCGGCTCCGGATCAGGTGCCCGCCACAGACGCTCGGCCAGCGCCCGATAGGCGTGCGCGGCCGCGCTCTGCGGGAACGCGGTGACGACAGGCTCCTGGCGCCGCACGGCCCGCGGTACTGCCGGGTCGTAAGGGATGTAACCCCAGGAGTCGATCTCCAGACACAGGAAGCGACGGGCCACCAGCTGGATGCGATGGGCGGTCTCCTCGGCCTCCTCCGGAGTGCTCGCCATGTTGACGAGCAGGTGGGGGGGCCTCTTCAGGCCCCGCTGCTGGAGAAGCTTGATGAGGGCGTAGGCGTCCGAGAACGCCGGCATCTCGGGCGTGGTCACGACCGTGACCTCGTCGCCGGCGAGGCAGAAGCTCGTCACCTGGTGCGAGATCCCGGAGGCGGTGTCGATCAGCACCAGATCCACGTCGGCCTCGAGCTGGGAGATCCCGCGCAGCAGGCACTCGCGCCGGTAGTCGTCGAGCTCGCCCAGCTCGGGCACGCCCGAGGCGGCGGGGATGAGCTTCACTCCGCGAGGCCCCGGCACCACGATCTCCTCCGGGCTCCTCTCCCCGTTCAGCACGTGCTGGAGGTCGAAGCGCGGATGCACCCCGAGCAGGAGATCGAGGTTGGCCTGGGAGAGGTCGGCGTCCACCAGGAGGACGCGCGCCCCGAGCTCGCCGAGCGCGACGGCCAGGTTGGTGGACAGGTTGCTCTTGCCCACCCCTCCCTTGCCGCTGGACACGACGAGGGTGCGGATGTGCGGGCGGGCCCAGCGCGCCGGATGATCGTGGAACTCGTGCGGGCCCGGCCCGCCGCGGCGCTGGACCACGCGCAGCGGACGGCGAGGCCTCGCCGAGGCTCCCGGTCGCTTGGGCTCGCGCCTCATTCCTGGCCGACGCCGCGCCATGAGTCATCTCCGTCCGGGCGACCGGCGACCGAGTCCTGCCCGGCGCTGGAGAACAGGGCCGAAAGGAATTCCCAGTAGCGGCGCTGCGCGCGGCACCGCGCGAGCGGCGTCTCGAGACCCAGCCGCTCGAGGCGGCGCTCCTCGTGACGCAGCGAGGCCAGCGCCGCATGAATGCGATCGAAGCGGGCGCCGCTCCCGGCCGGGATCTCGAGCGCCGGATCGGCGCTCGGGACGATGGTTTCGCGGAGCATCACGAAGCCCTCCGGAGGCGCAGGAGGCCGGCCGGGCGGTCGCTCTGCGGGTCGCCCGTCGTCGTCGCCCCCAGCGACTGCTGGAGCCGGGCGACCAGGCGGTGATAGGTGCGCTCCAGGTGAGTGACCGGGATCCCGAGCGCCGCCGCCGCCTCTCGGGGCGTGAGCCGCTCGACCAGGATCATGGCCAGCACCAGGCGGTGGTTCACGGTGCAGCGCGAGAGCGCCGCCCAGAGGCGTCGCTCCGCCGCGCCGGCCTCGCGGCCCGGCCCCGGGCGACGGCGCACGCGGATCGCGGGCGCCCCCGAGCCCCCGCGCGCCTTGGCCGGGACGCGGCGATGCGAGGTTCTCCGGATCACGCCGCCCCTCGCTTGCGTCCGCGCTTGAGCTCGGCGCCGGATTCGAGCGCGCGACGCACCGAGCGCCGCAGCATGTCGATCGGGAACGGCTTCGGGAAACAGTCCGCGACCCCGGCGCGCCTCAGCTCGCGCAGGGTCTCGGGAGTCCCGTAAGCGGTGACGATGATCACCGGCTGGGCGTGCGGCCCGCGCTGCAGCTTGCGCGCGAGATCGAGCCCGCTCATGCCGGGGAGCTGCATGTCGGAGATCACCAGGTCGCTGCGGCCACGCTGCAGCCACTCCCACGCCTGCTCGGCGGTGGGGAACGTGTCGGTGGTGAAG
Organism: Candidatus Eiseniibacteriota bacterium; assembly: GCA_005893225.1. GTDB lineage: Bacteria > Eisenbacteria > RBG-16-71-46 > RBG-16-71-46 > RBG-16-71-46 > WS-3. The sequence goes on from VBOT01000073.1 coordinate 10,540, forward strand.
CCGTCCTCCGACAGGCCCTCGGCAAGCGCCCAGGACATCGAAGGCTCGTCTTCGACGATGAGAATGTGGGGCATCGGACTGGCTCCTCGTGGGTTGCGGCGAGGAACCGGGTTGCAGCCTGCGTGCCAGTGAGGAGGAGGGTGGAGGCGAGGGATCGGCCCCCCGGGCGGGGGGGCGGGGCGAAGCCCGCCCGGCGCTCCGCGAAGGCGCGGGCATTCCGTTTCCGAAAATGAACTTAGATCCGGCCCGGGAGCCTCGGCGTCCGGTTCATGGCGGGAGCGCGACGGGGTTCGCGGGGGCCGGGGTCCGTGCAGGAAACCGCCGCCGACATGCGATCCGCCCGCCCAAGCTCGTTGCGTCGGGCCGAATGCCTCGACCGGTTCCTGGCCATCGGCGGGCCGCTCGCAATCGGTGCCCTCGTGCTCCCGCGATCGTGGGAGCGCGGGTCACGGACGTGATCCGGAGGAGTCCGCGGGGTGCCAAACGGGCGACGCGCCCGTTTCTTGGGCTAAGAAGCCTCCCCTTCCTCCGCTTCGTCCTCCATCGCGAATTCCTTGAGCTTGGTTCTCAAGGTCTGGCGCGAGATCCCGAGCAGCTGCGCGGCGCGCGTCTTGTTCCCCTCGCACACCTCGAGCGCGTGCTCGATCGCGAGCTTCTCGACCTCGGCCAGCGCCCGCACCACGCCGGGCGGGAAAGGATGGGCGCTCCCCGCGGACCCCGGCTTGCCGCGGTCCTGCACGATCTCGGCGGGGAGATGCTCGACGCGGATCTCGTCGTCGGCCTCCAGCAGCAGGACGCGCTCGATGACGTTCTTGAGCTCCCGCACGTTGCCGGGCCACGGGTAACCCATCATCGCCCTGTGCGCCTCGGCGTGAAGGCGCGCCGGAACGCGCCCCAGCTCGCGGCAGAAGCGCGCGATGAAATGCTCCGCGAGCAGGCTCAGGTCCTCGACGCGCTCCCGCAGCGGGGGCATCTCGATCGGGACCACGTTGAGGCGGAAGAACAGGTCCTCGCGGAATCGGCCCTCGGCGACGGCGCGCTTCAGGTCGCGGTGGGTGGCGGCCACCACGCGCACGTCGACGGTGATGTCGGCGTGGCCCCCGACCCGCCGGAAGGTGCGCGACTCCAGCACGCGCAGCAGCTTGGCCTGGAGCCCCGGGGTCATCTCCCCGATCTCGTCCAGGAACAGCGTGCCGCCGTCGGCGAGCTCGAACAGTCCCTTCTTGAAGCGCTTGGCGTCGGTGAAGGCGCCCTTCTCGTGGCCGTAGAGCTCGCTCTCCAGCAGCTGCTCGGGAATGGCGCTGCAGTTGAGCTCGACGAACGGCCCCTGGGCGCGTGCGCTGTGGGCGTGGAGGTAGCGCGCCATGAGCTCCTTGCCCGAGCCGGTCTCGCCCTGGATGAGGACCGTGACCGTGCCGCTCCGTCCCGCCTTCTCGAGCCGTTGCAGCACGCGCTTCAGGCCGGCGCTCTCGCCGATCATGGACTGCTCGCCGAGCGGCATCGAGCGCCAGTGCTCGACCTCGCGCTGCAGCCGCGAGTGCTCGAGCGCCCGGTGGAGCACCACGCCGAGGTGGTCCAGGTCCGGCGGCTTGAGCATGAAGTCGTAGGCCCCGAGCTTGGTGGCGCGCACCGCGTGCTCCACCGCGCCGTGGCCGGTCAGCATCACGACCGGCAGCGAGGAATCCTCGTCGCGCAGCCGCTTCAGGACCTCCAGGCCGTCCTCGTTGTGCAGCTTCAGGTCGAGGACCACCAGGTCCACCGACTGATCGCGCACCAGCTCGAGAGCGTCCTGGCCGTTGGCCGCCTCCAGGGCGTTGAACCCGGAGTCCCGCGCCCACTCGCCGATGGTGAAGCGCAGCGCGCGCTCGTCGTCAACGACCAGCAGGGTGCGGCTGGTCTGGGTAGGGGCGTGAATGGGGCTCTCGCCTCTCGCCATGCCGTTTCTCCATGGGGAAACTCAGGAGCACGGTCGTCCCGCGGCCCTCGCGGCTCGCCACCTCGATGGTGCCGCCGTGCTCCTGCATGATGGTCTGCGAAATCGACAGCCCGAGCCCGGTGCCCCGGGGCTTGGTCGAGAAGAACGGATTGAACAGCTTGGCGAGCACGCCGCGCGACATGCCGACGCCGGTGTCGCTGACGCGCACCCGCTGGACCTCGGCCCACGCCCTGACGCTGCGACCTCGATGGGTCGCCGGGTCGTCCGAGCGCCGGCCGGGGCCGCGCGGCGCGGCGCGGCGGCGGCGCTTGCGCACCTCGTAGCGCAGCGTGCCTCCGCCCGGCATCGCCTGGACGGCGTTGAGCGTCACGTTGAGGAGCACCTGGGTGATGAGGTCGGCGTCGATGTAGACCGGGGAGAGACGCGGCGCCACGTCGACCTCGACCCGGATGCCCGCGTGCTGGACCGCCTCCGCCACCAGCTCCAGCACCCGGTGGATGCAGGGCTCGAGCGGCGCGGGCCGGAGCTCGGGGGTGCGCGGGCGGGCGTACTGGAGCAGGCTGGTCACGATGCGGTCGAGGCGCTCGACCTCGTCGAGGATCACGCGCACGAAGCGCGCGCGCTCGTCGCGCGGCTCGAAGCGCCGCATCAGCACCTGGGCGCTGGTCCCGATTCCCGCCAGGGGGTTGCGGATCTCGTGCGCCACGCCGGCCGCGAGCTGCCCCAGCGTGGCGAGCCGCTCGTTGCGCCGCAGCTCCTCGTGCATGCGCCGCGCCTGGGTCAGGTCGCGAATCGCGAGCAGCACCCAGGCGGGCGATCCCAGACGGTAGCTGCGCAGCAGCACCGGGATCTCGCCGTCCGCGGTGGTGATCACGGCCTCGCGCTCGATGCGGCCGCTCCGGTAGGCCTCCTCCACCGGCCGGTCCCCCTCCACCACGGTGTGCACCAGCGCGGCGGCGGGCTTCGTGCGCGCCTGGGCCTGGGTGACGCCGAGGAGCCGCAGCGCCGCGGCGTTGATCTCGCGCACGCGCCCCTCGGGATCGAGCACCAGGATCGCGACCTCGGAGTCGGCGAGCAGCGCGCGGCGCAGCGCCTCGCCCGGCGCCGTGGAGCTCAACGACAAGGGCGGCTGGAGGCGCTTGCGGATCCCCGGGGTGCGGGGCACGATCCGATGGGCACTGTTCAGGGACATGGACGCACCGAGGCGAGCAGTATCACAACCGCCCCGAGACCGGAAGGCCCGCCGATCGAGACGAGCGGCGGGCCGACCGAGGGAGCGATGGATCAGTGCCGGTCGAGCTCCTGCATCACCGCGTCCAGCAGCAGCTCCTTCACGTCCTCGCGGTCGTAGTAGCCGACGGCGATGCGCGCCTGAGCGGTCATCACCTTGGACCAGCGGATGGTCTTCGCGGAGCGCCACGAGACCGGGCGCGGCGGGGCCGGCGCGGCGCCGTTGCGCGGCGCGCGCGAGCGCGGGCGAGCACCCGGATCACGGCCATCAGAGTCCCGGAGCACCGGGCTCATCGAGCGAGTCCGCCCGTCACTTTCGGTCGGGCTCGCTCGGCGCGCTGGGAGCGGGCCCTGATTCGGGCTTCCAGTTCTGCGCGCGTCGGTTCTCTTCTTGGATGCGTGCATAGATCTCTTCCCGGTGAACCTTGACCTCGGGCGGCGCCTCGATGCCGAGCTTCACTTGACCGGACCGCACCTCCAAGACGGTGATCTTGACCGAATCACCGATCCGAATGTTCTCGCCTAACTTCCTTGTTAGGACCAGCATCGTGACGCTCCTTAGCTCCCAGCCCCTGGGGTCGACCCTGGGTACAGCCAGCGTATCGGCATGAACAGCAAGCGGCTTGAGGCAAGAATAGCCACTTTCGCCCTTGTCTACCAAGTACGGAGTGTGCCTTGACAGCGCGGCGGCCCTTGCTAGTTTGCTCCGAGCGCTCACTCCCTTGCCGAGGTCCGCATGGATCGTAGCTCGTCGTCGCTGCTCCTCTCCTGGCTCCTCGTTCCCGTCGGCGCGATCCTGGTCGAGTCGGCGCTCTCCCTCCCACGCCAGCCCTACACCGGCCTCCTGCTGAAGAACGCCCTCGTGGCCGAGGTGATCCCCGGGAGCCCGGCGGACCGCGCCGGCCTCCTGCCCGGCGACCGGATCGAGATCCCTGCCGAGCAGCGCGGCAGGCGCTTCCAGCGCCGTCCGCTCGAGGATCGAGCTCCAGCGGTTGCGGGGCGTCGAGCGCCGGCGCGTGTGGCTGGTGCCTGACCCGCTGCCGGACGGGGAACGGCGCGTGATGGCGGCGCTCCTGGCGGTTGCCTCGGGGTTCGTGCTGCTGGGCGGGTGGGTCTGGAGCGAGCGCCGCGACCGCCTGGCTCGCGCGCTGTTCCTGCTGTGCCTGGCGTTCGCCTGGCTGCTGGCGCCGCTGCCCCGCTGGAGCGCTCCCGCCCTGGCCCTGCTCCACGACGCGATCCTCACCGGCATCACGCTGTTCCTGCCGGCCCTCTTCATCCACTTCTTCGCGCTGTTCCCCGAGTCGCGGGCGCGTGGACCGCTCAGCGCCTCGGTCGGAGCCGGCTACGCGGTGGCCACGCTCCTCTACGTCCCCTCGCTCATCCCGATCGCGTTCCAGACCTTCGGTCTACCTCCCGCCCAGACGCTGGGTGACGTCGTCCAGGCCGCCGGCGCCCTGTGGTTCGCGGCCGGGCTGCTCACCGCCCTGGGACTCTTCGCCACGTCCTTTCGCCGGGCGGGGTCCGCCGACGCGCGGCGGAGGCTCCGGGTGGCGTTCGCCGGCACGCTGCTGGGCTCGGCCCCTCTCGCCGCCGCGATCGCAGTGCGCAACCTGTCCCCCGGCACCGCGGTCCCGGGCGAGCGCTGGGCGGTGGTCCTCACCCTGCTCGTCCCAGCCTCGTTCGCGTGGTCCACCGTGGTTCACCGCATCTTCGACTTCCGCGTGGCGCTCCGAGCCGCGGCCGTGATCGTGCTCCTCGCGGCGGTCGGCGCGGTGGTCTACGGCATCGGCGAGTGGCTGGCCGCGACCTGGTGGCCCGACCTCGGGGCGGGGATCGCCGGTGGCGCCCTGGCCTTCGTGGCGCTCGCCGCCTGCCTGGCGGGCCCGTCCGCTCCGTGGCTCGGCTCGCTGGGAGCGCGCGTCGTGCCCGGCGACGAGCCCGGCCCGCTCGTGTCGTTGAGCGGAAGCGGGATGCCACCCGGAGCCCCGGCCGCAGAGGCCGGGAGCGCCGCGGGCGAGCCGAGGCTCGCGGGTGGAACGCTCGCCCGCGCCCCCTCGGTCGAGCGCGTGCTCACCTCGGCGTGCGAGGCCGTGGTCCGCTACCTGAAGCTCGACGGCTGTCTCGCCCTGACCATCGACGGCAACGGCTCCGGATCGGTGTTCGGCGCCGGGTCCGGGGGGATGCGCGAGCCGGGTCCCGGCCTGAGACTCAGGGCGGCGCACCTGGTCGGCGCGGGCATCCAGGCGGTGGCCGACGCGCCGCTCGAGGCCGCCGACCGGGAGGCCCTGGAGATGGCGGGGGTGGACTGGCTGCTGCCGGTGGGGGACGAGCCGGTGCGAGCGGTCCTGCTGCTCGGGCGGCGGCTCGCCGGCGCCTGGCTCGGGCGGAGGGAGAGCGAGGAGCTCGAGCGCTTCGCGGATCACCTGGCGGTCTCGCTCGAGAACGCGGCGCTCCGGCGCGAGGCCACCTCCCGCGGGGCCCTGCAGCGCGAGCTCATGGAGGCGGGGGCAATCCAGGCACACCTCCTGCCGAGGCGGGCGCCGGTCTGCCCGACGCTCGATTGCGCCGCCGCGGCCCTCTCCTGCGAGCCGGTGGGGGGCGACTACTACGACTTCGTCGAGGGCGAGGGCCGCGACTTCACCCTGGTGGTGGGCGACGCGGCCGGAAAGGGGATCCCCGCGGCCCTGCTCCTCGCCCAGGTCCAGGCGCGCTTCCGGGGAGAGGCGCGCACGGCCACGAGCCCCGGGGACCTCATGAGCGCGCTCAATCTCGAGCTGGTGCGGTTCGACCAGCCCGAGAAGTTCGTGGGGCTACTCTGCGCCCGGGTCGAGGTGCGGACCGCCCGGGTGTGGTTCGCCAACGCCGGGCTGACCCCGCCCCTGGTGCGGCGCCGGGACGGTCGCTTCGAGGAGATCCTGATGGGGGGCGTGCTCCTCGGCGTGAGCCCCCATGCCAGCTACCCCGACGCCTGCGTGGAGATGAGCGCGGGAGACATCGTGGTGGTTCACACCGACGGTCTCACCGAGGCCCGGTGCGGGGACGAGCTGTTCGGCACCGAGCGGGTGCGGGAGGTGCTGGAGCGCGCCCGGCACCTGCGAGCCGCCGACATCCTCGAGGCGCTTCTCACCGCCGTGCGCGCGTTCGCGGACCGCCCGCTGGACGACCTCACCGTGGTGGTCCTGAAGCAGCTCACCGACCCGGTCCCGGTCCCCAGGACCCGGCAGGCGAGTCAAGAACCTCTAAAGTGGCGCCCCGCGGCCGCCGATCTATGGAGCGAGGCGACATGAGGCCGTCTCCCCCGCTCGCGTTGCCAACCCGCGGGCGGACGTTCCGAATGGTTGACCACGCCGGAAAACCCCCGGCCCGGGACGAGCATCCGCCGTCGTCCATTTGCGGTGGCGCCCTCTTCCCGTGCACCCGGTCGGCGCGACCCTCGGACGGAGGCAAGCGTGGATATCGTTCTGGCGATCCTTCTCGTTGACCTATTGTGGTGGATTCGCCGCTAGGGAACTGAGAAGGGGCCAGGAGCTGAGACGCCCACGGGGCCCTGTGCGCCCCGTGGGCGGACTCATGAGAACGCCCCGAGCAGCTCCTCGGCCAGCGCGACGACCCGGTCGGCCGCGCCGCGCCGCGGCTCCTCGGCGGCGAGCCGCATGAACGCCGCCCCCACCACGACCGCGTCCGCCCGTTCTCGCAGGGCGGCGGCCTGCGGGGCGGTCGAGATCCCGAAGCCCACCGCCACCGGCAGATCGGTGAGGCGGCGCAGCTCGGCGAGCCGGTCCTCGAGCACGCCGGAGTAGCCCGCACCCCCGCCGGTGACGCCGGTGCGCGCCAGGCAGTAGACGAACCCGCGGCAGCGCTCGAGCAGGCGCGGGAGCCGCTCGGCCGGGGTCGTGGGCGCCACCAGCACCACCGTGTCGAGGCCGGCGCGATCGAACGCCTTCCAGACCTCGGGAGATTCCTCGGGCGGCAGGTCCGAGACCAGGATCCCGTCCACTCCGGACGCGCGGGCGCGCTCGCAGAAGGCGTCCGCTCCCCGGCGCAGCACCGGGTTCGCGTAGGTCATGATCACGACCGGGATCGTCCCCCGGCTGCGGAAGCGCTCGACCAGCCCCAGCGTCTCCTCCGCGCCCACCCCCGAGGCCAGAGCCCCCTCCGAGGCGCGCTGGATCTCGGGCCCGTCGGCGATCGGGTCGGAGAACGGGATGCCGATCTCGATCGCCCGCACGCCGAGGCGTTCGAGGCGCCACATCATCTCCAGCGTCGCCTCGAGCGAGGGGAAGCCGGCGGTCAGGAAGGGGATGAGGCCGGTGGTGCCCCGGCCGGCAGCGAAGGCGCGCCCGAGGCGATTTCCCTCGGGCATCGACTCAGCGCGTCCAGGATCCGCGGAAGGGGTCGTTCGAAAGCTGGAGGGGCGAGCGGAGGTCCCGGTAATGGACCTGGATCTCGAGGTTCGAGAACGGCCGGTAGCCGGCGTCCAAGCCCTCGAGGAAGAACGACCCGCCGCTCCTCGGGGCGTTCGGCCCGAACGCATTCCCGAGGCTCACGTTCATCCAGAGCGGCGCCTGGAACTGGTAGCTCAGGCTCGTGACCTGAAGCGCCTCGGACCCGCGGCCGAAGCCCGAGCCGACGCTCAGCGACGAGGAGAGGTGCAGGCGGGAAGGATCGAACCAGGCCGCGGGGCGCGCCAGCGCGCTAACCGGCACGCGCGGGAAGAACCCGGCCTGGGGCCCGCCCATGAGGGCATCGGCCGACGCGCTTCCAGCGAGAAGCAGGGCGCACCCAGCGGCCGCGCTCAAGACCAGTCGGCGGGATCCGTTCATGTGAGTGAGAAGGTTAAGCACGCCGGCCTCGAGTGTCAACCGACAGGTCGGGTCCGGCCCGGTCTCAGGGGAGCTACGCGTCGTCCTCGGTCAGGACGATGCGAAGCACGATCTCCCGGGTCCCCTGGCGCGGAATGGCCAGCGGCACGACCAGCTCCACCGGCGAGGAGGCCGAGGCGGCGGCAGCCGGCGCAGCAGGCCGGTTCACCGGGGCATGACCCTGGCGGTCGGGCGCCGTGGCGACCTCGCTCCCGATGGTGGCCGCCAGTCCCTTCGCCGGGCCCGCGACCGGTGTCGCGTGACCGGGAGTCGCGATGGCGTCAACCTTGCGGGCTTCGTGGTGTCTCACCGCCGGACCGGGGGCCTCGCCGCCGTCGGACTCCGCCCCGCCGAAGGCCGGGGCTCCGAGCTTCTCCGTCTTCTCGTGGCTGGCCGGGTGGCTCGGCTCGCTCTCGGGCGGATCCTCGGGCAGAAACAGCTCCCTTCCGTACTCAAAGGATGCCGGCGAGCTCAGCGTCCGCGGGCTTTCGCGAGTCTCGCGCGCAACCGTCTGGGCCCGCGCCGGCACCACGGCGGCCGGGATCTCGCTGCGGGCCGAAGCCCCCAGCGCCGGAGGCGCGTCCTTGGCCGGCGGTTCCTCGTGGCGCGCGGCGGCACCCGAGGTCTTGGTGCGGCGCAGGTCGCGGGTGACCTTCTCCATCAGGAGATGGGAGATCCCCCGGAACGTCTCGAACACCCCCTTGCCCTGGGTGGCCACCGCCTCGAAGGTCTGGACGTCACGCTCGGGGTTGAGCTCCGCGTCGAGTTGCTCGACGGTGTAGACCTCGGGAAGATCTCGCTTGTTGTACTGGATCACCCACGGGATCTCCTCGAGCTTGAGCCCGTACTCGGCCAGATTGGTGCGCAGGTTGGCGAGACTCTCCTTGTTCTCCTCCATCTTGCCGACCTCGCTGTCCGCCACGAAGACGATGGCGTCGGCGCCCTTCAGCACCAGCTTGCGCGTGGCGTTGTAGAACACCTGCCCGGGCACGGTGTAGAGCAGGAAGCGGGTCTTGAATCCCATGATCTCGCCCAGGTCGAGCGGCAGCAGATCGAAGAACAGCGTGCGATCCGACTGCGTCTTCATGCTGACCATCTTGCCGCGACTGGTCTCGGGAACCGCCTCGTAGATCGATTCGAGATTCGTGGTCTTGCCGCTCAGCCCGGCGCCGTAATAGACCAGCTTGGCGTTGATTTCCTTGCCCGAATAGCTGACGACGACCACGGGTACGATCCTCCATTTGCGACCCCACCCTGTCGCAGAGCGTGATTCCCGATGGAGCCCCTTGCCGCCCTTTCTCCACGGGCACCCTGAAGGTCGTCCGATCCGTCCTCGCTCCAATGCCTAAGCACGGCGCTCGAACCAGCTCGCACGAACCGGATGGGGTCGCGATTGTCGATCGCGCGGCGCCCGAGGGGCGCTGCCCGGCAGTCCTATCGCCGTGCCTCGCCCTCAACGCCTTGCTGTCCGGGGGTTCTATCGGCCGGCCCGGGGAGCACCTTGAGGACTTCTGCCTGCGCGGTGGATGCCCCTATGGGTCGCCGGGGGCGCGGTGGGTGCGCCCCCGGCGACGGCGCTCGGTCGAAAACCGGGAGCCTCAGGCCTCCACTTCGGCGACCGCCAACTCGCGGTGGAGCCAGATGCCCGGCCGCTCGCGCACGTGGGTGCGCAGCCGGTCTCCTCCCTGCTGGTAATGAGAGAGGAAGATCTGCTTGAGGCGCTCACACTCCTGGGTGCGGAAGTACCGGCACGCCCGGGTGAACATCTCGTCCCGGCCCGAGTACACGAACGCCGTGACCTCGGTCACGCGCTCGTACTCGCTCTCGCCGTAGGCCGTCTCGGGAGAGTCCTCCATGTCGAGCCACAGCGAGGCCCGCGGCTCCACGACCTCGAAGCGGTGCTTCGAGATCATGAGGTGCTCCCACAGCCCGAAGATCTCGAGCGGAATGAAACGCAGCGTCCCGGTGCCGCCCGCCCCGCGCGGACGGATCTCGCATCGCACCAGTTTCTGGCTCGGCATGCGTAGAACCTCCGGGCGGAAAGGCGGCGGGGTTTGGCTCCGCCCCGAAAGAAGGTTGGAAAGTAAGGATGGGCCGGGCGATCGAGACTGCGCGGCCGTTTCCTGGACCGATGCCCCGGATCCTATGCTTCCGGTTCCGCGAGGTCAACTTTTCGCGGCCTCGCCGCGCCGGCCCGTCCAGGCCGTGCAACTGGATGTCGGGACGCCGAGTCGCGGGCCCGCGGCGGTCCCGACGAGCTTGACAGAATTTCTCGCGAGGCCGTAGGTTCCCTTGTCTTGCGGCGCGCCTGAGATGGATCCGGGGGACTCTCGATGGGCATCTCTCGACTCGTCTACGGCTGGCTCACGGGGCTGGTGGCCGGGCTCCCGCTCTCGTTCGGATACGCCATCGCGAGCGTCCTCACCGAGCTCCACTTCCGATTCTTTCCCAGCCGGCGCCACGCCGCGCTCGCCAACCTCGCGGTGATGATGCCGACTGCGACCCGCCGCGAGCGCGTCCGGGTGGCTCGACGCATGATGCGCAGCTACAACCAGATGCTGTTCGAGTTCTTCCGCCTGCCCCACCTGAGTCGCGCGGAGCTCCTGCGCTCCGTCGAGGTGGTGGGTCGCGAGCATCTGGAGAACGCGGTCGCCCGCGGGCGCGGCGTCATCCTGGCCTCGTCGCACATCGGCAACTGGGAGCTGGGGGCGGTGGTGGTGGCCCACTGGGGCTACACGCTCCACGCGGTGGCGGGGGTCCAGCTCAGCCGCTGGCTCACGCCGGCGGTGCGCGAGACCAAGAGCGAGCTGTCGATCCACACCATCTCCTACGAGGACGGCCTTCGCAAGCTGCTGCGCGCGCTGGAGCACAACGATCTCGTCGCGCTCATGGTGGACGGCGACCTCTATCATCACGGCGTGCCGGTCGAGCTGTTCGGGCGCGAGACGCGCTGGCCGTCCGGTCCCGCCGTGCTCGCGCAGCGCACCGGAGCGCTGGTCATCTGCGGCTACGGCGAGCGCCTCGGTCCCGGTCGCTTCCGCATCGTCATGGAGCCGCCGCTCGACCCGGCCAGCTTCCCCACCGCCGCGGCGCTCAACGCGGCGGTGGCGTCGACCATCGAGCGGCACATCCGCGAGCACCTCGACCAGTGGTGCATCTTCCGCCCGCTGTGGGAAGTCGTGGCACTGCCCGCCTCCGAGCCCGCGGTCACCGGGCGGCGCGTCGAAGCGTGAAGATCGGCATCCTCTCCCAGTCGTACTACCCCCGCTACGGCGGGGTCACCGAGCACGTCCATCACACCGCGGTCGAGCTGCGGCGCCGCGGGCACGACGTCCGCATCATCACCAGTCGATTCCGGAGCGGCGAGACCAACCATGCCGCCTTCGTGGAGCGCGTGGGCTACAACATCCTGATCCCCTTCAACCGCGCGTTCGTGGACCTCACCGTCGGGGTGGCGCTGCGCCACCGCCTGCGCCAGCTCCTGCGCGAGCACGAATTCGACGTGCTCCACACCCACTGCCCCACCTCGCCGTCCCTTCCGATCCTCGCCATCCAGACCGCCTCGTGCCCGCAGGTCGGCACGTTCCACACCACCGCCGGGCGCAGCTTCCTCCAGGACACCTTCCAGCCCTACCTGAGCCGCGTGGTGGAGCGGCTGGATGCGCGCATCGCGGTCTCCCAGACCGCGGCGGACTCGGCCCGGCTCTACTATCCCGGCGAGTACCACATCATCCCCAACGGGGTGGACGTGGAGCGTTTCCACCCCGGTGCGAGGCCGTTCGAGGAATGGCGCGAGCCGGGGCGCGTGAACCTCCTGTTCGTGGGTCGCCTGGACCCGCGCAAGGGAGTCCACGTGCTGCTCAGCGCCATGCAGGAGGTGGTGCAGCGCACCGGCGGGCGCGCGCGGCTGCTGGTGGTGGGCGATTCCTACCTGCGGCCCAAGCTGGAGGCCTCGGTGCCGGCGGCGGCGCGCGACCACGTGCGCTTCCTAGGTCACGTGCCGAGCCGGGACCTCCCGCGCTGGTACGCGACCGCCGATGTCTTCGTCTCCCCCGCGTCCGGCAACGAGAGCTTCGGGATCGTGCTGCTCGAGGCGATGGCGTCGGGGCGGGCGGTGGTGGCCTCGGACATCCCCGGCTATCGCTCGGTGGTGATCCCGGAGGTGAACGGCGTGGGGGTCCCGCCGGGAGACGCCGAGCGGCTGGCCGCGGCGCTGGCGGAGCTGGTGAGCGACCCGGAGCGGCGCCGCCTGCTGGCCACGCGCGGGCGCCAGCGAGCCCTGGAGTTCGCATGGCCGCGGGTCACGCAGCGGATCGAGGCGCTGTACCGGGAGGTCGTGGCGCGACGGGGCGCCGTCCACAGCGCGGCGTAGCGGATCCAGGGATGGCAGGCCGGGAGATCCCGCTGCTCCGCCAGCGCGACTTCCGGGCGCTGTTCACCGGCCAGCTCATCTCGATCCTCGGCGAGCGCTTCACCTATCTGGCGCTGGTCGGCCTGCTGGCCGAGCACACCTCGCACTTCCGCGATCCCCGGTCGTCGCTCCTGCTTTCGCTGCTCGC
>VBOT01000074.1 GCA_005893225.1 Candidatus Eiseniibacteriota bacterium
TCGCCTCCGACGCCCTGCGATCCGTGATCGTGGTGCTGATCCCGGTCCTCTACCTCGGCACCCGCAACACCGCCCCGGTGTTCGCGCTGGTCTTCGCCCTGTTCACGTGCAACGTGCTCTTCCTGCCGGCCAAGAGCGCGCTCACCCCGGAGATCGTCCCGCCGGCGCAGCTCCTGGTGGCCAACGGCCTGCTCTCGATCGCGGGCGTGGTGGCGACCGCCGCCGGAGCGCTCTCGGGAGGCTGGCTCATCGACCACTGGGGATGGCAGACGGCCCTCTACCTGAACGGCGCGACCTACGGCGTCTCGGTCATCGCGCTGCTCCTCATCTCCTATCACCCTCATCGGGCCGCCGCGCCGCCTCCCGGGATCTCGTGGCGGCGCTACCTCGTCGAGGTCACGGAAGGCTGGGGCGTGGTGCGCCGCAACCCCGCGGTCGGGATCGCGCTCCTCTCGCTGGGCGCGGTGTGGGTCGGCGGAGGATTCCTCCACGTCGCCGGCAACCA
>VBOT01000189.1 GCA_005893225.1 Candidatus Eiseniibacteriota bacterium
ACTGCTTGAGGATCTCTTCGCCGGTCGTGTTGTCGTCCGCGCCGGGACCGCGCCAGGTGTCGTAGTGCGCCACCAGGACGACGCGGTCCTCGCTCGCGCCCGGCACGGTGAACAAGTAGTTCCAGCGGGTCGTACGGACCGCGAGCGCGGAAAGGCGCTGGCGCTCGATCACGACGCAGGGGGCGTCACTGCGGCGGCAGGCGGTCTCCCAGCGGCGCGCGTCCTCGGGGTCGACGGGCTCCCGGCCCCCCCGGCGGCTGACCTCGTAGGCCCGGTTGCCGACCTCGGCGGAGAGCCGGGCGATGAACTCCTCCACCTGGCGCTCGTTGCCGCGGTTCCGGGTTTCGGAGGCGAGCTGGCGGCAGTCGCAGCGGATGTTTTCGAGGATGGCGGCGACCCGGTCGTTCACTGGAGCGTAGCGCGCGTGCACCGCATCGAGCGCCCGCCGTTCGGAGGCTGCGATCAGGCCGGGTTCCATGTTTCTTCATCCGGGTTCCATGTTTCTTCATATAGAATAGGCTAAATTGCGGGCCGCCATGAGTCCCAGCCTTCTCGCGCTCGCGGGCCTCGGCCTGCTGCTCGGATTCCGTCACGCGTTCGAGCCCGACCACCTCGCTGCGGTGTCGACGCTCGCCACCCGACAGGGTCGGCTGCTCGATGCCTGCCGGCTCGGGCTCGCGTGGGCGCTCGGGCACACGGCGAGTGTCGGCGTGGTGGTGGCGGTGATCATGCTGTTCGGGCTCCATCTGCCCGACCGGCTCTGGCCAGCCGCTGACTTCCTCGTCGCGCTGCTCCTGATTGGCCTCGGCGGATCCGTGCTCCTGCGGTACGCGCGCGGGCGCTGGCACCTGCACGTGCACACGCACAGTGACGGTGCCCCTCATCTCCATCTGCACAGCCACGCCCACGGCGCGGCCCACGTCCATCAACACCCACGGGGTGACGCGCGGCGCTCGCTCGGGTTCGGGCTGCTGCACGGGCTGGCCGGAAGCGCCGCGATTCTCGTCCTGCTCGTCGCCGCGGCGCCGACTCGCGCGGCACAGCTCGCGTACTTCGTCGCGTTCACGAGCGGGACGATGATCGGGATGCTGCTGGTATCGTTCTCGCTCGCGGGGTTGGTGCGGCTCGCGTCAGGGCAGGGGGCGCGCTGGGCGACGCTGCTGCACCTCGGCTCGGCGGTTACCAGCGTCGTGGTCGGAGTTTTGCTGGCGGGCAGGGTGGCGGCGCGGTTCTAAGAGATGAGTTGGTGAACCGCCGAACGGTGGTGCCGACTGGGTTGACCGCGTGGAAAGAGCCCGGGTGGCACGGATTTGAATTCCTGTCCCGTGCCGAGCGTAGGTTATGGTATCGCCGAGATTGACGTGGGGACGCATGCCGATCACGGCGAAGCTGTCGAAACAATTCTACGACAAGTTCGGAAACGCGGTCGTTGACGAGCTCGTGAACTGGTTCAACGCGGTGGATGCCACGTACAAGCAGGAGCTCCGAGATCTCAACGAGCTCAATTTCGGTGTTCACGGTCATCGAATCCACGCCCAAGACCCCGGCGACCCATCTCGTTGGCGGAGTCCAAGGTCCAGCCGCCGCTTGCGCAAGTGGTCGCCAAGGGTCTTGAACTCCCGGAGATAGGCTGGTGGCAGGGGCTTTGGGGCCCGGAGCCTCAGATGGCAGATAGGCAACGCGGGGATGAGGACGGCTCGGAGCGATCAGCATAAAGTTGCGTGTCCAGATTCGACGGCGTGATCCGTCCCGACCGCGACAGCACGCAGTTGGTGGGCTAACGAATGACCCCCTGTACGTGCATCAGGGTGCCTGAAGGCTGAAGCCAGTTCCTCGCAGCCTAGCACGATAGCAATCGAAACAGGTACCGAACCCGAGCGGCACCTGCCAGCACGTCTCGCCACCTATTTGGGGTTGAGGCGCTTCGCAGGCGCCTGGACGAATCGGCTGCCTCGACAGGGGGACGGTGACGGTCAGTTCCTGACCGTGACGAGCCGTTGAAACCGCGGCCTTGCCCGCAGCGAATTCCAGAACGGATCTGCCCGGAGCCATCCGGCCGAGAGGGGACCGGGTCTTGAGAGCACAAGTTCCAGTTGCTCGACTGCCCTGTCCCGTTGGTCCAGCAGCACGTAAATCCTCGCCAGGTTCGCGAGCATCAGCGGTCCTTCCATTGCGTCCTTGGACACGGGCAGCTCGCTGACGACTTGTTTACCAACTCGGATCGCTTCGGTTGTGCGCCCAAGCCCGGCCAGTGCAACCCCCAGCATGCATCGTAGTCGCCCGTACGCATCGCCGCGCACGGCGAGGCTTGCTTCCAGCGCTACGCGCGCCGAGTCGAAATAGGCGCGCGCGAGGGGGAGCTGTTGCCCTGCGCCGTAGACCATGGCTTTGGCCAGCGCGAGTGCGGCGGTGTCGTCGTCGAGCGCGCCTGGCGTGAGCCTTAGCACTGCCTTCTGCTGCCGTTCGTCGAGCAACGTGGCCACATCGGCCAGGGTGGTCACCACGAACTCCAGCCCTGTTGGCGCTATGTTGAGGGCGACGTCGGGCAAGAGGTGCTGAGTTCCCCTGAGATCTCCCGTCTGGCTGAGGTAGGCGAGGGCCTTAACAAGCGAGGGAGCGCCCGAAGGCCGGACCTCGGAGGCGCGGTCGTATGCGGCGATCGCTTCTGGATACCGCCGCAACACAAGATACAAATCCCCCAGCGACTCTAACTGGTCCGATCCCCGAGGGTTGAGGTCGATCGTTCGGTGATAGTATCTAATGCTCTCCTCCCACCTGCCCTGCCGCCGCAGCGCATCCGCGATCGCACCGCTTGCTGCGGGGTAGCTGGGCCGCAGTCGCTCTACTCGCCGAAGCTCCCTCAGGGCACGCTCGTGATCATGGTCGATCCAGCCGTAGTAATCGGCCAGCGAGAGACGCGCTCGCGGGAGATCGGGGTCCAACACCAGTGCACGGCCCAGAGCTGCCCTCGCCTCGGCGAGTGGACCTTCGGTTGGGTTGAGATAATCGATGTAGATGATGAGGTCGACCGCCGCGAGATCAGCCCAGGCCAGCGCGAAGGTCGAGTCGAGGGTGACGGCCTGCCGGAATAGCCCCGCGGCGCCCCTCAGGTCGGCCGGATCCACGCTTCTGCCGCGCAGCTCCCAGCCACGCAGATACGCGTCGTAGGCCGCGAGGTTGTCGGTCGGCCAAGCCGCAAGCGTACGCTGCTCCGGCGGAGCCAGCGCGATGTCGAGCGCCCCTACCACGCGAGCGGCAAGATCGGCCTGCACCGCGAACACACCCGTCAGCGTGGTGTCGTACTGGTCGGCCCAGAGCTGCGCAGCATCCGATACGCGGATCAGCGCGGGGCTCACGCGTATTCGACTCGTGCCGGCGCCTTTCTCCCACCGGATGAATCCCTGTAGGATGTATTGAACGCCGAGCTCGCGTCCGATCTCCTGCGGGCTCTTGCGGGTCCCCTTGTACTGGCTAGCGCTCTGCCAGGCGATGACGCCGAGGCTCCGGACGCTCCCGAGCCGCGTGGCGATCGCCTCGGTGAGTCCATCTGCGAAGTACTCGTCGGCGGTCGCACCGTGATTCTCGAACGGCAGCACGACAAGCATTTTTCGGCCCCCAATGGCCGGCTCCGGCCCGGTCCGCGTCCGGCCCGAAACGCCGTACCCAACGGCGCCGACTACGAGCACGACGGCCAGGGTGGCCGCGGCAATGCTGAGCGTGGTCGCTCGGCGCAGCTCCCGCCGCAGGGCGGCCGGCAACGCGGCGAGCACGAAGTCGGCCGTTGACTGCCGTCCCCGCGGCCGGCCGGTTAGTCCCGCGGGCAGCGACTCCTGTCGGGCCTCCTCACACAGCCGCTTCACCAGAGCGAGCACGGCTTCGTTCGGCGCCGCGTCGAGCTCACGCTTAAGGAAGGCTTCGTGCCCTCGCGCGTGCTGGATCGCTGCAACCGGCTCTCCCGCCGCCACCAGGGCGGTCATCAACCCGAGCGCGGCCCGCGAACTGAACGGGTCGATCTGCGTGAGGCGGCGCCACCATTGTTCCGCCGCGCGGTCGTCCCCGTGCGCGGCGGCCCGAGTCGCGAGCGACTCGAGCGCTTCACACACCACTCTAGCGATCCGAGCGCGCTCGGTCTCGACCCAGCGCTCGAAATCGTCCGCGCCAGTCAGATAGAAGCCGTCGAGGAACGGGCCGCGGTACAGCGCCACCGCACCGGCTAGATCGCCGCGCTCCACGGCCTCTTGAAAGGCATGCACGTCACTGGCGATGGCCGCCGGGTTAAGTCTCAGCTCGGTCGTGCCGAGGAACAGCTCCGGTTCGTGCAGATCTCGGCGTAGCCCGAAGCACGCTTGCTTGAGGAGGTTCCGGCCGTGCTCGGTATCGCTCTCGGGCCAGAGGCACGCGATGAGCTTGTCGCGGCTCGTTCCGTGATTGTCAGCCGTGGCGAGGAGAGCGAGGAGGGCGAGGGTCTTGCGCTGCGTGGCCGCGCCGGTTAGTGAGGCGCCGTCGTCCTGGATCGACAGCCCGCCGAACGTCCTGAGTTGCCGCACGGCACCTCGTCTAACCCGTTTCTAACCGGGTTCAAACCGCACAGGCCTAACTTAGCCCGCGTTCGCCTAAGTCGCGAATCGGAACGGCACGTCAAGCGTTCGGACGCTGTAATTGGCGCTGCGGCAATGAGATGCAACCTACACCAGGGAGGTAACCATGTGCTCGCGTCGAATGCAATCGTGCCTCCTGCTCGCGGCCTTGCTGGCCGCGTGCAGCGAGCGCAACACGCCGACCGCGCCATCGTCTCGCCCGCTCGCAGCGACCACGTCTGTCGACCGGCCGTACACGTGGAGTTTCACCTGCCACAGCGGCCAACCGGGGATCACTATCAACGCGTCGTGGGACTGGACTGAGAATGGCACGGTGATCTCCAGCTACGGAGGTTACGTCTGGTGCACTCCGGGTGATGACTTAAGCGGCTCTGGCGTGCGCCCAGCCAACGCAAACGGCTTCACCGCGCGTGTTGGCGACAATTCCAACAGCTGGACGTTCGACCCCGCCGGCACCTTCACGGCGAGCCTGAAGGGCTCTGTTCACGTGAACGGGGGCAACTGGGGATGGCTTGGCCATTCGAACTATAGGATCGACGGCACGCTGACCGTGGTCAGCTAGGGTGGGTTCATCTTGAACGCGAGTCATGAAACGCATGCGGAGGAAATCATGAAACCCATTCGAATTGCAGCCAACCTGTTACTCGGGACTGCCTTGATGGGGGGTTGCAGCGACCGGACCCCCACGGCGTCACGCGATGCGCCGCTGCAGCCCACGGCCATGATTATGGGCGAAATCGACCGGGGCCACCCCTACGTGGGCGCCATCATCCTCGATGCGCCCAGCCCGTCCTGGTTCCCGGCGGCGTATCAACCCTGGTATTGCTCGGGCACGTTAGTGTCGCGTTGGGTCGTCCTCACAGCGGCACATTGTTTCGCATTCGCGGCGCAGACCACCGGATATCCCGCGGAAGCTTTGCCGTTGTCGCTTGTTCACGTGAGCTTCGCCGAGAACGTGACGAACCCCATCTCGTGGCGCGAGGTCACGGGATACGCCCTCCATCCCGACTTCGTGCCCCCGTTCGGGATCCCGGATGTCGCGCTTGTGTTCCTCTCCCGCCCGGTAAACGACATCCAGCCGGGAACGCTCGCGCGGGCGGGGTACCTCGACTCCTTTAAGAACGCCGAGCTCCAGGCTTCCACCTTTTGGGACGTCGGCTATGGAATGCTCGGAGCGGAGGACAACTTCGCCCTGACTGGAGATCGGCGCATCGCCCGGGTCGGCTTCCAGGCGCTCGACGCGAACTTCCTGTACATGGAGCGCGACCCAGGCGGCCCGTGCGTGGGCGATTCCGGCGGGCCCATCCTCTTGCAGGCGGGCGACGTCGAATACGTCGTCGCCGATCTTCATGGTTTGCGCGTCAAGTTCAACAGCAACACGAAGCAGGATTGCACCGATGACTTCGCCACACAGCGAATGGATCTCGCGAGCGTGGTGAACTTCATCCAAGCGAACATCGCGTCGCACGGCCCATAGCCTCGACGCCAGAACTGCTCCTCGTGGAGGATCATATGCGACCGCTCGTTCTGTTTCGAACCCTGATTGCCACGAAGCTCGGCACTTGTGCGTTGTGTATCCGGCTGTCGCTGATGTTGAGTCTTTCGAGCTGGGCTGGGTTCGCCGCCCTCGCCCTCCTGGTCCCCGGCTCGCTCGCGGCCAATCTGGCGCTTGTACCGGCGCTGGCCTTTACCACGTTATTCGCGGGCCATGTCATTGCCTATGCGG
>VBOT01000192.1 GCA_005893225.1 Candidatus Eiseniibacteriota bacterium
CTCGAGTGCCCGGAACCATGTGCCCTGCCGGATCGTAGCGAGACCCTCGACCGGCGGCCCGTTCGGGCCTATCCAAACAGCATCTTCGGTGAAATGACCGAAAAACGCGGGCCAATCGCCAGCGAGGCTAGCCTGTTTCCAGGTCCCGAGGGTGGCCTTGATGGCCGCCACATCCTGTGTCGAGAGTGCGGATGCGTCGCTCGTCGGCGCTCGACACGCGACCCCCGCCAACAGTGCGGCAAGCAGGATTGTAGCACCCCACCGTGTACGGTGAGAGGATGAGCGCATGGGCACCTCCCTCGAAATGTCGACCAAAGGGGGCCTCACTTCGTCGGCTCGAGCGTGGCTTGGCCCCCCAGCCACTGCCAGCGGCCGCTCCGCCTCACAAAGATATCGGTGATGCGACGTGGCCCGGGCACATACCCTTTGGCCGTGCCCTGAATGGTCTGCTCTCCCGTCAGCACCGCGACGTCACCGAAGATTCGCACCTTGAGATCGGCGAATTTCGAATCGGTCCATTGCACGTCGCTCGACATCGACTCGGCGATCTCCTGCGCCTTGTTCAGCACCGATCCGTTGGAGTGCGTGTAGAGGTAGTCGTCAGCCAGCAGTCGCTCCAGCGCCGCGCGGTCCTTCTTGAACTGAGCATCCGTGACGGTCTGCTCGAGTTTGATGATGTCCTGTTCTAGTGTCGCCTGAGCCCAGGCTCGACTGCTGGCGAGCAGACCTAGCAACGCGATTGCGAGCGTGCGCTTCATTGGTGTTCTCTTCGGTAACATGTGAGCCCCATTACTTCAGTCGAACGAGCGTCGTGCGCAGACCCTGGCCGGCGATGCTACTCGTCGACCGGAACGTCAGCCACAGCGAATCGCCCCAGAGTCGGAAGACAAAGCTCAGACCAGTGAAACTCGGGTTCTTCGCCACGATGGGCCGCGTGGTGAGGGTTGAATCCGTGACGACATACGTACCGGAATTGGCAATAAAGGAATCGTAGGCCGCGATCTTCTCGGCGTCCGTCGGCGTGGACTCCCGGAAGAGAGCCCGCGGCGTCTGGCCCGGGATGTACATCATGCTGTAGTGATGTTCCGTGAAGATGACGAGGCTCGCCTGCGGATCGGTGAGCACCCAGCTCGTGTCCGGGCCCGAGTACGCGGCGTGGGCAATCTTCCACGCTCCTGCGAGGGACCCTTTCGCACTGGGCGCCGGACCGGTGAGAACGAGGGGCATGAGCCCAAACGTGAGCAGCAAGGCGCGCGGCGAGACCATGGGGACCCCCCAATGAGATCGGCGTGGAGCAGCACCGGCAAGCGAGACTCTCAGGAAGCTCTGCACAAGTTGCGCGAAGTCAGGGGTGGGGGCTAGCACGCGTCACACGCGAGGGCGCTCGGGCGGCACATCTGCCCCGAGGCATAGGCGATATCGACGCTTCTGTGCCTGCCGTGCGCCCTCGCGTGTCAGCGTGCTAGCCCCCACCCCCGACTTCGCGTCACCTATGCAGAGCTTCCCTAACGCTTCTCGAAGACCCTGATGTTGTTGAACGTCTGCCCTTTCGCATTGGTCAACTTGATCCTGATGGTCATGACCTTGCCATCTCGGGAGATCACGCGCGTACCGCTGCCGACGACCTTGCCGGCCTTCTTGAGTGTGAAGGTCGCACGGAACGGATTGGAAGCCTGGACGGCCTGCGCGTCGAAGTCCGGCGAGCCCGGAGCTGGGTAATCCTTGCCGTCGTAACCACCGGTCCACTCCGAGACGTCGGCCTTTCCGTCGGCATCAACCGTGCTGTCGGTGTACTTCACGTTCTCCCCGCTTGCCTCGTATACGCGCGTCCAGCTCTTCGGTGGAGGGCCGGGGCGAAAGGTCGACTTCGTCACATCGAGCTCCCAGGTGCCGATGACGAGACGACGCAGATCGGCACGCTGCGCGCTTCCAGAGGTGGGCGTCAAGACGACAAACAGTGCAGCGGCGAGCCATTGAGTTTTCATTTGCGCAGCTCCTGTTAGGGCTCTAGGGAACCACGTCGCGTCATTTCGGCGCCGGTTGATCCGAGTTCCAGATCACCCGTGACGCCAACCACGAACCGTCCGGCTGCTTGCGCATGATCACCAAGCCACGCCCGGTCTGCGTCACGGGTTTCGTGGTCTCTTTGGCGCCGGGCAGGGTGATGGAAAAGGTCTCCACGGCGTACGCAAGATCCCCGCGGCCATCGATCTCGGTTGACGTCAGGGTGAACGCGGTCGGCGGCTTGGCGGCACCGCGGAGGGCTGCTTCGAGCGCCGCGCGCCCACGGATGTCCCGCTCATTGGGTGGCATCCGCACCGCGTCCGCCGTGTGGAGCGCCAACCCAGCGCTCCCGTCGCCAGCTAGGACTGCCTGGACCCACCTCCGCTCCGTGTTCTTGATCGCCGCCACGTCCTCGGTCGTGAGCCCGGCAGGTGGAGCACTGCCACCAGCGCACGCGGTGACGAGTAGCATGCCAATTGTCAAAAAAGTGGAGCGCATGAGTACCTCCCGCACAGAGAGATCATCGGCCCTCCATCATGTGAGAAACGGGGGCCTCTTAAAAAAGCGACCGGCTGCATGGGTGTCCCCACTCAGCCGGTTTCGCGATTCGCTCCCCTCGAGGCATGGGCGACCCGCACGAACATCGCGCCTCGGGGATCATGGCATCTGAGTTGGCGTCGAATATGCCGCCGGCGGGCTCGCCCGCAAGGAGCGAAGCGAGCCCGCCGATTAAGGCCTGCTGGGCACCGCTCTCATGAGGAGCGCCAGAGCGTTCTTGAGACTTTCGGTCCCTGCCGCCTCACCCTTGTAGTGTCCCAGGCGCACGACGACCAGCTCATGTGACGGAATGACCAGCGCGTACTGGCCGCCGGCCCCGGCCATGAAGTAAGCGCTCTCGCCTCATGGGCGCTCCCCTCCTCCAGTCTCAATCGGGAGCCAGTAGGAGTTTGGTGTGCGAACCCGCGCGACCTTCCCCTTGCCATCCATCTCGAACGTGAGCAGCTCGCCGATCGGACCAACGCTGAAGCCGGGCGCGACCATGCGGAATGTGCGAGGACCTAGCGGCTGAAGGATCATGCGCGCATCCCACAGGTTGTCCGCCTCCGGCACGATCATCGTAAGCTCCCCGTTCAGAATCTGTATCTGCATCTCAGAGAACTTCCAAGCATACCGCCCGACGTATTGCTGCCACGCAGGATCTGCCACCTTCGGCGCGTCCGGCGGCGCGACGGCCTTAGCGACGGCAGGGTTGAGGAGGACGAATGCTTGATCGACGTAGCGCTCCGGGTCCCCGTCGTTGGCGTTGGTGAGCAGGATCACGCCGAGCTTCTGCGCGGGCGCGACCTCAATCCAGGTACGGTGCCCCGGGAGGGCTCCCCCGTGGCCGATCCGCACCTGGTCGTCTACCCGTCGGATCATGAACCCGAGCCCCCAGCCGCTCCGCCAGTTGGAGCGGAGCCACTGCACGCGCTGCATCTCGCGCAGCGTCGATCCCTGCAGCACCTGTGCTCCCCCACTGGGCCCGTCGCGAAACTGCAGTGAGACGAACTTCGCGAGGTCCTCGACATTCGACGCCAGGTTGCCTGCCGGGGCTTCTGCGCCGATGTCCACGTATGGCTCGACGTCTCTGGCGCGTCCCGGCACGCGGCGTCCGTATCCGATCGCCAATGCTGGCATGGCGCGCGCGGGAGCAGTTCGGGTCGCGGCCATGCCGAGTGGCTGGAGGATGTGGCGTTCCACGTACTGCGGCCAGGACTCTCCCGAGACCTGCGCGACGATCTCACCGGCAAGGGACACGGCGAGGTTGGAATACTTCCATTCGGTCTCGGGCGCGAACACCGTCTCTTGGCCGGGGAGAACCCGCCGCAGCTCCTCGCGACCCGGGAAGGTCAGGTCGCTCCAGTTGACGCCGCTCAGCTCGCGTGGCAGCCCCGACGTGTGGGTGATCAGCTGGCGGATGGTGATGGGCGGCCCCCCGTCATAGGTCTTCTTGATGGAGAACCAGGGCAACCGGTCGCTGACGGCGTCATCGAGCCGCAGCTTGCCGGCGTCACGCAACTGCATGATCGCCGTGGCGGTGAAGAGCTTCGAGATCGACGCGATCCGGTAGATCGTGCTCGGGGTGGCTGGCACGCGCCGCTCGACATCGGCGTAGCCATAGCCCTTGGCCCAGATCAGGTCCTGATCGTACACAACGCCAATCGAGAGACCGGGCTGTTCGCGTTGCGTGACGGTAGCCGCGATCCAGGAGTCGAGCACTGTGAGCGCGGCGGCCACGTCGGGCTTCCGAGCCAGCGGGGACCGATCCGCGGCCGCCGTCTGCGCGGCGCTCGGCGCGGTCCAGGTGAGGATGGTAACGACGACAATGCCGAGTCGGTTGAGGGTCATGGCGATACCACTCCTAGTGGACGGAAAGCGCAACAGCTCGCTGGCGCTCAATGCCGCGGGCCGAACACCTGCTGCATCACGGCGTCGAAATGCTGCTCGGACTCGTGCCAGTGCACGATCTTCCATGCGCCCGCGCGCTTCCGGAGCAGCGCCGTGGCGACTCCCTGGCCGGGCACTCGCTTCCCGGATTTGGTTGTGATGGTAAACGTGAACGGCACCTCGGCAGCCGCCGCGTCGGGAGCGAGCACCATCGTGCCGATCTCGCCGCTCGCGCTCGACTCAAGGCCGGCGATCGCCCCGTAGAACGAGTCGGCCGTCGCGCGGAGGCGTTCGATCGTGGGCTGGGCTACCCCGTTCCACACGATGGGGTGCGCGTCGGGATCCGCAGCGAAGCCGCTCACCAAGCCAGCTGCGTCCCGACGGCTCGCGGCGGCAAAGACACCGGTGACGATCCGCTTGACCGTGTCGGCGACGGCGCGGCGGTCGGCCTCGGTGAGAGTCTGCTGCGGCGGCTCACATGCGCCCACTACCGCGAGCGCAAGGAAGAGGAGCATGCTGTTGCGCATTACGTCCTCCGGAAGAAAAAAAGGCCGACAAGCGGGTACTCCGCTCAGCCGGTCTCGCGATTTGCTCCCCTCGAGGCATAGACGAGCCGCACGACATCGCGCCTCGAGGTTCATGGCATCTGAGGCGGGTTGCAAACTGCACCACTTGCCGCCGCCCTGCAAGGTCGCGAGTTAAAGGAAAGCCGATCTAGACCGTGACCTCTCGCCGCACTGGCCGCCGCGGCAGGAGTTGGCTCATCCCGGACAGCCAACCTTCGAATTCAACATCCGAAACTGCGGAAGAGTCCACCAGGCGCGGGAGCAGAAGCATCCGCGTCTTAGGGCCGGCAAGACCGGGATCGCATGTGGTCGCCGATTGAACCCCCAGCTCAGAAAGCCAAGGCAGGAAGCACTCCGCGTAGGTGCCGCTAGGGTAGCAGAAGTGATTGGCGGACGACTGCCCGACCGCCGCGAGGAAGTTTCGATTGTCGACGATTTCTCGCACGAAGAGATCACGATCCCGGGACATGTGATGGCGGTGCGTGTGTAGCTGTACGTCCACGCCCTTTTCAACGAGCTGCTTCAATTCGTCTGGCGTCATTAAATGAAGGATCCGCTTCCTACGCATGAGCCCAGAGTCCACCTCCAGAGATGCGGCCAGCTGGTCGATGAGCTGGTCCTTCTCCAAGGCGGACAGTCCATCGCGGTGAGCAGCCTGCCGGATTCGTAAGCAGACGGACGCGCGGCTTTCCTCGGTGCTCAGGTCCAGCGGGCCCGGAGCTCCGGTGAATCTCTGACCGTCCACGTTCTTACCTGCCCCCTTCCAGAGCACATAGGAGCAGGCAACATCGAACACCGGCCGATTAAACGAGCTGTAGTAGGACGTTTGATATACAGTGACCGGAAATCCAAACTCGCGGATGATCGAATATGCGCGCGTGAAGAAGTCGTAGCAGCCGTCGTCAAAAGTGATGGTGATGGCCCGCGGTGGCAGATCATTCCGCTCCAGTCTGGCAACTGCTTCCGCCAGAGGCAATACCGAACAGTCGTTTCGGATCAACAACTCCATCCGATGCCTCAGCGCGTCCTGGGACATGTAGAGCGCCGGGTTCCAGATATGCTCGTCAACCTGGGAGACTCCATGGTACCCGAGGATGAGGAGTCGCCTCGTTCGCCAGGAGCTACGCCCCACAGCCGAGAGAATACCCATCCTCTTGCAGTGTTTTAGCAACGCAACCTTGATCGACTTGAGTTGCATAACGCCGGGTGCGCCTCCTCGGCGCGCCGCCAGTTCAGCGCCCTTCAGACGGGGAGGGCCACCTCGGAAGCAGTCGTTCCAAATGCGCACCCGAGCGCGCGCCAGGAGAGCGAGCGCCAACAGAGCTGATCGGCACAGACTGGGGAACGTCGTCCGGAACTTCGCCGGCGTCGTCGGGACGGGTGCTGAAGCCGGCTTGCGAACGGCGCCTCTCGAGCATGGCGTCGATGAAGAACTTCGCGGCCCAATTCGGCAGCGCGTAGGTTAGGTAACCACCCCATAGTGGATCCGAGCCTGGGATCCCCCCGCGGAGGTTGGGATCGTCTGAGAACATCAGCTGTCCTCGCTTGACCAGGTTCAGCGCCCGCACCGCGGCGTTAACCAGCCCTGAGCTCGCGCCGTGCCGCTGGTGCAGCCGAAACCACAAGAGGGCTAGCTGCGCGTTGCCGGTCAGGCAGGCGAAGGAAGAGCGACCGCGCCAGCGGTGATCGAGCATACCTGGCAGCCATCGGGAACGCTCCAATCGCCGTACGATTGCTGCAGCGGCGTGGCCAACGGCCGCAATGCCGTCCGAGCGCCCCACCACTTCAGACGAGCGGAGCACACCCATGAGCGTGTACGCGATCGTGTGCGTCATCGCCCGCCTAGCTGCATGCTCTTCACGCGTGAAGCCGGCCAGGTCGAACCATCCCGTCGCGGGGTCGCAGTGCCGCATCGACCAAGTGAGATGCCGGTCCGCCGCCGCGAGGTACTCCGGCTCGCCGATCTGCTCACCGAACTCGGCAAGGCAGCATGAGGCGAAGGCGGTGTACGCGGCCGCCACGCCCGCGTACACGTGGCGGTACCAGCCACCGTCGGTACCTTGAACAGATACAAGCCAGTTCGCGGCTCGTGCCGCTGCCGCGAGCGCCAGGGGATCCCCGGCGAATGCGTGCCACGCCACCAGGCCTGACAGGACTTGCGCAGTATTGAAAACCGAGGGCCGCCTTGTGTTCTCGCGTACCTCGCCGGCTGGAAAGGCCCCTTCCGGGAGCTGGAGCGACAGGAGAAAGGCCACGCACCGGGCTGCCCGATCGTTGAATCGCGGCTCGCCGAACTCGCGGGCGAGGGCGAGGAAGGTAGGGATCACGTAGCCGGTCGTCTCCGGGTAGGAGGAGGTCCATCCCCGTGAGAGGGTGTAACGTCC
>VBOT01000188.1 GCA_005893225.1 Candidatus Eiseniibacteriota bacterium
AGGTCGAGATGGACGGGACCACCGGCGTGGTGCGCCGCCTGGTGCTCGCTTCCTGACGTGAGCATGGCCGAACCCCTCGCCGAGGCCCCGGCGGTCCAGGAGCGCGCGGCGTTCGACTTCATCCGCTACGCCAGCGTCTGGGAGGACGCCGACGTCCTGTGCGAGGCGCTCGAGCCGGTCGCGCGCGGCGGTCGCTTGCTCTCGATCGCCTCGGCCGGCGACAACGCGCTCGCGCTCTTGACCCTCGATCCCGCCGAGGTCGTTGCCGTCGATCTCAGCCCGGCCCAGCTCGCGTGCCTCGACCTGCGAGTGGCCGCGTTCCGCCGGCTCGAGCGGGATTCCCTTCTCGCCTTCCTGGGCGTGCTCCCCTCGAGCGAGCGCGCCGCGGTGTTCCGCGCGCTGCGCGCCGATCTCGGCGAGCGCTCGCGCGCCTTCTGGGACGGGCACCCGGAGGTGATCGAGCGCGGGATCATCCACACCGGCAAGTTCGAGAGATACTTCCGTCTCTTCCGTCGCTTCGTGCTGCCGCTCATCCACTCGGGCCGCACGGTCGCGGAGCTGCGAGCCGAGAAGAGCCTCGATCTCCAGCGTGAGTTCTACGCCCGCCGCTGGGACACCTGGCGGTGGCGCGCGATGTTCAAGCTGTTCTTCAGCCGCGCCGTCATGGGCCGGCTGGGACGCGATCCCGAGTTCTTCACCCACGTCGAGGGTCCGGTGGGCGCGAGCATCCTCGCGCGCACCCGCCACGCCCTGACCGAGATCCCGGTGTGCTCGAACCCCTACCTCGTCTACATCGTGACCGGGAACTTCAGCCTCGCGGCGCTGCCGCGCTACCTGCGGGCCGAGCACGCGGGTACCCTCCGCGCCCGGCTGGACCGCGTCCGCATCCTGGAAGGCGCCGCGGATCGGGTCGATTCCGGTCGCTTCGACGGCATGAACCTGTCCGACATCTTCGAGTACATGGGCCGCGAGGAGTTCGAGCGCTGCTACCGGGCGCTGCTCGACCGCGCCCGCCCGGGCGCGCGACTCGCCTACTGGAACATGCTGGCGCCGCGCTCGCGCCCGGCCTCGCTCGCCGCCCGCGCACGGCCGCTCGAGGAGCTGGCGAGCGAGCTCCACCGGCGCGACCGCGCCTGGTTCTACCAGGCGTTCCACGTCGACGAGGTGCTGGGAGGATGATCGCGGCCTTCGTGAGCTTCCTGCCGCCTTTCGGCACCCCGGCCGGCGAGATCGCGCGCGCGACGCTCGTGGCCGCCGCCTTCGCCTTCATCTTCGTCACCGCGGAGGCGTGGCGGCGGCGCTTCCACCCCCCGGCCGAGTGGACGCGCAAGTACGTGCACTTCGCGGGCGGCGTCGTGACTGCCTTCTTCCCGTGGCTCTTCCGTCACCACTGGACCATCCTCGCGCTCGCTGCACTCAGCGCCGGAACCCTCGGGATCGCGCGGCTCACGGGGCTCCTCGGCAGCGTCCACGCGGTCGAGCGCGAGTCGAAGGGCGAGCTCTACTTTCCGGTCGGCGTCTACTTGCTGTTCGTCCTCGCGCGCGGCCGTCCGGTCTTCTACCTCATCGCGCTCTTCACGCTGATCGTGGCCGACGCGCTGGCCGCCGTGCTCGGGAAGGCCTACGGCAAGCATCGCTACCTCGTGACCTCGGACCGGCGCAGCTTCGAGGGCTCCGCCGTGTTTCTGTTCGTGGCCTTCCTCTGCGTCCACCTGCCGCTCCTGCTCATGACCGACATCGACCGCGGGGCGAGCGTCCTGATCGGGGTGCAGCTCGCGCTGCTGGTCGCCTGCTTCGAGGCCATCAGCACCGGCGGCAACGACAACCTGATCCTGCCGCTTGCCACCTATTACCTGCTGCTCAAGATGACGCCTCGCCCGGCCGCGGCGATCGGGCTCCAGCTCGTGGTCCAGCTCGCGATCCTGGGTGTCGTCCTGCTGCTCGCCTGGCGCACGCGCTTCCTGAGCTTCAGCGGCGCCCTGGCGGCGCACCTGGTCCTCTACGCCGCGTTCAGCCTGGGCGGGCCGCAGTGGGTGATCGCGCCGGCCTTGACGCTGGCGGCGCTGCTGATCGTGGACGCGACGGTCAGCCGCACCGTCGGGGTCCCGCGCGGTGGCTACCACGTGATGGCGATTTTCTACGTGAGCCTGGTGGCTGTGCTCCTGATCTTCGCCGACAACACGTTCGCGACGCTGGCGCGCGATCCCGGGGGGCTCGGGGCCGGACACCCCTTCTACGTGCTGTTCGTGGGCTCGCTCGCGGCGCCGCTGGCGGTCCTCGCCTTCCAGGTCACCGGGGCGACGCCGCGCGTGCGGCGGCAGTCGACCTTCCGCCGCGCGCTCGGCTCGGCGGCTCTGGGCCTGGGGGCGGTGGCGCCGGTCGGGCTGTGGCAGTACCGGAGCGGAGCCTTCGCCGAGGGTCTCGCGGTGGCCGGCGCGATGAGCGGCGGTGCCATCGCGCTCTATCTCGCCGGACGCCGCCTGCTGCCCGCGCCGCCCTGGTCGGCCTGGGATTTTCGCCTGCTCACGATGAGCGTGCTGCTTGCGACTCTCCTCGCGACACCGTTCCATCTGCGCTGGCTGGGAGTGGTCGGCTGGAGGCTCGAGTGAGCGAACGGATCCGGGTCGAAACCCTCACGGCGGGCGGAGACATGCGCGGGTTCGAGAGCGTGCGTGAGCGGGCCTACTCGCCTGGGACGCGGGGCCCGGCGTGGCCATCCGAAGCCTGGACAGCGCTTCCTCCGCCGCCTCCCGAGCCGGTCGCTCCCGGAATGACCTGCCTCCTCGCCTGGCGCGACGGCGAGCCGGTCGCGCGCTGCAGCATCACGACGGTGTCCGATCTGCACGCCGCGCCCGGGGCATCCGGGATGATCGGGCATTACGAGACGCTCGATGGCGAGGCCGGCACGGCACTCCTCGCGCACGCGCGCGAGCGGCTCGCGGAGAATGGGGTTCCGAGAGTGCTGGGACCGATGAACGGCAACACCTGGGCACGCTATCGCCTGGCCCTGCCCGGCGAGCCCGGGGATGCGGCCTTCGATCCGCCGGTATTTCCATCCGAGCCCCGGAATCCCTTCGACTATCCGGATCACTTCGCCGCGGCCGGGTTCGAGATCGCGGCGCGCTACGAGAGCAGGATCGACGCGCACCTCGACGCGCC
Organism: Candidatus Eiseniibacteriota bacterium; assembly: GCA_005893225.1. Lineage (GTDB taxonomy): Bacteria > Eisenbacteria > RBG-16-71-46 > RBG-16-71-46 > RBG-16-71-46 > WS-3. The sequence goes on from VBOT01000188.1 coordinate 3,160, forward strand.
CGTTCCCGAGGCCGACGCGCTGGCCCGGCGCGTGGACGAAGCCGGCATCGCGGTGCGCCCCCTGGACCTCTCGCGATTCGACGACGAGCTGGAAACGCTGTTCCGGCTGAGCCTCGACGCCTTCGACGACAACCTCTATTACACGCCCATCGACTTGGACTCGTTCCGGGCCATGTACCAGGGGACGCGAGCGCTGATCGACCCCGAGCTGGTGCTTCTCGCTCACGACCGGAGCGGCCGCCTGGTCGCCTACCAGTTCGCGTTTCCCGACCCGTTGAGCCGCGCCGCGGGGCGTCCCACGCGCGTGATCGTCAAGACCGTGGCGACCGCACCCGAGGCGCGCGGGCTCGGAATCGCGAGCCACATGCTCGACCTGATCCGGGAGCGAGCGCGAGCCAAGGGCTACCGGGCCGTGATCCACGCCCTCATGCATGTCTCCTACTTTTCGGTCCGGATGTCGGTGCGCCACCACGGCGAGATCTTCAGGCGCTACGCCCTCTACCAGTGGACGCCGTGAGCTCCGAGCGGGCCGCGCCTGCCACCGCCGCGGCGCTTCCGGCCGAGAACCCCAACATCGCCGCGCGGCTGGCGGAACGAGCCGCGCGTCACCCAGGGCGGCTCGCGATCGTCGAGTACCGGCATGGCCGCGCGCGCCGCATCGACTTCGGCGAGCTCTCGGCGCGCGTCGCCGGGTTCGGCGCTGGCCTGAGCCGCAGGGGCGTGATCCCCGGTGACGCGGTGCTGCTCTTCGTTCCGATGTCGATCGACCTCTACGTGGCGCTTCTCGGGACGCTCCATCTCGGCGCGATCGCCGTGTTCGTGGACGCTTGGGCCGATCCCGCCCGGCTCGCCGCCGCGGTCGACGCCACGCGGCCCAAGGCGTTCGTCGGCGTGCCGCGCGCCCACCTGCTTCGAGTCATGAATCCGGCAGTGCGCTCGATCCCGATCGCGGTCGTGGCGGGGCGCGGCCTCCTGTCGCTCGATCGCTTCGAGCGGCCCGGCCTC
>VBOT01000075.1 GCA_005893225.1 Candidatus Eiseniibacteriota bacterium
CTTTCGGTTCTTCACTCGACGCCTGGGAGGGCACGGAAATGAGTGATGTCGCTACGGAGGGCTCCCTCCGGCCCATCGCCCGGCCACGGCACACCGTCTACCTGCTGCTTGCGGTCTTCGCCTTCGCCGCGGTGGGCGCGGTGCGCGCGGGACAGGTCGCCCAGGCGCCACCTCACAGCCGGGTCCCCCAGTACCTCGTGCTCTTACTCGCTGAATGGGGACTCTTCTATTACGCCGCCATGGGACCGAGGCGCGCGGGCGTGCCGCTCTCGGAGATCTTCGACGTCCGCGGCTGGTCCTTCCGCCCCGCGGGATCGAGCGACCCTTCGGAGGCGCCGGCCAAAGTTCGGGTCGGACCCGCACGGTTGCTCGGGACGCTCCTGCTCGCCGGCGCGTTCTGGATCGCGGCCGGCTTGATCCTCGCCGGCGTGAAGCGAGCCACCGACCTGCTCGGCGGCGCGACCGCCGCCGAGGCTCAGCGGACCAGCCGGCTGTTGATCCCGCACGGCGGGATCGAGGCCGTGCTCTGGGTCCCGCTCTCGATCTCGGCCGGGATCTGCGAGGAGTTCGTCTTTCGCGGCTATTTGCAGCGCCAACTGGCCGCGCTCACCAAGAGCCCGGTGGCCGGCCTGCTCCTCTCGGCGCTCGTCTTCGGAGTCGCACACGGCTACCAGGGAGTGTCCTCGGTGGTCGTGATCACCGTCTTCGGGGTGCTGTTCGGGATCCTCGCCCACCTCAGCCGGAGCCTCGTTCCCGGCATCATCGCGCACGCCTGGCAGGACCTGGCATCGGGCCTGTTCCGGATGTGAGCCCGGGACTGCCCGGCTACACCACCTCGATCGGCGGCATCCGCTCGATCGCCCCGGCCTCGGCGGCGCGCCGGTAGAGGTGCTCGAGCGCCTTGCGCCCGGTCTCGCCCATGTCCAGCGTGAGCTCGTTCACGTACATGTGGACGAAGCGCCGCCCCTTCTCGACATCGAGCCCGCGGCCGAACTGGAGCGCGTAGCGAATTGCGTCGTCCTCGCGGTCGAGCGCGGCCTGGATGCTGGCGCGGAAGCCGCGGCTCACCTCGCGCATCAGCTCGGGTCCGAGGTCGCGCCGCACCACGTCGAGCCCCAACGGCACGGGCAGGCCGTCCCGGTCGCGCCACAGCTCGCCGAAGTCCACCACCTTAGCGAGACCCTCGTCCCGGTAGGTGAGCTGGCTCTCGTGGATGATCACTCCGGCTTCGACCTCGCCGGCCGCGACGGCCGCCGGGATGTGGTCAAACCGCATGGCGACGGGCACCGCCTCGGGGCACTCGATCCGGAGCAGCAGCGCCGCGGTGGTGAGGGCGCCGGGAGTGGCGACGCGGCAGCCGCCCAGCGAGCCGAGCGCCAGCCTCTCGCGCGCCACCACCACCGGGCCGTAGCCGAGGCCCATGGAGGCGCCGCAGCGCAGCACCGCGTAGCGGCCGGCTAGGAACGCGTAGGCGTGGGCCGAGACCGCCGTGATCTCGAGGTCGGCGCGCTCGAGGGCGCGACGGTTCAGGCTCTGGATGTCCTCGAGCACGTGCTCGATGGTGCAGCCCGCGACCGACGCCGCGCCGGCGTGGAAGCCGTAGAACATGAAGGCGTCGTCGGCGTCCGGGCTGTGCCCGAAGCGCAGCGATCGGAGACCGGCGGGCGCGGAGCCTGTCACGATGCGCACCTGAGCCCGCGCTCGGCAGCCTGCTGAAACAGAAACGCGCGCAGATCGTCGAGTCCCTCGCGGCCGAGCGCCGAGACCACGAAGCTGCCGGGGTACTCGACGCGCAGCCCGTGGCCCGACTCGGCGTCGGCGAGCACGTCCGCCTTGTTGAACACCAGCGTCGTGGGACGCGGCCCCTCGAGGATCTGCTCGAGCACGCCCTCGACCGCCGCCATTTGGCGGCGGAAGTCACGATCCGCGGCGTCCACGATCTGGAGCAAGAGGTCGGCCTCGATGGCCTCGGCGAGCGTGCTGTGGAACGAGGCCACGAGGTGGTGGGGCAGCTTGCGGATGAACCCCACCGTGTCGGTGAGCAGCACCACCTGGCGCTCGGGGCTCACCATCTGGCGGGTGGTGGCGTCGAGCGTGGCGAACAGGCGGTCTTCGACGAACACGCGGGCCCGGGTGAGCGCGTTGAACAATGTGCTCTTGCCCGCGTTCGTGTAGCCCACGAGCGCGACGCGGAACTCGCGACGGCGCTTGCGGCGCTGGGTCTCGCGCTCGCGCTCGACGGCGCGGAGATCGCGCCTCAGCACCGCGATGCGCTCGCGCACGCGGCGGCGGTCCACCTCGAGCTGGGTCTCGCCCGGGCCGCGCGTGCCGATGCCGCCCGCCTGACGCTCGAGGTGCTTCCACATGCCGGTGAGCCGCGGCAGAGTGTACTCGAGCTGCGCCAGCTCGACCTGGAGCCGCGCCTCGCGGGTTCGGGCGCGGCGCGCGAAGATGTCGAGGATCAGCTCCGAGCGGTCCACCACCTTCACCGCCAGCTCCTGCTCCAGGTTGCGGACCTGGGGGGCCGAGAGGTCGTCGTTGAAGATCACCAGGTCGGCATCGCGATCGCGGGCCTGCTCGGCCAGCTCCTGGAGCTTGCCCTTGCCGATGAACGTGGCCGGATGGATCGGGCCGCGGCGCTGCACCAGCGAGCCGAGCACCCGCGCGCCGGCGGTGTCGGCCAGGAGCGCCAGCTCCTCGAACGAGCCCGGGAAGCCGCGCCCGTCGCGGCCGGCGTGTCCCACCAGCAGCGCGCGCTCGGGACGCGGCGGGTTCACGATCTCGTGCGGGCGCTTCAACCTTCGGGCTCGATCTCCAGCTCGTACGACGCCGGGGTGAGATTCTCGAACCGGCCGTCGGGGTGCGCGAGGACCAGGTCCTCGATCCGCACGCCGAGGCCGCGCGAGGGGTAGTAGAGGCCGGGCTCGACCGTGATCACCATGCCGTGCTCGAGCCGCTGCAGGTTGGACGCCGGCCCGCCGAGCCGCGGAGCCTCGTGCACCGAGAGCCCGACCCCGTGGCCGAGGCCGTGCACGTAGCCCTCCTCGGTGCCGTCACGCGAACGGGTGGTGGCGTGGCCGCGCTGCTCGAAGAGACCGCACACCTCCTCCTGGATGGCGCGGCAGGGGGCGCCGATCTCGAGCTTCTCCATCCCCAGGTGAAAGGCGTCGTGGACGTCGGCGTAGAGCTTTTTCAGCTCCTCGGGCGGCTTCCCGAGGCAGAAGGTGCGGGTGAGGTCGCTGTGGTAGCCGCCGCCAGCCTCGCACGGGAAGATGTCGATCAGGAGCGGTGTGCCGGCGCGCAGCAAGTCGGCGTCGTTGCCGCGATTGTGCGGGACTCCCGCGTCGCGCCCCTGGGAAACGATGCTCTCGCCGTCCTCCGCCAGGCCGTGGGCCAGGAACTCCGACTGGAGGAGCCGCCGGATCTCGCCCAGGGCCACGGGGCCCGAGCCGTTGTGGCGGAAGTGCTCGCCGTCGCGGTGGAGCGAGCGCAGGAAGTCTCGCAGCCGCTCGATCGCCGCCACCGCGCCTTTGGCCGCCCTCCGGATCGCCTCGATCTCCGCCGGATCCTTGGTCATGCGCGCCAGCGCCATGATGTCCGGGTGGCGCGCGTCGATCTCGAGCGCCGGGCTCACCTCGAGCGCGCGCGCGAGCAACGTGTGCGCGAACCCGGCGGCGAGTTCGCCGAAGATAGCCACCCGACCGCGCATGCCGAGGGTGGCGCAGCCATCGGCGATCAGGCGGCCGAAGCCGCGCGCGGGATGGCCCTCCTGGTCGATGAGCTGGTTGAGGCGGTGCTGCGGGAACGAGGAGTGATCGCAGCCGACCTGGGCCGCCTGGTCGCGCTCCATCGGATCGTGGATCAGGTGCGCCCCGCCGTCCGCGGTGCGGAAGTAGACGCCGAAGTGGAGCTTCTGCCCGGTGGCGTAGTACATGGCCGGGCTGTAGCGGTCGTAGGCGAAAACCACCAGCCCGGCGAGGCCCTGCTCTTTCATCAGGCGATCGAGGTCTTGCCGCAAGCTATCCCTCCAGGTTCGAGATGCTAGCGCATCCCGGACGAGCGGGAGAAGCTGAATCGGGATCTGGGGAATCGGGATCCTGGCGCCCCCGCGGAGCGGCCGGGGGATTCCCGCCGCGCAGTGGGGCTGCCCCCACGGGCCGCGGGGCCGCCGGTTGGGGCCCGGCGCGGGGCGCGAGAGCGGGTGCCGCTAGCCGCGGAAGGGGCGCCGAATGGCCGGGAACCGCTCGGTCCTGGAGCGGCCCAGCTGGACCTTGTCGGTGTGGGTGCGTCCCCGGAGGGATCGGATCTCGCTCGCCAGTGCGGAGCCAGGAACGATCTCTCGAAGGACGTTGAACCGCCGCGGAATGGAAAGCTCTACGGGTCTGCAGCTCGGAGACTGTAACGACGTGCTCAGCTCGATCACCTCCTCAGGGCCACCGGGTGATGGGACTCGGGGTGTCCCACCCGCCCGACATTGCTACGGGCGACCCGGTGGCACCTGGGAACGTGGCAATTCCCGGGCCACGCAGGACTCGAGCGATTGCCCTCGGGTGGACCCCGGGGGCGAGAGTCAATGGGGACCACCACTATCAGTCAGTCTGGTCTAATGCTTGGGATCCCTCGGACAGCCGAGGGCCGTTGATATTGCGGTCTCATACGGCTGGTACCCGCGAAGGTCCACCCTTCGTGGCGACCGGCGAATCGTAAGGGCGGCCGACAGCCGATCGGGGCTCGGCAGGCCCGGATTGTCGAAAAATCCGCACCGGGCCCCGAGGATCTCGCCGGGCGCGGGGCCCCGACGGCCGAAGGAAGCGGCGGTGACGAGCGTGACGGGCTCTACTCCACCCACGCCCGTCAGCGCCGGCGGGCGAGCGCCTTCATCAGGATCGCGCCGAACAGGAAGCCGCCGATGTGAGCCCACCAGGCGATGCCGCCGCCGCCCCCGGCGCCGGCCCATGCCAGCGACAGCGCGCCGCTGAAGAACTGGAAGACGAACCACAGGCCTAGCACGATCATGGCTGGGAGCGCCACGACCTGGACGAACGGGAAGAACGGTATGAGGGTGATGACGCGCGCTCTCGGGAACTCCACCGCATAGGCGCCGAGCACGGCGGCGATGGCGCCGCTGGCGCCGACCGTCGGCACTCGCGAAGAGCTGTTGGCAACGGAGTGGATGACGCCGGCGGTCACCCCGGCGGCGAGGTAGAAGAAGAGGTACCGGATGCGCCCCAGACGGTCCTCGACGTTGTCGCCGAAGATCCACAGGTACCACATGTTCCCGATCAGGTGGAGCCAGCCGCCGTGCAGGAACATCGAGGTCAGGAGCGTGAGCGCCGGCGCCGGCAGGGGCTCCTCGCCGAACCGCAGCGCCAGCGTGAGGCGCAGCGGCACCACTCCCCACTCGAACACGAAGGTTCGGAGCTCGCGGCCGAGGGTGAGCTCGTAGAGGAACGCCGCGCAGTTGATCGCGATCAGGCCCCGCGTCACGACCGGGACCGAGCCCGACGGGTTCTCGTCGCGGAGCGGGATCAAGCGGGAACGGCAACGCCGCGGGCTGCTTCGCCGGCGCCCCCCGCGCCGAGGGAGAACGGCCTCCGCCTCAGAAAGTGCTGTTTATCGAAGAGCCGCAACCCGAGCCTCCTACCGCCGAGCGCAAAGGTGTAAGCTGCCGGCTTCGGTGCGCTTTCGTGTTGGGGCAGCGTTATCTACCCGTTCCGATGCCCCACCAAACCGCAATGCACCGTTCTTAGCCGAGCAGGCATCGGAAAGGCTGTTTGACCGATACTAGGCACGTCCAGGGGGTTTCTCCATGGGAAATGCGGCGGCCGTGACCGAGCAGACCTTCGAGAGCGAAGTCATCAAGGCGACGATGCCCGTCCTGGTGGATTTCTGGGCCGCGTGGTGCGGCCCCTGCCGCACCATCGCCCCCACGCTGGAGGAGATCGCGACCGAGTACGCCGGACGCCTCAAGGTCTTGAAGCTCGACGTGGACGAGAACCAGGAGATCGTCATCAACTACAGGGTGCTGAGCATCCCGACCCTGATCCTGTTCAAGGATGGGAAGGAAGTCGAGCGCATGGTGGGCGCCTACCCCAAGCAAGTGATGGTCTCGAAGCTCAAGCAGCACATCTGACCCCGCCGCAGCCTCAGCTCCCTCAGGCCCGCCTCCCCGCTCCACGTTTCTCCAAGGTCTCGTCCCGCAGGCGCACCAGGCTCAAGAACGCGCCCGGCAGCGCTTCGATCGCGTCGCTCGCCCCGAGGCCGTGCTGGCCGAGCCGCGCGGCCGCCTGGTCGCCCGCGAGACCGTGGAGGTACGCGCCCAGACGAGCGGCGTCGTAGACCCCGAGCCCCTGTCCGATCAGCGCCGCGATCACCCCGGTCAGCACGTCTCCCATCCCGGCGGTCGCCATCCCGGGGTTCCCCGTCGGGTTGACCGTGGCGCGGCCGTCGGGCGAGGCCGTCACGGTCGGGGCTCCCTTGAGGACGACGACCGACCCCCAGCTCTGGGCCCACGAGCGCGTGCAGTCGATCCGACCGGCCTCGAGCTCCCGGGTAGAGAGGCCGGTGAGGCGCGCCATCTCGCCGAGGTGGGGGGTAAGGACGCGCTCGGCGGCGATCCGCGCCAGCGCCTCGCCGTGGCCCTCGAAGGCGTTGAGCCCGTCGGCGTCGATCACCAGCGGGCAGCGCGCCTCCACGGCGATCCGCCGCACCAGCTCGGCCGACTCGCGATCGCGCGAGAGCCCCGTTCCGAGCGCCCAGACGTCCACCTGCGCGGCGCGCTCGAGCAACTCGTCGAAGGCCGCGAGCGCGAGCGTGCGGCTCGGCGTCTCGGGGCACGGCACCGTCATCTCCTCGGTGAGCTTCACCTCGAGCACCTCGTTCAGGCTCGCGGGGATCGCCGCCTGCACGTACCCGGCGCCCGAGCGGGTGGCGGCCCGGGCGGCGAGCGTGACGGCGCCCGTCAACCCCGGCGAGGCGCCGGCGATCAGCACGCGGCCGGTCGACCCCTTGTGGGCGCGAGGGTCGCGCCGCGGAACCAGCTCCGCCATCTCGCTCGCCGTGGCCAGCTCCACGCGGTGGGTCCGGGTGTCGTCGGGCGGGCCCAGCAAGCCGATATCGATCACCTCGAGCTCGCCCACGAACGCGCGCCCGGGATAGAGGTAGTGGCCGCGCTTGGGCGCTCCGAACGTCACCGTGAGGTCGGCGCGCACCGCCCGGCGGGCGATCTCGCCGGTGTCGGCGTTGACGCCAGTCGGAAGGTCGACCGCCACCACCTGGGTGCCGGCGTCGTCGAGGTCGCGGAGCGCCTGGACAGCCGCGGCGATCGCTCCCTCGGGCACGCCTCGCGCCCCGGTCCCTAGCAGCGCATCGAGCGCGAAGTCCCACTGGTCGCGGGAGCGGACCAGCCGCTCGAGCGCCGGCTCGTCGGCCGCAGGCGTCGCCGCGAGCCCCGCCCCCTCGAGCGCCTCGAGTTGATGGCGCGCGTCGCCGCGCACGCGCTCGGGCTCGCCGGCCAGGCCCACGTGCACCTCCGCGCCGCGTGCCTTCAGGTGGCGCGCCGCCACGAACCCGTCGCCGCCGTTGTTGCCGCTGCCGCACAGCACCAGCACCCGCAATCCCAGCAGCGATCCGTAGCGCCGCTCGACCGCTTCGGACACGCCGCTGCCGGCCCGCTCCATGAGCTCGAGCCCCGAGACGTACCCGCTCTCGATGGTGGCGCGGTCGAGCTCGCGCATCTCCTCGGCGGTGACGAGCAGCATGCTCGGGGCTCGGGGCTCGGTTCTAGCCGCTTCTCGGCACGCGCGTGTGAAGGCGCTCAGCGCCGGCGCGCGCGGGCACGGGCTTCCGACCCGAGATCGCGTATCAGGCGGGCGCGGTAGTCGGCATCCCGCTCGACCCGGTCCAGGAGATCGGGGTCCGCGGAGATGAAGGGCAGGTCGAAGAGCCCGGGGTCGGCTTCCTGCTCGAGGTAGATCCGCTCCTGCTCGTGGCGCTGGAAGGACACCGCGCGCTCGACGGTCTCGAACGACTTGCCGGGCAGGAGATTCTGGTTGAAGACGTCGTACACGTAGACGTGAAACTGCCCGTCCAGGCCCCCGGTGCCCTCGGGGGGCTGGTGCACCTTGACCTTTGACGCCTTGACCTTGCCTTCAGCCATGGGTCCTCCACGGATGGGTTTCGGTATTCACCGGGCCGATCGATTTCACGAGCCCGTCGGGGTAGTCCGGGAGCCGGTGCCCGGCTTCCCGGCCGCTCGCGCGGCGCCCGGGGCGGGCGAGGGGCCGGCGTTGATCCGGTCCACGATGCCCACCAGCTCGAAAATGTCGTCGATGTCGTGATCCGCGCCCGATTGCTGGGTGTCGAAGGTGTCTCCGTAGCGCGCGAACACGGTCACCATGCCGAGGCCCCGGGCCCCCACCACGTCGCGCTCCGCCCAGTCACCCACCATCAGCGCCTCGGCCGGATCGACCGCGAGGCGCCGCAGGACCTCCCGGAACGGCGCCGGGCTCGGCTTGCGCTGGCCGGTGTCCTCGAACGTGACGACGGCATCGAACACGTGCTGCAGGGAGAGCGAGCAGAGGCGCAGCCACACCTGGGCCTGCGGCGCGTCGGAGACCACGCCCAACTTGATGCCTCGCTTGGCCAGCTCGAGCAGCGTCATCTGGGCGTGGGGATAGGGCACGAGGGCCGAGCCGGCCGCCCGGCGGTAAGCAACGATCCCGGACGCCAAGATCTTGGGATCGATGTGGCCGAGCTCGCTGACGAGCAAGGCGTCGAACACGCGCTGGTACTCGAGGCCCTGTTCCTGGTAGATGGCGTCGATGCGCGCCCGCACGGCCTCGCGCGGCAGCTCGAGCCCAGCGTCGATCATGCCCTCGATCGCGGCGTTCACGGCGTCCGACTTCATCCTCATGAAGTCGACGAGGGTGTTATCGAGGTCGAAGATGATGGCGCGGATCAAGCGGTGCTCCGGGCAATCCCGTCACTTGCTCGACAGCCCGATCGCCCTCCCCAGGCTGATCTCGCCGTTGTCGATCCGCACGTTGAAGCCGCACGCGGGGTTGCTGCACACCCAGGCCTTGTAGTTGATCGGAGCACCGTCACGACCGTAGTCGGAGAGCGGCAGCAGGACGCCGTCGTTGCACTTGCGGCATTCGGGAAAGCTCGTTTCCATCCCAGTCCCCTCCCTCATGGCTCTTGTGGCGCGCGCCGGTGGCATTCTAGCCCGATGCATTCGTGAACCGCCAGTGAAGAACTCGAACGGGCCGCGGGTTCGAGGTTGGTGAGAGGCGGCGCGGTGCTATCCTGCCGCGACCGATGCCGCGATCCTTCGGTATCTCACCGTCGCCGGCAGTGACCGAGCCGCTCGACCCGGGCCCGAGCCCGGCCGCAAGTCCCCTGCAGGCTCGCTTCACGCGCATGGACGCGCTGGTGCTCGCCGCCATCGTGGTACTCGGGCTCGTCAACCTCCCGCAGCCCTTCGCCTGGGACCAGGCGATGTTCACGATCGGGGCGCGCAAGCTCGCGCATGGAGCGGTGCTCTATCGCGACTACTGGGACCCCAAGCAGCCGGCGCCCTTCGCGTTCTACGCGCTGGCCGGGATGCTGTTCGGCTTCACCGAGGTCGGGATCCACCTCTTCGAGCTCCTCTACCTCGCCGCCTTCGCCGCGGTCCTGATCGTGACCCTCAAGGGCTACTTCCGGCACTCGTGGGCGGCTCCGCTCGCGGCGCTCTTCACGGTCGGCTTCTTCTACGCCGTGACGGAGGACTGGCACCTCACCCAGATCGAGGGCCTGGTCGGGTTCCCGATGTTCCTCGCGCTGTGGCGCGCGACGCGCGCCGCTTCCGGGGCGGACGGGGCCCCGGCCTCGCGGCCGGCCACCGAGCTCCGCTCGCTCTTCGTCTCGGGGCTCGCGGGAGGGATCTGTCTCCTCTCCAAGTTCCTCTTCCTCCCGATCCTCGCCTGCTTCTGGCTCTCGAGCCTGGCCGCGATCGTCGTGCGCGCTCGTCCGCGCGGCGCCCTGGCGGCGGCGCGGGGGGCGGGTGCCATCGCTCTGGGCACGATGGTCCCGCTCCTCGCCGCCTCCGCGTACTTCGCCGCGCACCGCGCCTTCCGCCTGGCATGGTGGACCTCGTTCGATTTTCCGGTGGAGGTGATGCGCCAGGTTCACGGGTTCCGCTTCCGGCCGTTCCTGGATGGGCTCTCGTGGTTCGCGGAGCGCTGGTCGCCCGTGCTCGGGCTCGCTGCGATCGGGGTGACGCTCTCGCTGCGCGCCCGGCGCGACCTCTTCAGCGCCGGCCTCCTGCTGTGGTGCGTCGCCGGGGTGGCGGTGCTGCTGGTCCAGCGACTCTCGTTCTGGCAGTACCAGTACCTGATCCTCACGGTGCCGCTCGGGATCCTCGCCGCGCGCGGGGTCGATCTGGCGTGGCCGGCACTGGCCCGGATCGGGCCGCCCTATTCCGCCCGCGACGCCGGCGTCGCGGCGAGTCTCGGCCTGGCGTTCTTCTTCACCAGCGCCTGGGTCCCGCTGAGCGTCAAGTGCGCCTCGCTCGCGCACGATCGCCTGGCACTGAGCCGCGCGGGACGGCTTGGGTTCCAGAACCGTCTCAGCAAGGGCGGCGGGTATCCCAAGATCCGCGCCGAGGCGGCGTTCCTGTCCGGGCCGGGGAGCCTACCTGGGCCGATCTTCGTGGTGGGGAATCCGCTCTATTACTGGCTCTCGGGCCGCGACCAGGCGGTGGCGAGGAACGGCGCGAGCTTCATCGAGTACGCCACAGAGGAGGAGTGGTCCGAGCTGACGGCGAGCCTCGATCGCGCCCGGCCCGCCTACATCTTCATCCAGGGCGATTACGACCGGATGTTCGCGAGCCAGGCCACGAAGTGCGCGAGCTTCCTGGACCTCCTGGCGAGAGATTATCGCCCGCGACGCCGCACGGCGGCCGGGACCTGGTACGAGCGGAGCGCCACGGGTGGCGGTGCGGCGCCGGCCGGAACCCCGGCGCCCGGAGCCCAGCCCGCGGCCGCCAGGGCACCGGGGGCCGGACGTTGAGCGCCGCGGTCGCGGCGCAGCCCCCGCAAGGAACCAGGATCCTCCGCGGAGTCGAGCGCCGTGCCCCGTGGATCCTCGCCGGGATGCTGGTGGTGGCGGCCGCACTGCGCCTCGCCGAGGCCCGGGCGACGCCTCTCTGGTTCGACGAGATCTACGTCACCTTCGTGGCGCGCCGTCCCATGCTCGAGGTGCTGAGGATCGCGCGCCTCGACATCCACCCGCCGCTCCAGTTCGTATTCCGGCGATTGTGGGTGCTGCTCGGAGGCGACGGAGAGCTGTGGATGAAATCGCTCTCGGTGCTGCTCGGCCTCGGTAGCATCCTCGCCACCTATCGGCTCGGCAAGCGGATCGGTGGCGTCCAGGCCGGTCTCATCGCGGCCGCGCTTCTCACCCTCAACGGATCCCACATCCACTTCTCGCAGGAAGTCGAGGTGTACGCCTTCCTATGGGTACTCCTCCCGCTCGCCGTCGGGGCCGGCTGGAGCTTTGTGGAGGAGGGCCGCCCCGCCGAGGCCGCATGGTTCGTCGGCTGGGCGCTGGTCGCGATCTACACCGACTATCTCGCCGCCTTCGTGCTGGGGGCGATGGGGCTCTGGGGGCTCTTCGCTCTCGGCGACGGCGCGCGCCGCGGCCGATGGCTGCTGCTCTACGCGCTGATCGCCCTGCTCTGCCTCCCCTGGGTACCGGCCCTGATCGAGCAGTTCCACCGCGAGGGCTCGGGGAAGTTCTTCCGGTTCCCCGCCCCCGGCGAGATCGCCGCGCTGTGGGGCTCGGTCGGGTTCGGGGTGAAGCTCCTCGTTCCGGTCCTCGCGAGCCTCGCCCTGATCCCGCTCTTCCGGGCCGGCCAGCGCCGCGCCGCCGTGCTCCTGTGGCTGGTGTGCACACTGCCCGAGCTCGCGACGCGCGCCTGGCCGTTCGTGGTGAGGCGCGACGATCTCTACGTGATGATGTTCTTCTATCCGCTCGTGGCCGCGGGAGCGATGGCGCTCCGGGGCCGGTGGACCGGCTGGGCGGTCGCGACCCTCCTGCTGCTCGTGGGAGCGCGGGCGTGGATGCACCACCAGCCCTACGAGCAGCCGCGCGCGCTCAAGCAGGCGGAGAACCTCCTGAGGTCGGAGCATCGGCCCGGGGATCTCCTGATCAACGCCGAGAGCAACTCGCTCCTTTACTTCCGGTACCACATGCCCCAGGCGCGCAGCGTGCTGCTCATGCCGGCCGGCAAGCGCGCCCCGCATTTCGACGCGGGGCTCGTCATCCCCGATGCCTGGTACCTGTCCCCCGAGCAATGGGCGCGGGAGCGGGAGCGCGGCGTCCCGTGGTGGTGCGTGCGAGTCGACCGCGCCTTCGCCACCGCCGGTGTGGTCACCCGCGCCGGAGCCTGGGTGGCGGCGCTGGCGAACTCGCTGCCGGTGGAGCGAAAGTGGGAGTTCCCGCCGGTCACGGTGTGGAAGGGAAGGGTGGGAAGGAAGCCGCGGTAGCCGCCCGGAGGCCCGGCGGCGCGGCCTTGGCGAGGCGCTACCCCGCGGTGATCCCGGCGGCGACCGGCCAGATCGTGACGTTCCCGAGCGAGACGTGGTCGGGAGCGGTGCAGATCCAGGCCACTAGCGCGGCGATCTCGGAGGGCTCGAGCTTGCGGGTGCGCTCGGGCGCGTCGCGCGCGAGCGGCGGGCCGGCCGAGTTGATGTTGTGCGGGTGGACCAGGCTGACACGCACGCGGTGGGGCTTGAGCTCGAGCGCCACCGACTCGAGGAGCCCGCGGAGCCCCCACTTGCTGGCCGCGTAGGCCGAGGCGCCGGGCTGCCCCGCCCACGCTCCGAGCGAGCCGATGCCGACGATGGTCCCGCCCCCGCCCGCGATCAGAGCCGGAACGGCGTACTTGAGGGTGAGGAACGCTCCCTTGAGGTTCAGATCGAGGAGCAGATCCCACATCTGCTCGGACGTCTCGTGGACCGGGGCCCCCTGCCAGGTGCCGGCGTTCAGGACGACGATGTCGAGGCGTCCCCACTTCTCGAGCGTCTGCCGGACGGCGCGCTCGACCTGCCCGGAATCGGTGACGTCGGCCGGAACGGCGAGCGCTCCCGCACCCGTTGCCGCGAGGTCCGAGACCGCGCGGCTGAGCTCGGGTCCCGCGCGAGCGAGGCAGGCGACCGCGCCTCCCTCGGCGACGAGTGCCTGGGCGATCGCGAGGCCGAGGCCCCGGCTCGCGCCGGTGACGAGCGCGACCTTGCCTCCCAGGCGCGGCGCGGAACTCATCCGCCCACCGCGCGCGACGGCTGGTACAGCAGGCCCGAGCGGTCCTCGAACGGACGCTCGCAGGGCCGGCCTTCGACGTGGCGGTAGCGCGTTTCGTGCGGCGTCCAGCACACCACCGAGCACGACACCGTGACCATGCGACCCTCGTGGATGCAGACCGGCGGCTCGAGGCGCGAGGGGTCGGTCGGGTCCGGAGCGGTGTGCTCGCCGAGCCGCGCCTCGAGGCCGCGCTCCACGTCGTCGAGCGAAACGGGCTTCCAGTCCCGCAGCTCGCGCAGCAGACGAGCGGCGCGAGGCTCGGAACTGTCGTCGAGGTCCTGATGCGTCAGCACATGCCAGCCGGGATCGACGCCCTGGACCCGGTCCTCCCTTCCTTCTTCGTGGTCCAGCACCCAGCAAGCCTCGGGAGCGACGAAGGCGAGCGAGAACGGCGCGTAGCGCGCACTCCGGAGGGCGCCGAAGGCGCTCGCCAGCGCGGCGCTGGCGAGCGGATCCGCGAAGGGACCCGATGAGCTCGACGCAGCCGCCTCGCCGGCGCTCGCGACGTCGAGGGTGAGGAGGCCCCGAGAGCGAAGCGGAGGCGGAGGGGCGGCTGGGCTAGTGGGCTTCGAGCGGTCGGATGGCGGCGCCTGGCGGATGGTCGGCCTCCGGTTGAGCATCGCGATCACCGCCCGCCGCTCGCGGATCGCGAGCCAGGTTCCGCCCGCGAGCCGGTCCCTGCCGCCGACGACCCGCGGGTCGAGCCTCAAGGTCATCGGTGGGTCGGAGGGCCGGCTGGGATCCTCGTCTCGATTCGCTGCGATGGCGAGGCTTCCCGGGCCGAGCGCCTGGTACCCGATGATGAGCGTGCACACGGTCCGAATCTAGCGCGAGCGATTCACGAACCGCCAGTCATGCTCGACTCCGCGCCCCGCTCGGGTCACTTCGTGGCGAGCACGCCGGCACGCGCGAGCTCCGGAACCACCAGGCGAGAGAGCTCCTTGCTTGCGTCCCGGGCGGAGGTGGGATCGATGGTCTCGGTGGTCCCCGACCAGATCATCTGACCCTCTACCGCCGCGCTCCAGACATCGATCTGATAGCGAACGACCCGCTGATTCTCGACATATCCGGGCTGATAGATCTCGTGGTAGTAGGTGTGGTAGGCGTTCCCCCAGCGGCTGAAGCGGGTCACCGGCACGGTAGTGACGTAACCGGGCACGTAGTTCCTGCGCCTCTCCGTCGTGAGCCGGTGAACGATGAACACGCCATCGTAGCCCCGCTGGTTCACCGCCCGGTCGATTTGATCGGTGTCGGGTGGCGCCGCCGGAAATGCCCGGTAGGAGGGAGTGGCGGACACCCCGCGGCGGTCCAGTTCCTTCACGAATGCGTCCTCCCAGATCCTGCGAGTGATGGCGTCCCTCTGGACCACCACGACGAACACGTCGCGCACCGGCTGGTTCGGGGCCTCCGGGTCCTTCCACATGTCGACGAGGTTGCTCGAGGCGGCGCACGAGCCCAGGAGCGCGGCCCCCAGCGCGGCGGCGAGAATGTGGCGAGATCGTGGATGACGGGCGCGATCACTTCCAGAGATCGTATTCATGTGCGTCCCCCCTTGATGGGCATCGGATCACTTCTCCAATTCGTGCTGGCATCGTTTCCATCCTCTTAGACGCGCTCGCGCTCGGTTCGGGCGTCCCGTGCCTCGGGAATTCGGTAAACGAACGGGGCTGATGTGTCATCGACTGTAAAGTCCCGGGAGGGCGTGGCGACCGGGAAGATCTCGCGATGGGGCCGGGCCGGCCGGGAGCCGAGCGCTCGGACCATCAGGAGCCGTGAGATCCTCCAGGCCGCGTGGTTCTCGTGGGCGGTGGCCCGACAGACGTCGACCACCGGCACGAGCGCCTTGACGCGAGTATGACTCAGGTTATACTGGAGGCGTGAAGACGGCAATCTCCATTCCCGACCCACTTTTCCGAGCGGCGGACCGTCTGGCTCGGCGGCTTGGCGTTTCACGGAGTCAGGTGTTCCAGCGGGCCGTGAGCGCCTATCTGAAGGCACACGAGGACGCGAATGTGACCGATACCACGAGATCTATCAGCCCGGATATGTCGAGAATCAGCGGGTCGTTCGCTATCAGATCGATGTCTGGAGCGCGGCGGTAGAGGGTCAGATGATCTGGTCGGCGACGTTGCCATCTCCCCGGCGATCGGAGCCCGGACACCGGCGTCCGGTCGTCATCGTCCAAGCGGATTCGTTCAATCGCAGCAAGATCAAGACGGTGATCGCGGCCGTCGTCACCTCGAATCTCAGCCTGGCCGAAGCACCCGGGAACGTCCTCTTGAAAGCAAGGCAGAGCCGACTCTCGAAGGACTCCGTGATCAATGTCTCGCAGCTCGTGACGTTGGACCGCGCCTTCTTGTCGGCACGGGTGAGCCGGTTGCCTCCTCGTGAAGTGGCGAAGCTCGACGATGGATTGCGGCTCGTTCTCGCGATCTAGGAGCCTGTCCGAGTAAGGGCAACCAAGCGTCTGGCTGTCCGAGCACGGGTTGATTGGGGGAT
>VBOT01000204.1 GCA_005893225.1 Candidatus Eiseniibacteriota bacterium
GTACGTGCCGTAGTTGTAGCTCACGTCACTGGCGAGCCCGGGCACGAGCTGCGCGTAGGTCAGCTCGATCGCCGGCCGCTCCACGAACCCCAGACCAGCCGGGTTCCACCAGGTGGCAGCGGTGGCGTCCTCGATCAACGCTACGCCGGCGCCTCCCATACCATTCTGGCGGCCGCCAGGTTGGATGTCGAGCGAGCGTCCGGTCCCCTGGGCCAGGGCAGAACCGGCCAGGAGAAGCCCGAACGAAGTTGCGAGAACCATTGTCATCAAACGCATAAGCAATCTTTCCTCCATCACGGAAGCCGACACCCGAACCACAGTCCCCATAGTACACCGAGGGGGTGGGCAAGGCTCCAGGCTTTTTTCAATCCCGCTTGACGAGTTTACCTGTTGACGACCACGAACTTACCTTCTGCGGACGCCTCTTGCCGTGGGCTGCTGCGCCCCTCGGCGTCCCTGACGTTCGCGTGAATCTTGAAGACATACACCCCATTAGCAAGTCGCTGGCCTTCATCGTCCAGGCCGTCCCAGGGGATTTGAACCTGACCTAAACCACCGAAGTAATTGAGGGTACGCAGAAGTCGCCCGGATGCCGTATAGATTCGTAACAGTAGGTTGAGCGAATCCCCCCGAGCGTCCACGACAAACCGCCCTCCGCTCAGGCTTCCACCCGAGCGGGTGGGGTTCGGGAAGAGGTAGGTGGTCTCGATCCTCAGCGGAGGCACCTCGACCACCTCGAAATCGATGGTGGCCGAGGAGCGGTGCTCGACCGCGCCGAGCCCCGTCGCCAGGTTATCGGCCGCCGACACTCGAATCCTGTGAGATCCCGCCGCGAGGCCCTCGAGCCGGTAAGAGGCGGTTCCCGACTGGTACGAGTCGGCGGCGTAGCGGAAGGTCGACGTGATGTCCACCCGGTTCGTGGTGTTGTCGTCCAAGGTGACCACGATCGCGTTCAGGAGCGAGTGCCCGGTGATCAAGATCCCGCTCTGGTCGTAGAGGTCGACGTGCAGGAGCGCGTCCGGGCGCACCGCAGTGGCTCCCCCCGCGAAGGAGAGGCTGATGCGCGGGCCGTCGTGGTCGCTGGTGGTGGCCCCACCCTGCGCGAGCTGGAACCTGATGCTCCCGACCGCGTCGGCCGAGGTGTCGCGCTTCACGCCGGAAACGTAGGCGCGGACCCGGGCGCGGGCCCCTTGCCGCGCCTCCAGCGGCACCACGAACCGGCCCTGGAAATTGCCCCCGGAGAGCCCCACATCGCCGCGGAAGATGGGACCGGCCTTGTAATAGTAGTAGGGCTGATCGAAGCAGCCGTCGCAGGGCGGAGTCTGGTTCAGGGGAGCCGAGTCCTCGATCAGGAGCCCCGCCACGCCATCGATTGGAACCACGGACGAACCCTGGATGACCTGGCCCCTGACGGTCACCGTCTGACCCTGGCGGATGGTCGTGATCTTCTGGTTCCCCGCGGAGTCGTAGAGGGCGACCTCCACCAGCGGCTCGGGAAGATTGAGGCGCGTCGCGGCGTCCCCCATGAGCTGGTACTTGTAGATGTTCTGCGTGCCGGTGTTGCTTCGCTGGGTATCCAGCTTTCCCAGCAGCAGCGCCTCGGAGAGCGCGGTCGGATATCGGCCGGCCGTGTCGGGACTGAACAGGTGCTTGTAGATACTGCGGTTGAGGTCGGCGTTCTCGAAGCTCAGGGCCAGCTCGGTGGCGGAGATCACCCCGATGGCCCCGCCCCCGTGCCTCAGCAGGAGCAATTCCCCCAGGCTCGCGACCTTGGGATCGTCGAACCTGCCGATGTCGCACGAGGCGGCGATGAACACGGGAAGGCGCGAAGCGTTGGTGAGCGAGCCGGCGTCGCTTTCCAGGAACACCCGCTCGTCCGCCATCTGATAGGGGCTCCCATGGCCGACGAAGTTGAAAACCGTGACGCCGTCGCCGTTGATCTGATTGATGATGTCCGCCTTGGCCCCGGGCTTGGAGGGACCCGGGCCGTCGGGATAGGTGTGCAGGTAGACGTAGACCCGGTCGACGTAGGGCGGCGTGGCGGACGAGTCGAGAACCGAGGTCTGGCTCACGTGTGACCACCGAAGCGGGTCGGGTTCCGAGCCCTGCTTGTCGTCGTCGGCGATGAGCATCACCCGGTCCCGGTACTCGCCGAGAGGCGACGAGCGCTCGTAGAACAGCACCTTGTTCCTGACCACGTCGAGCGCGGTCGCGGCGTCGGGGGCGGGGATGCGCCCGCCCAGGTAGTCGGGGAAGAGGTCTTGCCCGTCGTCGACGCTCAGCAGCCAGTCGTCGGTGGCGTACTCGTCCCCGAGATCGAATCCGTTCTCGTAGGTGGGAAGCAGCGAGCCGGGCTGGCCGGGAGCGGCGCGGCCGTGATAGTTCTTGAAATCGTACGAGGCGTCCCCCAGCAGGGTCACGAACTTCGGCTTCGGGCTCACCGCGCGCAGGAAGCTCCGGATCGCCCCCGGGTCGGTGCGACCTCCCGAGAACTGGTCGTAGATCGCCGAGATCGGAACCGTCGCGGTGCGCATGCCCTGGGCCGCCTTCCGCCATTCCGCCAGCGAGTCGGCGGCGGCCCGGAACTCGTCGTAGTAGATCACCAGGTAGTCGGCGCCGCGAGTCGGGTCGCGCAGGTCGCCGGCAGCCATGCTCACCCCCGCCAGGCTGCTACTGCGGAGCTGCACGATGCCGGCGTCCGGGATGATTCGGTAGCGTCGCGGCCCGCCCTGCTGCGCCTCGAACGAAAGCTGGTAGTTGCCCGGGTTCCCCAGGTACTCGAAGCTCTGGACCTCGACTGGCGCGTACGAGTCGGTGATGTCGAAGACCCGCGGCGGCGCCGTTCCCGTGAATGGACCGATGCGGTAGACATAGTCCCCTGGAGCCGACGGGGAATCGAACGCCAGGGTGTCCCCCGCGGGGACGAAGCGGCTCGGATAGAAGAGATCGATCCAGGCCAGTTCGGTCTTGTCGATCCGGTCCGCGCATGACCCGATGAAGGGGTCCTCCAGCCGGACCGTGATGCTCTGGTCGAGCCCGCTCACCGTCGTGTCGACGGTGAAGGGCGCGGTACGGCCGTTCCACTCGTCGCGACGCACGGGCGCCCCGTTCACGTAGAGGTCCATGACGTGACGCGACCCGGAGCACCGGAAGCACGGATCCAAGACCCCGCAGGCCTCGCGTCCCCACAGCCGGATCCGCAGGCGCGCCGGGCTGCCGGGGTCGATGCCGGGCGCCGCCACCAGGGTCGAGAACGACCTGCCGACGTCGAGCGTGGTCCAGAACCACTTCTCCCAGAACAACGTGCTGCCGTAGGCGACCGGGCTCAGGTTGGGCCAGTACTCCGCCGGGTCGTCTTCCTCGAAGTGGGCGCGCGCGGTGAAGGTCGTGGGGGTGATCCCACCGACGCCGGGCTGGACAGCGCCCGAAATCGATCCCATGCGGCGCGGGATGCCGGGCACCGGATGGTCCGCGGTACTGACCGTCACGTAGTAGTAGTTGGTGGTCTCGTAGGGATGGTTGAGGAACACCGTGTCGGGGAGCGAGGGGTCGTAGAGGTTAGCCCAGTCGCGCGTCGTGACCGCTGTTGAAGCAGTTGCACGGGTTGCCATCGTCGATGATCCCGATCGCCACCTCCCGGTAGTCGCAGCTGTCGCAGAACGATCGCTCGGGCACCACCGGAAACCCGGGCCACGTGAACAGGCGCAGGCTGTCGAGGCTCACGGTGTCGGAGCCGGCGAACATCGGCAGATCCCCGAACTCGACCTTGTAGAACCCGGTGCGGGGGATCGCGATTCGCACCCACTTGCGCCCCGCGAACACGTGCCCGGCGTCGAGCTCCGCCGGTGAGGCGAATGGCTGTGGAGCGACCTCGGAGAGCCCAGGCCGATTCTCGGCGCTCCGCCTCCAGGCTCGCCCCTGCTCGTAGTTGACCAGCGCGCCGCGATACACCTCCTCGAACGGATCCTTGGGCTCCAGCGGAGGCCCGACCTCCCCGGCGGGCGAGACCTGGACCTCGACCTCGATCCGCCGGTAGATGCTGAGCCGCGCGTAGGCCGGCTCGTAGTCGGCGGGCCAGAGGACCACCTCGGCCACCCGCTGGTTGCGCAGCCACGAGACGCCGCCGAGCTCGGCGCGCTCGGGACTCCGGGAGCTCCGTGAAGCGTAGGCCTCGGGCGAGCGGGCGTAGCTCCATGAGTCGGGTTCTTCACCTCGCCGGGGCAACGGAGCGAGATCGATGCCTTCGCGGACCTCGACGCCCGAGGCCACGGCCCGGACCCGGACCTCGCCCGACGGCGGCACCGCGATGTGGACGACCCGCTGCGGCAGCGCCGGCTCGCCGGGGTTACCCCCATCGCCGTAGCCCTCGACGGCTAGGTGGACCGTCGCCGGACCGCCGGGCACTCCGGCCACGGACTCGAGCCGCGCCGGCGGGATCTCGACGATGAAATGAACCGACTCCGGCCCGGAGGGCAGGAGTCGCACACCCTCGGGCTCGGCGGCGGCCGGGCAGGCGAGCAGCAGGGCCGCGACCCAGGCACAGCCCGGGACGACGGCGCACGGCAGACGAAGCGGGTTCAGAACTTCTCGGCCTCTTCGACCAGGAAATTCGGGATGTCGTCGACCACCTTGTAGCGGAGCCGGCAGGCCTCGCAGGTGAACGTCTGCGCGTCCGGGTCGTACTTCAGATCGCCCTTGCAGACCGGACACGCCAGGATGGCGAGAAGATCGGGACTGAGCGGCATGAGCTCCTCGGGTGAAGACGTTGAAGCGAGCGGCCAGGCGGTCGGGTCGCACAGTAGCAACCCGTTTTTCAGGGGGTCAAGCCGGGATCGTGAAACACTCCGATGCGGCGGAACTTCGCCAATCGCCGCTCTCTGAGCTCCAAGGGAGATACACCCGAAAGGCCATCCAGGTGCCGCATCAATTCGTGCTTGAGCGTGGCCGCGGCGGCCGCCGGGTCGCGATGGGCCCCGCCGACCGGTTCGCTCAGCACCGCATCGACCACGTTCATGCGCTCGAGGTCGGCCGCCGTGAGCTTGAGCGCCTCGGCCGCCTGGGGTCCCTTCTTGCCGTCCCGCCACAGGATCGAGGCACAGCCTTCGGGCGAGATCACCGAGTAGATCGTGTTCTCGAACATCAGCACCGCGTCCGCCACCGCCAGCCCCAGCGCGCCGCCCGAGCCCCCCTCGCCGATGATCACGGTCACGATCGGGGTCAGGAGGCGAGCCATCTCGCGCAGGTTGACGGCGATCGCCTCCGCCTGCCCGCGCTCCTCAGCCCCGAGCCCCGGGTAGGCGCCCGGCGTGTCCACCAGGGTCACGACCGGGATCGCGAAGCGCTCGGCCAGTCTCATGAGCCTCAGTCCCTTGCGATAGCCCTCGGGGTTGGGCATGCCGAACCGGCGGAGGAGGTTCTCCTTGGTGTCGCGGCCCTTCTGCTGTCCGATCAACATCACGGGGCGCCCCTCCAGCATCGCGAGCCCGCCCACGATGGCGGGGTCGTCGGCAAAGTGGCGGTCGCCATGGAGCTCGGTCCAGTCGGTGAAGCAGCGCTCGACGTAGTCGAGCGCGTAGGGCCGGCGCGGATGGCGCGCGAGCTGGACCCGCTGGTAAGGAGTGAGGGTGGCGAAGATCTGCCGCCTCAGCGCCTCCGCCTGGCGCTCGAGCTCCTCGAGCTCCGACTGGACCGCGCCCTTGGGGCCGGCCTGAGCCTTGAGCTCCTGGATCTTCTCCTCCAGCTCGACCACCGGCCGCTCGAAATCGAGCCAGCTCGTCACCACGCCCCCCTGGCCCAGCGGACCCGCACGGCAGGGAAGCGCTCGCGCACCGCCGCGACCACCGCCTCGCCCTCCGCCACGCGGTAGCGCCGCGAGCGGCTCGCCTGTCGCGAGCGGTCGGGCATCACGATGTGAAGGTAGACCTCGGAGTCGCCGGGATGGGACGACAGGACCCCGTCCACCGCCTCGAGCCAGGGCACCGAAAGCTCCTCGGCTCGCACCTCGAGATGGAGCGAGGGGCGGAACGTCCGGCGCGCCTCGTCCCAGGGCCTGATCTCGGAGACCAGGAGCTTGACCCGGTCGTCCCGCGCCTCGATGCGCCCCGAAGCCACGACCAGCTCCTCCGCCGTCAGGGCCGCGCGGCCCGCCTCGTAGGCGTCGGGAAACACCGTGCACTCGATCCGCCCCGAGAGATCCTCGAGGGGGACGATCGCCATGCGCTTGCCGCTGCGCGTCATGATCGCCTTCACCTCACCGACCAGTCCCGCGAGCCTCACGTCGCTCCCGTCCTCGAGCCCCAGCGCTTCGCCGATCGAGTGGCTGGCGAGCTTCGCGAGCTCCTCGCGCATGGGCTCGAGAGGGTGCTGCGAGAAGTAGAAGCCGAGCACCTCCTTCTCCCTCGCGCTCTTGTCCCTCAGGCTCCACGGGTCGACCCGGGGGAGCGGCGGCGCCACCAGCGTCGAGACCGCGCCCCCATCTCCCTCTTCGGCGAACAACGACGACTGGCCGCTCTCTCGCTCGCGATGGAGTGCCGCGGCCTGCTCCAGCATCCGGCCAGCAGCGGCGAACATCGCGCCGCGCTCCGTGCCCAGCGAGTCGCATGCCCCCGCCGCCACCAGGCTCTCGAGCACGCGCCGGTTGACCGCTCCCGCATCGACCCGCCGGGCGAGGTCGAAGAGGTCGGCGAACGGTCCCTCCGCCCGCGCGGTCACGATGGCCTCGACGGCGCCAGCACCCACGTTCCGCACCGCCCCGAGCCCGAAGCGGATTCGCCCCTCCTCGAGCGTGAACTTCCATTCCGAACGGTCGACATCGGGAGGCAGGACCTCGAGCCCCATGCGCCGGCACTCCTCGATCAGCGTCACGATGCGCGCGCTGTCCGACATCTCGCTGGTCAGCGTCGCGGCCATGAACTCGGCCGGATGGCGCGCCTTGAGCCACGCGCACTGGTAGGCGAGGAGAGCGTAGGCGGCCGAATGGGAGTTGTGAACGATCAGCCCGTTCGCAACAAAGTTGTGATCCTGGTCGACGGTCAAGTCGTAGGTGTCCTCGACGCCTCTGGGCTCGATCGAGACGACTCGGTCCCAGAAGATGTCCGAGGTTGCGAGGCGGGTGAGCCGGAGGCTGCCGAAGTATCGTCCCAGCTTGCGGATCGTCGAGCGACGGAACCCGCGTTTCACGGATGAGCCCTTGCCGGTGAACTCCTTCATGCACACGCCGGAGCGGGCCTCCAGTTCTTTCCACGTCAGCCCGGCTCTCCGCCGCTCCGCCGCCACCCAGCGCCGAACCTCCGGCGGGATAGTGTCCTTGCTGGACCGGTCCTTCGATCTCGCCGCGACCTCCACCGCCAGGCGCCCGACGTCTCTCTCACGACTGACCGCGTGAGGAGCGATCCGGCTCAAGAACGCTTGCGTGGACCCATCACCCACCAGGTGCACGGTGTAGCCGGGCCGAAGACCCCCGCGGTACTTGAACTGCTTGCGGTGTATCCCGCTCAGGACGC
>VBOT01000076.1:0-15337 GCA_005893225.1 Candidatus Eiseniibacteriota bacterium
CAACCTCGCGCGGTTCGATCCCCGGCGAGAAGGTGAGGCCGCGCACGCCGTCCCGGTAGAAGGGCAGCGCCAGGTTGTCGTCACGCGATCGGGCCGGGTAGAGCGACACCCCCTCGCACTGCACGTCGTCGGCGGTGAAGCGCAGAGCCATGGCTCCGTGCTCGTCGAGGATGCGCGCTAGCGAGCCGGCAAGCTCCTGGCGAAAGCGCTGCGCCGTGGGGTTGCCGGAATCGTAGAGCCGGCAGGTCTTGAGGGTGCGCGCGAACTGCGCGACCCACCCGCCGGCGGCCTTGATGGCCGCATCTTGCTCGGGCGTGGGCTCCCGGAGATCTGTGATCTGCTCGTGACGAGCGCCGGCATTCATGGGCCAGTTTCCCCATCGCGCCATGTGGGAAGGACGGAAGGATCAGGCGCGTTATCGGCGTGTCACGGCAAGGGCTTGAGAAGCAATGCGCCGGAATCGTGCAAATTGCGCGGCGGCGTCGCGGCGGTTTCGCGGCACCTACGCGAAGGGCGGCGCTGGTGCGCCGCCCTCGAACGCGTGAGGCGGTACCTCGAGCGGTGGGCCGCTCAGGCCTTGCGAACGTTCCCCGCCTGCAGGCCCTTCGGGCCCTGGGTCACGTCGAACTCGACCTGCTCGCCTTCAGCCAACGTCCTGAAACCATCGCCCTGGATGGCCGAGTAGTGCACGAACACGTCTTCGCCGCCGTCCTGGGAGATGAAGCCGAAACCCTTCGCTTCGTTGAACCACTTCACCGTACCACGCGCCACGTGAAACTCCTTTTACTGATCGGGGCGGACCACCCCGTTTGTGGATCGCCGTACGATCGCGACGGCAGCGCCCGGTCAATGCGACCGGCTTCGGCGAGGGGACCGGCGCCCAAACGAAACGCCGCCAGGTTGAGCCTGGCGGCATTGAACGATCGTTCGCACATCCACCGGCAACCGAAGACGCGCGGAGAATCGACAGAACCGGGGCCCAAAGCAAGAGGTTTTTTCGCCCGGATTCTCGGTCGATTGCAACCCGTTGACCGGGCGGCCCGTAACCGGGTCGAGAACGACCTAACGCGAGGGAAGGTCGGAAGCCCTGGGGAAGACCGGGCGCCGCTCACCCGTCACGTCGCTGACGGGCGATCGCACCGGCGGTCGCGAGACGCGTCCGGCGCCGCCCATCCCGCGCTCGGCGGGCCGCTCTTGACGCTGGCCTCGCGCGTTCCAACACTACGTGGTTCCCTGCCGTCCAAACCGCTCTGGGAGGTATCCGCTGCCATGTCTCGAATCGTCTCCATCTTGGCGTTCGGCGTCGTGATCTCGGCGCTCGCGTCCTCGCCCGCGGCCGCACTCGAGGAGTGCCGGCTCCTGCGCCAGCCGGACATCGAAGGCAACACGATCGTGTTCGTCTATGCGGGGGACCTGTGGAAGGTGCCACGCTCGGGAGGGGTCGCGAGCCGCCTCACCACCCACGAGGGCGTGGAGCAGTTTCCCAAGCTCTCCCCCGACGGCAAGAGCGTGGCGTTCACGGCCGAGTACGACGGCAACGTCGACGCCTACGTCGTGCCGGTCGAAGGGGGCGAGCCCGCTCGCCTGACCTGGCACCCGGGCCCCGACCAGGTGGCCGAGTGGTACCCGGACGGGAAGTCGATCCTACTGCGCTCGCCGCGCGCCTCCTCGATCCTGCGCTACAGCCGATTCCTCCGCGTGCCCGCCACGGGCGGATTCGAGGAGCTGCTGCCGCTGCCCACGGCGGGCTACGCCTCGTTCTCCCCCGACGGGGGCCGCATCGCCTACGTTTCGCCCTCGTACGACAACCGCACCTGGAAGCACTACAAGGGGGGCGACGCGCCCGAGATCTGGGTTTACGACTTCGGCAAGAACACGTCCGAAAAGATCACCGACTGGGTGGGCCCCGACGAGTGGCCGATGTGGCACGGCAACACGATCTACTACTGCTCGGACCGCGGCGGGCGGAACGCCAACCTTTGGGCCTACGATCTGAACGCGAAGAGCCATCGCCAGGTCACGAGCTTCAGCGAGTACGACGTCAAGTGGCCCAGCATCGGCTCGGACGCGATCGTGTTCGAGAACGGCGGCTATCTCTACGTCATGTCGCTCGCCAACGAGAAGCCCAACCGCATCCAGGTGCTGGTGCCGGACGACAAGCCGGGAGCTCGCGCCGAGTTCCGGAACGTCACCAAGTGGGCCGTCAATGCCGATCTCTCGCCCTCGGCCAAGCGCGCCGCGATCGAGGCGCGGGGCGAGCTGTTCACCGTCCCGGCCGAGAAGGGCGACGTCCGCAATCTCACCAACACCCCCGCCGCCCGTGAACGGGATCCGGCCTGGTCGCCGGACGGCAAGTGGATCGCCTATCTCTCGGACCGGACCGGCGAGTACGAGCTCTGCGTCATCGGCTCGGACGGGACGACCCCCGAGCGCCAGGTGACCCACGGCGGGAACACCTTCCGATTCGGGCCTCGCTGGTCGCCGGACTCCAAGAAGCTCGCGTTCTCCGACAAGACCCGCACGCTCTGGTGGTGCGAGGTCGCGACCGGCAAGCTCACCAAGGTGGACAAGAGCGACTACGGCGAGATCCACGACATCGCGTGGGGGCCCGACTCGCGCTGGCTCGCGTACGCAAGGCCTGGCTCCAACGACCTGAGCCGCGTGGTGCTCTATTCGTTCGGAACCGGCAAGGTGACCCCCGTCTCGAACAACATGACCGATGATTTCGACCCCGCCTTCGATCCGGGCGGGGACTACCTCTACTTCATCTCGCGGCGCACCATGAATCCGGTGTTCGGCGCCTTCGAGCTCGACTTCCAGTTCACCGCCACGGACAAGATCTACGCCGTGAGCCTGCGCGACACGCTGTCCTCCCCCGTCAAGCCCGAGAGCGACGAGGAGGGCGAGGCGAGCGATGAGAAGGGCGCGTCGGGAGGCAAGGACGCCGAGGCCAAAGGCGACAAGACCGCCAAGAAGGACAAGGCCGAGAAGTCCGCCCCCCAGACCCGCATCGACCTGGAAGGCATCGGTGCGCGCCTTGCCGAGATGCCGATCCCGGCTGGCCGCTTGACCGGGATCTCCGCCTATCCCGGCAAGCTCCTGTACATGACGATCGACGAGCCCGACTTCGACGACGACAACGGCAACAAGGGAACGATCCACTGCTTCGACCTGGAGAAGCGCAAGGACAAGGCCGTGATCGAAGGAGTGAGCCTCTTCTACTCGGCCTCCAAGGACGGCGCCAAGCTGCTCTACAAGTCCGAGGACAGCTACGGGATCGTGAAGACCGAGGACACGAGCAAGCCGGGCGACGGCAAGATCGAGGCCGGCACGCTGATGGCGACCGTCGATCCTCACGCCGAATGGTTGCAGATGTTCGACGAGGCGTGGCGGCTGGAGCGCGATTTCTATTACGACCCCAACATGGGCGGGCTCGACTGGAAGGCGATCGGGGACCGCTATCGGCAACTGGTGAAGTACGTGGCGCACCGCGCCGACCTCAACTACATCCTGGGCGAGCTGATCGGTGAGCTCGGCACCTCGCACACCTACGTGGGTGGGGGCGACACGCCCGACGTGCCCAAGGTTGACGTCGGGCTCCTGGGCGCCGACTACGAGCTCGACGCGGCGAGCAGGCTCTATCGCTTCAAGCGCATCTACAGCGAGCGGGACTGGAACTCCAAGGTCGCGGCCCCGCTCGGCGAGCCGGGAGTCAACGTGCGGGGGGGCGACTACCTGCTCGCGGTCAACAGCCAGCCGGTGAGCGCCCCCGAGAATCTCTACGCCGCCTTCATCGGCACCAAGGACAAGCAGACCCGGATCACCGTGGGCTCGTCACCGAAGGACTCGCATCCGCGCACCTACGTGGTGAAGCCGATCGGCACCGAGGCCTCGCTGCGCTACACCGCCTGGGTGCACGACAACCGCGAGAAAGTCGACAAGGCGACCGGCGGCAGGGTCGCCTACATCCACCTGCCCAACACGGCGATGGCCGGGATCCAGGAGTTCAGCAAGCAGTACTACCCGCAGATCGACAGGGAAGGCATCATCGTCGACGAGCGGTTCAACGGCGGCGGCTTCATTCCGGACTTCTTCATCGAGCGTCTCGAGCGCACCACGTGGGTCTACTGGTCGAATCGCGACGGCGCCGACGCCCGTACGCCCTCGACCTCGATCGACGGGCCCAAGTGCATGGTCGTGAACCAGTACGCCGGCTCCGGAGGTGACGCACTGCCCTACTATTTCAGGATGCGCGGCCTGGGGCCCGTGATCGGCAAGCGCACCTGGGGCGGTCTGGTCGGGATCAGCCACAACCTGCCGCTCGTGGACGGCGGGGGCGTCACGATGCCGGACTTCGGGATGTGGGACCCGAAGAGCGGCGAGTGGGTGGTCGAGAACCACGGCGTCGATCCCGACATCGAGGTCGAGAACGCCCCCGACCAGCTGGTGGCGGGCCACGATCCCCAGCTCGAGCGCGCGATCCAGTACTGCGTGGAGCAGCTCAAGTCCGCGCCGCCGAAGAAGGCGGTGCGGCCGCAGTACAAGGTGCAGACCATGACGACGGCGAAGAGCGCCACGACGAGCAAGTAGGGGGTCGGGGGTTTGTGTGCGCAGTTGCACCCGAGCCTGCCTCCGCGAGGCCGCAAGCGAGTCCAGAGCCACGCGAGCTTGTTCCTCAAGATCGCCCGGCGCCATCACCTTTGGCTGATGCTGCCCCTCGGTGGTCGACAGGTGCTCGTTCCACGCCACGATCGCCATCACCATCGTTCGGGCGCGGAGATCGTCAGCGCCGGCGCATCAACAACAGCGTTTGGTCGTCGGTCTGGGATCCGAACCGCCGTGAACCTGCCCACGGTAGGGAGTGAGGCGTAGAACTTTTTCCATTCGATCCCACGGCGATCTGGCATCAACCATTCCTCGAGCGGTTCACGGCGAGGCGTATCGTTGGTGCGGGCTAAGCGGCGAATCGATTCTCGCCGCGACTTCGAGCCGCTCCAGCCCTGGGCTGCCTCGCCCCTGCCCTCACTCCTCGAACACCGGCCGGGCCACCACCACCGCCACGTCGTCGTCCTGCGGCCGGCCGGCGCGAAACGCGGTCACGCTGTCCAGCACCGAGTCCACGAGGTCTGCTCCGCCGTCGTGCGACCGCCCGAGCTCGGCCTCCAGTCGCTCGCGCCCATAGTGCTCGGTCAGGCTCGCCGCCTCGGTGAGACCGTCGGTGTAGAGGAACAGCCGGTCCGCTTCCGAGAATGAAAGCATCCGCTCCTCCCAGTCGCGGCCATGGAGGGCCGTGTGGACGATCGGGCCGGTCGATTCCAGCGCCACGATCGCCCCGTTGGCGCCGATCAGGAACCCTGGCGGGTGGCCGGCGTTGGCGTATTCCAGCCGGCGCAGGTGGCCACGCACCCGCACGCAGATCGCCGTTATGAAGTGGCGCTCTCCGAGGAGCGGCAGGCTCTCCGAGATCCTCCGCACCACCGAGGCGGGCGCGTAATCCTCCTCCGCCGCCGAGCGGAACGCCAGCTTGATCATGCCGGTGAGCATCGCCGCCGAGGCGCCGTGCCCCGACACGTCGGTCACGATCAGAGTGGCATCGTCCTCTCCCGCGGCCGCGTAATCGTAGAAGTCTCCGCACAGCTCGACGCACGGCAGGTAGCGCGCCGCGATCACCAGCGGCCCGGCCCGCCCGGAATCCTCGGGCAGGAGGCTCAGCTGGAACGAGCGCGCGGCGTCGAGTTCGTCCTCGAGCCGTCGCACGTGACGGCGGTTCTCTTCGGCCAGGCGCCGGACCTCGAGACAGCGGTGGACCAGGGTCAGAAGCACGTCGCGCTCGAAGGGCTTGTGGATGAAGTAGAAGGCCTTCTCGCGCAGCGCCCGGATCAGGCGCGCGTCGGGCTCGTTGACGCTCCCCGTCATCAGGATCACGTCGATGCCGGGATGGCGCGCCTTGAGCTCGCCCATGAGCGAGAACCCGTCCATCTCCGGCATCCGGATGTCGAGGATCGCCAGGTCCGGCTCGAATCCCGCCGCGACCTCGAGCGCGTGCGCCGGCGTCCGGACGCCCTTCACCTCGTGCTGCGGCGCCAGCACGCGCTCCATCGAGCGCAGCATTCCGCTCTCGTCGTCTACCACCAGGATGCGGGCCCGCCCCACGCGACCTCCTACCGGGGCTGCTTGACCGGGATCTGCAGCTTCACGTGCGTGCCCTCTCCGGGGCGGCTCTCGAGCTCGAGCTCCCCGCGCATCTCGGAGACGATCGAGCGACACACCGAGAGCCCGAGCCCGGTGCCCTGCGGCTTGGTGGTGAAGAACGGCTCCTCGACGCGGCTCAGGAGCTCGACCGGAATGCCGTTCCCGGTGTCGGTGATCGAGACCTCGATCTGCCCGTCGGCATGGCTCGCCGCGATCCGCAGTGTCCCGCCGCCGGGCATCGCGTCGCGCGCGTTGGTGGCGAGGTTCAGGAACAGCTGTTCCAGGTCCCCCTGCCCCGCCGCCACCGCGGGGAGGTCGTCCGGCACGGCGAGATCCAGGCGGATGCCCTGCCGCTCCATGCTGTCGGCCAGCACCCCGCACGTGCTCTGAACCGCGCGCTGCACTTTGCCCTCGCCGAGATGTCGGGCCGAGCCGCGCGCGAAGCTCAGCATGTTGCCGAAGATCCTGCGGCAGACCTGCAGCGACTGCTCGACCTCCTCCAGGTCCTCGGCGAACGCTTCGCGCGAGACCGCGTCAGAGACCAGGTCGTCCCTCATCTGCTGGACCAGCGGCAGCACGGCGCCGAGCGCGTTGTTGATGTCGTGCGCCACGCCCCGCGCCAGATCGGCGATCGCGTGCTTGCGCTCGGCGCTCAGCATCTTCTCTTGCAAGGACTCGGTGGCCTGCGAGCGCTGGATCACGATCGAGGCGAGCGGCGTGAAGCGCTCGAGGATCTCGACCTCGTGGACGCCGAACTTCCCCGGGTGGAGATCGGTGAGCTCGAGGAGGCCGAGCGGCCCGTCGCGGGTCCCGAGCGGCGCGCACAGCATCGCCCCCTCGCGCGGCGCGCCCGCCCCCTGCTGGCCGAGCGCCTCGTCGAGCCACGCCGCCAGGGGCTCGGCCCCGTGCGCCGTCCACTCGCGCCAGCGGGCGCCCTCGCGGTCGAAGCCGTAGACCGTTCCCTCGCTCATCAGCCCGGCCAGCTTGCGCGGCCAGGCGAAGCGCAGGCCGATCCGCCCGCTCTTCGCCTTACGCCAGGCGATCTGCTCGGCCACCAGGTCGAGCGAGGCGCTCGCGGGCTCGAAGATGAGCAGCGCCGAGGAGTGGTCGTAGCGCGTGAGCAGATGGAGCCCGTCGAGGATCTGATAGTAGAGGTCCGTGGCTGAGAGGGGCCTCATCAGCTTGCCGTCGATCCGGCCCCGCACCTCGAGCAGGCGCTCGCGATCGGCGCGGTGGATCAGCTCGGCCACCTCGGTCGCGATCATCGTCAGCTTGCGGCCGCTCCCCTTCTCGAACGGCTCGCGGTCGCGCCGCAGGACCATCACGCCCCACGGCCGCCGGTGCCTCGCGATCGGCGAGAAGATCGTGCCCCGCGGCACGCGCGGGACCCGCCCCTGGATCAGCTCGGCGAGCAGCTCGAGGTCCCAGTCGCTCTCGGCCGGGTAGGCGAGCAGCACGCGCGCGTGATCGTTTCCGGGCTCGCGGATCGCGATGCAACCGCGATCGGCGGCGAAGAAGTCGCGCGCCCTCCGCAAGGAATGCCGGAGCAGCTTGTCGGGATCCCGGCTCTCGCGGAGCTCCGCGAAGAGCTGCCACAGGAACTCGTGAAAGGCGCCCGATGCGGGCGGGGTGCTCCTCATGCCCGGCTCAAACGCCGTGTCGGATCCGGGTTCAAGCTCCACGCTGCGCCTCCGTTCGTCGATATCGCGGGCGACGAGCGTACCACGGTCGCGCCGCTCTGCTATGTTTCGTGAATGCGCCTCGCCCCGGTGGTGCTGGCAGCCGTGTGCCTGCTGGTCCTCTTCACCGGCCTGGACCGCTTCGGAGCCCTGGATCAGCGCGAGGCCCGCGACCTCCAGGTGGCGCGCGAGCTGGTGTCCGCGGGCGAGCTCTTGACCCCGGTGCTCGGCGACGAGCCGCTGTTCGAGAAGCCGCTGCTGGCCTACGCCCCGGATGCGGTGGTCCGGATCCTCTCGCGGTCGCCGCTGCTCCGCTCGCGCCAGTTTCGAGCCTGCGCGGCGGTGCTCCTGATCATCGTGACCGCTTCGGTCGGGGCGGAGCACTTCGGCGCCCGCGCAGCCTGGTTCTCGGGCCTGGTGCTCGCCACCTCCCTCGGGCTGCCGCTCGCCTCGCGGACCGACGGCACGCAGCTCCTCGCCACCCTGTTCGGCTGGGTGGGGTGCGCCGGGCTCGCCGATGCGGTCTTCGGCAGGCGCGCCGGGCTGGGACTGCGCCTGGTCGTCGCGTACGCGGCGCTGGCCACGGCGCTGGTGTGCGCGGGACCGCTCCCGGCGCTCTGGCCGCTCGGGGGCCTCGCCCTCTACGCCGTGCTGGCCCGCGCGCCCGAGGTGTGGCGGCGCGCCCACGTCGGAGCCGGCCTCGTGCTCATGGCCGGGCTCGCGCTGCCGTGGTACGGAGCGATGTGCGAGCGCTACGGCGGGGCGTTTCTCGGCCGCGTGCCGTTCTTTCCCTACGCGATCGAGGCGCGCGGCCCCTGGTACGCGGGGCCGGTGCTCATGCTGAGCCTGCTCGTGGTCGGGTTCTTCCCTTGGAGCACGCTGCTCCCGGCGGCGATCCTGCACGCCGCGACCTGGTGGCGGGCCGCCCGCCCCCGCATCGGCGGCGCGGCGCCGGGGATCGGGCCGTCCGCGGCTGGGAGGCATCCTGCAGCGCCCGACCTCCCGCCTTCCGACCCCATCCGTCGCGAGCAGCGCGAGGAGGGCGCGGCCCATTTCTTCATCGCCTCCCTGCTCGCCGGGCTCGTGCCGATCCTTGTCTACCCGTGTCCACCGCTGCCCGCGGTGCTGCCGGCCCTGCCCGCGGCGGCGCTCCTGTGCGGCCGCCTGCTCGATCACCTGAACGAGAACGCCGAGCGTCTGGCCGTGCCGATCGGGCGCGCGACGCTCATGCTCTCCCTGTTCGGAAGTGTGGGCGCCGTCTCCTTCGCGCTGGTGTCGACGCGGGTCCCCGAGGCGGCGAAGGCGTTCCGCTCCCTCGGATCTCTCCTGCTGACCACCTCGTGGGCGCCCTTCCTCGCCAACTTCATCGGCCGACGGCGCCTCGCCGCGGCGCTCATGGCGCTGCCCGTGGCCCTCGGCGCCCCGGCCATGACGGTGTTCGTCGTGCCGGCCATGGAGGGCTACCTGAACGTGCGCGACGTGGCCGAGGCGATGACGGCGGTCTCGCCCCCTCACGCGCCGCTGGTGCTGGTCGACCCTCCGCCTTCATCGCTGCGGCTCTACACCCGGCGCAACCTGGTGGACGGCTCGTCGCTGGGTCCGTCGCTCGCGCGCTTTCACGCAACCGACGGCCTCACCTACGTGGCGTTCCGTCCGAGCCGCGAGCACGAGGTCGCTCGGGCCGCGCCGGCTCCGCTCGAGATCCTGATCCGCACGCCGAGCATGGTGCTCGCCAGGGTTCGCTCGGGTCCCGGCCCCGTCCTCGGAGTCAACACGCAGCCGCACGTGTGAACCAAGTCGCGGAAGCGACCACGGCGGTGACGGCGGCCGAATCGCGCTTCCGTCCTTGACCCCCGCTCGCGCGCGCCCCTAGCATCGCGCTGCCCTGCCCCCGAAGAAACCGAAGGGAGGTGAGGCACTTGAGGCAGGGACGAGCGTGTGTTCCCTCGCGCGCGCTGCTCGCGGCAATCGTCGCCACCTCGGCGACGCTCCTGATCGCCGCTCCACCCGCCGCGCCAGCGGCCAGGTCGGCAGCCGGCTCGACGAATTCCCAGTCGAGCGGATCGACGTCCGCCAGGGCGAAGAACTCGCTTCGCCAGTTCACCGGCTACGTGACCGCCATCGACAAGAGCTCGTTGACGGTCGAGAAGCGCGGAAAGAAGCCGCGCACCATCGTGTTCGCGAAGGACCCCGAGATGAGGACCACGGGCGATGTCGAGAAGGACGCCCGGGTCACCGTCTATTACCGTGAAGACGGAGGCCGCGCGGTGGCGCACCGCGTGGTGGTGAAGGCGGCGACCGCTCCGGCGAAGGGCGGGAAGTAGCGTCCAGGGACCGGGCGAGCCTCCGCGCCCGGGCCCCGGAGTGACTCTTGGGCCTGACCGTAAGACGCATCTCCGAGGCTTGGAGCACATCCGCCCTCGGCGCGTCCTTCGCGCGCAGGAAGGCCCATCGGACCGGGCACCG
This sequence comes from Candidatus Eiseniibacteriota bacterium, assembly GCA_005893225.1. GTDB lineage: Bacteria > Eisenbacteria > RBG-16-71-46 > RBG-16-71-46 > RBG-16-71-46 > WS-3. The sequence goes on from VBOT01000076.1 coordinate 10,338, forward strand.
TTAGAGAAATATCGATCGACCGCCCACCAGCGGGGTACACTTATCCACGCTGCCTCGCCATCCGCAGGACGCCGATCCTGTACCTGACCGGGGTCGCCCGGGAGGTCTCTATGCTCACGATTCGAACCCCTCTCGTAGCCGCGGCCGTCGTGACGATGGCCTTCGTCTCGGGGTGTGGCACAGGCCTCGAAACGACAGCGCCTGGCCCCTCGACCGCAACCGCGACGAGGCCCGGTGGGGAACTGTCTTCGCGCCCCGGGCTCGGCCCCGCCGAGGCGGGATTCTACCCGCTCGCCTCGGGCAATCACTGGAGCTATGCGCGTGAGTCCGTCATTGGTTTTCGACCGCCCCCGGGTCCGCCCACCCTCTTCTCCTCAACCATCGAGACCGATCAGACGTGCGAAGAGGCGCGGAATGGGCGGACGTATCTCGTCGAGCGGTCCGTGGAGACATCGTCCGACGGAACATCGACGCATTGGGTGCGAGTCCGTCAGGATCGCACCGGTCTCTTCGAGGTTGATTTTGCGTTGCCACAGCCCCCACTGTGCGACGAGAGAGTGCCGCCGGCAGCGTCATGCCGAAGCTCGTCGGCCCCCGAAGTCGGCTTCGGGCTTCGTGAGCTGTGCGCGAGGCCGCCGGCCGATCAGCAAGCCGCCGGGCTCGTCGCTCTCGAACGCGCCATGGAGCGAGTGAACATGATCCGGGCGGCCCTGGGGCTGACTCCGCGGGCGAATGGCCGCCGGGTGGTTGAGCCGCCGGAGGGCGAGTTGCTGCGGCTCAGCTATCCTCTTCGCACAGGCGCCGAGTGGACCCTCAGCGTCGATCCGCCCGAGGTTATCTTCACGGAATCGGTCGAGGGCGTTGACGCGCTGCACACCCCGGCGGGGACGTTCACCGCGTATCGCATTGCGATCCACAGCGACCTGTTCAGCGAGCCCAATGACCGGGTGGTGGTGTGGTACGGGCGAGCGGGGTTCCTGGGTCTCGATGCGCACATCGAATCCGAGGGCACGGACAACAAGGGCAACGTCGTGACGGTCGTGATCGACGAGCGGCAGCACTTGACCGATGTGTCGCTCGTTGAAGGACGCACGGCGAATCTGGCGGCCTTAGAATAACCCCCGCGATCCATTAGGGTGAGGCGGAAGGCGCCGCCTATCCCGAGCGCCGTCTCGGCTCCTTCTTCGCTGCCGCGGCGCGCCGCAGCCGGCCCGCCTGCGCCAGGGCCTGCCGCAGCAGGAATTCGATCTGAGCGTTGAGGCTCCGCAGGTCGTCGCCCGCCCAGCGCTGGAGCGCGTCGAAGGTGGCCGGGTCCAGCCGCAGGAGAAAGGGCTTCCGGTCCGCCACGACGCGCCGCTTCTACGTGTAGAGCGAGCCGGTGTTGACGACGGGCTGGGTGTGCTGGTCGCTGCAAAGCACCACGAGCAGGTTGCTCACCATCGCCGCCTTGCGCTCGTCGTCGAGGTGGACGACGTCCTTCCGGGACAGCTCTTCCAGCGCCATCTCGACCATGCCGACCGCGCCCTCGACGAAGCGCTGGCGCGCGGCCACGATGGCGCTCGCCTGCTGGCGCCGCAGCATCGCGCCCGCGATCTCCGGGGCGTACGCCAGATGGCTGATGCGCGCTTCCAGGACCTCGACCCCGGCCTTGGCCAGCCGCTCCTGGATCTCGACCTTGAGGCGCTCGGAGATCTCGGCGGGATGACTGCGCAGCGAGACCTCGCCTTCCACGTGCGCGTCGTAGACGTACGAGGTCGCGAGGTTGCGGACCGCCGCCTCGCTCTGCACCTGGACGAAGTTCTTGAAGTCGTCGACCTCGAACACCGCCTCAGCGGTGTCGACCACCCGCCACACCACGACGGCGGCGATCTCGATCGGGTTCCCGACGTGGTCGTTGACCTTGAGCCTGGCGCTCTCGAAGTTGCGCACCCGAGTGGAGACGGGCTTTCGCGCCGTCAGCGGATTCACCCAGTGGAAGCCCGCGCGCTTGACGGTGCCCATGTAGCTTCCGAACAACTGCACGACCTTGGGTTGATTGGGATTGACGATGAACAGCCCGCGGTAGCAGATGACCGCCCCGACCAGCATCAGCGTCGAGACCCAGCCCGGCCAGCCCCAGCCGGCGCGGGCGGCGGCGATGAAGGCCGGGATCGACGCGAAGGTCAAGAGGATCAACAGCACGAGCACGAACCCGCCCGGCAGCGTGTGCAGCTCTCGTTCCCGCAACATGCTTCCCTCCTGGGTGATTTCTTCAAGCTATTATGATGATATCACACCCCCCGGGGATTCAAGGTGCTCCCGGGTGCCCTCGATGCCGTGGCGGACGAGGCGGCCTTCGGTTAGTGTCCGCCACCGGTCCGTGGTCCGTGCCTGACGGAAGCTCGTTTCCAGCGCATCCGCCGTCAGGACGAGGGCCACCTGAATTCGGGAGCCCCACATGCGCGGCCTCGCGCTCGTCGCTGGTGGCCTTCTCGTACTCGGCAGCCCCATCTCCGCCGCATCGCGGCCTACGCCTGGGGCCGGAACCTTTCGGCTCGAGCACGCGCTGACGATCCGGACGGTCGGCGATTTCCAGTGGTCGCCCGACGGCCGCCGGCTCGCGTTCGTCGTCACCTCCGTGGACACGGCCGAGAACTCAAACAACCAGGACATCTGGCTGTCCGGCCTCGATGGCGGTGCGCCCGTCCAGCTCACGCGCCATCCCAAGGCCGACCTGAGCCCCACGTTCTCGCCCGGCGGCGACACGCTGGCGTTCGTCGGGAACCGCGGCACGGGTGAGGACGCCAAGTCGGCGATCTACATGATGTCGCTCTCGGGGGGCGAGCCGTGGGCCTTTGGCTCGTACCAGGAATCGGTGGGCGAGGTCGCGTGGTCCCTGGACGGCCGGTACCTGGCCTTCGTCATGACGGACACGTTGCCCAAGCAAGTGCGCGAGTGGCGCAAGAAGAAATGGGATCACGTGGTCGAGGAGGAGCGCCTGCAGTACCCGCACCTCTGGGTCGTGGAGATCGCGACCGGGAAGAAACGCCGGCTCACCTCCGGCAAGCAGTACGTGTGGTACGCGCGCTGGTCGCCCGATTCGCGCTCGCTGGCGTTCCTCGTGAGCCCGACCGGCAAGCCCGACGACGGGAACCTGGTCGACATCGGCGTCGTCCCGGTCGAAGGCGGCCCGGTGCGCAAGCTCGGGGTGATCGGAACGGCGTTCACGTGGTCACCGGACGGGAATTGGATCTCGTGGGCGGGGGGCGCGAACCGGGACGTCTACGTCGAGAAGAGCGACCTCTGGGTGGTCGCGGCCTCGGGCGGGAAGCCGGTCAACCTGACCGCCGATTTCGACGAGGACGCCGAGACCCCGGCCTGGAACCCGACCTCGGACACGTTGTTCTTCCACTCCGCCCAGGGCGTGACGACCCGGATCGCGGCCGTGCCGCGAGCCGGCGGGCCGGTGCGCCTCGGCGTGGACCTCGTTGGCGCGGCCGGCGCGCCGGTCGTGGCGCGCGACGGACGGATCGCGTGGGTCGAGTCCCAGCCGACCGCTCCTTCCGAGGTGTGGGCCGCCGAGCGCGCGGGGCTCGCCGGGCGACCCGTCAGCACGGTGAACGCCGAGGTCTCGAAGCTCAGGCTCGGCTCCACGCGGGCGGTGCGCTGGACGAGCACCGATGGGACCGCCGTCGAGGGACTCCTCGTCAGGCCACCGGGTGCCAGCGAGCGCGGCGCTCTCAAGACCCTGGTGCTCCTCCACGGCGGGCCCTACACCGAGCGCTTCGCGCTCGCCTTCCAGGCCCTGCCGCAGTACTTCGCCGCCCACGGCTACCAGGTGTTCATGCCCAACTTCCGCTCGAGCGGCGGCTACGGCACGGCGTTCATGGTGCGGCGGCGGAGCGACTGGGGCGGGCAGGACTGGCGCGACGTCACGACGGGCGTCGACAGTCTGGTGCGCCGCGGCCTCGCCGACCCGAACCGGCTCGGGATCTTCGGGCATTCCTACGGCGGCTACCTCACCGCCTGGGCGATCACCCAGACCACGCGCTTCGACGCCGCGTGCGTGTCCGCCGGCGCCGTGGACCTGGGCGCCTTCTACGGCCAGAGCGATATCCAGAAGTACCGCGCCTTCGAGTTCCAGGGGGCGCCGTGGGAGACACCCGAGAACTGGACTCGGTCCTCACCCATCACCTACATCAAGAACGCCCGCACACCGACCTTGATCCTGGTCGGCGAGGACGATCGCCGCGTCCCCTACCCCCAGGCACCGGGCTCCGCGTGCAGACCGAGTTCGTTCATTACCCGCGCGAGGGCCACGGCGTTCGCGAGCCGCGCCACCGCGCCGACCAGATGATGCGCATGCTCGCCTGGTGGGACCGGTGGATCCGCTGAGCCTTCGGCGGGCGCGCGAGTGAGCGCGCCGCCCCCCGCGTCCACCGTCACCACCACGCTCCGCGCGCTCGAGCGCGTGCGGGCCGATTACGGTGGTGGGGCGGCGGCGACAAAGCTCTCTCTGCTCCACGGACTCGCGGCGCGCCGTCTCGAGACCGCGGGCCAGGTCGTCCGCCTCCACGAAGCGCTGTGCTTTCTCCGCGCCTATCCCGACGACCGCCGGGTCCTGGCGCAGGTGGAGCGGATGCTGGCGAGGTTCGATCGACGCCGCGACCTCGCCCGTCACCGGGCGCGACTCGCGAGCACCGGGATCGCCGGGACCGAGATCCGCTTCCGGTTCTTCGCCGCGATGGCGAACTGGCTCGCGCGCCGCTGGCCACGGCAGCTCGCGGTCGACTGGAAGCAATTCGACCATCGCGACGAGCTCGAGCGCCTGCTCCCGCTGCTGGTCCATTACGGCGAGAGCCCCGCCCTCGACGAGTACGACTTCACGCTCGAGGAGTGGCTCCGGAAGTTCAGGGGCCCCGGCGAGACCGATGCCACGTTCCTGATCCGCCGGTTCGAGGCGCTTCGCATGGACGGCTTCGCGCGCGAAGCCGTCTACGATGGCCTCGACGTCCCCATGG
>VBOT01000076.1:15482-17505 GCA_005893225.1 Candidatus Eiseniibacteriota bacterium
CGCGAGGGCCAGAGGCTCATCGATCTCGCGCTCGAGTCGATGGTCACGCGGCAGCGCGACCTCGATGTCTTCACCTACGCCGATCCTCGCGACGTGCGCATGGTGGACGACGGCGGTGGACTCCAGTTCGCTTGCCTGGGAGCGCTCCCCGAGCGGCGGCTGCTGCTCGAGTCGGTCTACGGCTACCTCACGCTCAAGAACGGAGTGCCGATCGGCTACGTCCTCACGAGCGCCCTGTTCGGCTCGGCGGAGATCGCCTTCAACGTCTTCGAGACGTTCCGCGGCGTCGAGGCCGCGCACGTCTACGGACGAGCGCTGGCCATGGTCCGCCACCTCTTCGACGCGGACGCCTTCACGATCTACCCCTACCAGCTCGGCGAGCACAACGACGAGGCCCTGGCGAGCGGCGCGTGGTGGTTCTACCAGAAGCTCGGCTTCCAGCCGAGGGACCGAGCCGCACGCGCCCTGATGAACCGCGAGCTCGCGCGCATGAAGCGCGACCCCTCGCACCGCTCGAGCATCGGCACGCTCCGCCGTCTCGCTCGGTCCAACGTCTACTTCCACCTCCGCGAGCGGCGCGAGGACGTGATCGGCCTCCTGCCGCTGGCCAATGTCGGCCTTCACGTGACGCGCTACCTGGCCCGGAGGTTCGGCGCCGATCGCGAGCTGGCGACCGCCACCTGCGCGCGCGAAGCGGCGGAGCGGCTCGGCGCTGGCTCGCTGTCCGCACTCTCGCGGGACGAGCGGCTGGCGTGGGAGCGCTGGGCCCCGCTGGCGCTCATCCTCCCCGGGATCGAGCGGTGGAGCCGGGGCGAGCGCCGCGCCCTCGCCGAGGTCATCCGGGTGAAGGGGGGGCGACGCGAGTCGGACTTCGTCCTGCGCTTCGACCGCCACCCGAGGCTGCCGAGCGCCCTGGCCCGGCTCGCGAACCGGGAGCCGCGACCGTGAGGGGAATGCCGGCGTGCAGCGCGCAGAACGCGGCGGCCCGAACTGAAGCAGGGGTCGCGACCCGATCACCAGGCGGTGGCTGCGGCCTCTACTGTCCGGGGAGGTCGATCATGGAATGGCCGCTGTGGGGTGCGATGGCCGCGGTCGTTGCGATCGCTCCGCTCGCGGCGGGATCAACGACTGTGCCCGAGGCTCGTAATCTCGACTTCGAACAGGGCCAATCCGGAGAGTTACCGCCGGGTTGGTCGGCGCGCGCCACGCTGACTCGCGGCTTCCAGGTGACGGCGACCCTCGAACAACCTCACGGCGGGCGGGTGTGCCTTGAGATCCGACGCGACATGGACGGAAGGCCGGGGAACCCGGGACTCGGCTACGTGCGCCAGGCGATCGACGCGGGTCGGTACCGTGGTCGCCGCGTCCGGCTGTCGGGGTGGCTGCGGTTCCAGGCGCCCGAGCGTGCACAGGGGGCCGGCTCGGCGCAGATTTGGATTCGCGCGGGAGGTCATCCATGGTTCTACGACGACCTCGGCGCGCATTCCGTGCGTTCCGCCGAATGGACGTTCGCACAGCTCGTCTGCGAAGTGGCACCCGATGCGGACAGCATCGCGTTCGGAGCGGCTCTCGATGCGTACGGCAGCACGTGGGTCGACGACTTGCAGCTCGTCGCATTGGGACCCAACGGTGAGGGCAACGAGCCAGCACGCGCGCTGGACGAGCGCAGTACGGAGAACCTCACCGCCTTCGGGCGACTGCTGGGCTACGTGCGTCACTTCCACCCGAGCGACGAGGCGGCGGCGAACGACTGGGACTCGTTCGCGATCGCGGGAGTGGACGAAGTGGAAGGTGCGCGCACGCCCGCCGAGCTGAAGACGCGGCTCGAGCGACTCTTTCGTCCGTTTGCGCCCACCCTGCGGCTCTCGACGAAGCCACTGCCGCCCGTCACGGTGGCCGCCCTGGACCGCCCGGGCGTCGCGCCCGCGCGCATCGCGGGCTGGCAGCACCGCGGATGGCCGGGCCCTTTCCCCGGGTTCTACGACGAACGGCGCATCGAGGCTCCCGCCCAAGCTCCGGGCGA
>VBOT01000205.1 GCA_005893225.1 Candidatus Eiseniibacteriota bacterium
CATGCCGTTCGAAGACGTCTTGCTGCGCACCGGGGACGGGGTGCGCATCCACGGTTGGTTCATCCCCGCCGCACAGAAGCCGCCGCCGGACACGGCGTCGCTGCCCGGCCGCGGGGCGACCGGAGCTCCGGGCCCTCGCCGTCCGATCACCCTGTTGTTTTTCCACGGCAACGCCGAGAACATCGGCGGGTGTCTCGACCTCGCGGCCCTCGCCCGGGCGGCGGGGTACGACCTGCTTCTCGTCGACTACCGCGGCTACGGGGATAGCGACGGCCAGCCGTCCGAGAGCGGTCTGTACCGCGACGGCGAGGCGGCGCTGCAGTACCTGAGATCGCGTCCGGGTGTCGATCCGTCCCGAATCGTGGTGTGGGGGCGATCGGTCGGCTCCGCCGTGGCGGTCTTCCTGGCGTCGGGCGGCGCGGCGTCGGAGCATGGCGGACCGGCGGCCTCGACGAACCCGGCGCCCGCCCCCGCCGGCGTCATCCTGGAATCGGCGTTCACGTCGGCCCCGGATCTCCTGAGAGCGGGCGGGCACTGGGTCTTGTACGCCGCGGCGCGCTTCGGGACCTACCGGTTCGACTCGGCCGCCCGCATGGCCCGCGTGACCGCTCCGCTCCTGGTGATCCACGGGACGGAGGACGAGATCGCGCCGTTCGGCCTGGGACAGCGGCTTTTCGAGTTGGCTCCGGGGAGGAAGGAATTCGTGGCGATCCGCGGCGGCGGGCACAACGATCTTCTGCCGCTGCACGCGGACGAGCTCTGGGGAGCGGCCCGTCGGTTCCTGTCGTCGCTGCGATAAGGCGGGGCCGATGCCGTCAGCCCGGGAAAGGCTCGGCGACGGCGATGGTGGTGCGCGCCCCGCGCGCCTCCAGCTCGCGGAAGAAGGCGGTCGCGTCCACCGCCTGCTCCGGCGGCAGGACGCCGGTCTGCTTGACCTGGCCGCGGGCCAGCCCGCGGGCGACGATGGCGGGTGGCGAGGCAACCAGGAGCGTCCCGCCGGAGATGCCCCAGGTCTTGTGCGGCCAGCAGGTGGTCTCGACCCTGCCGGTCACCGCTTTCCCGGCGCGGCTGCCGCGCACCTCGGTGACGATGTCCTTGAAACCGAGGCTGCCGGTCCGCTCGGTCTGCGGGGCCCGCTTCAGCACCTCGACCAGGATGTCGCGCGGGCGGACCTTGGCGCCGCGCACCTCCACCGGCTCGGTCGCGGCCATGCCGATCTGCGCCAGGAACTGGAGCTGGCGCAGGGCCTTCTCCGAGTACCCGAAGAACGAGATCTTGAAGAAGCATTCCTTGATTCCCTTGGGGCCGTAAGTCAGCGGCAGGGTGGCGACCTCGGAGTGCAGGGACAGGTGCACCTTGGAGACGCCGATCGGATCCTGGAAGCGGAACAGCTCCTCCTCGCCGAGCGGGGCGGTCTCCTGGAACCTGCCGTCGCGGAACACGACCGGCGGCTGGGTGATCTCGTCGAAGATGGTCTGGATCGAGTAGGCCCAGGCGAGCGAGTCGCCCATGTCGGGCGTCGCGCCGTTGTAGATGCGCACGGACTCGACCCCGTCGAAAGTATCGGCGACCGCACGCGCCTGCACGTTGGCGATGCCGGGACAGGAGCCGAGCCCGAGCACCGCCAGCAGGCCGGCCTTCCTGAAATCGTTGTGCAGCTCGAGCTGCTTGCGGGTGGTGTGGAACAGCCCGCCGAGATCGATGTAATGCGTCTTCGCCTCGAGACAGGCCCTCATGACCGGGAGATTGAAGTAGTACTGCACCGAGTTGATGACCGCTCCGGCGCCGCGGAGCAGGGCGACCAGCCCGGCGTGGTCGGTCACGTCGGCCTTCACGGCGGTGGCGCCGGTCCGCCCGAGGCCCTCGGCCACCTTGCGGGCGCCGTCGAGGTCGAGGTCGGCGAGGACGATCTCCTTGACCTCCCGGTCGTCCGCCAGATCCCGGGCGATGGCGCGCCCGATGATTCCCGCTCCTCCGAGGACCACGATGCGCACGCGCCGCCTCCCTGTCCCGCCACGGCATCGCGCCCTGTGCGGGACGGCGGCCATGCTAGCGTTTTCGGGAAAGAGGCGTCAATAAGAGGGGCCCGGCGGCTCCAAACCCTCCGCCGGGCCCTGTCGCTTGGGTGGGTTTCCGAAAGCCCCTGCTGTCACGTGGACCAGTCTGCCGGACCGGCTCTCAAAGCACCGGCACGGGGGGAATCGGCAGGCACAGGGGCTCGACTGCCTCTATTATGTCACCCGCCCGCCGATTCGACCAATCGCCCGCCGCCCGCGGACCAGGTACGCCGCGGGTCTCCGTCTCAGGCGATCAGGTTCTCTCCGAACCCGCCCTGCTCGTAGGCCAGGTCGCTGACCTGCGCCAGGTTGGCGTCCTGGTTCTTCTCGACCTGGCTCAGGCGCCGGCGGATGCGCCGCCAGGCGGCGTTGCCGAACGTGCGCGTCAGCAGGATGTCGCGCTTCGCCTTGCCGGCGCCCTGGTCGCGGATGCGGGTATTGGCGCGCGACAGGCAGGCGATGAGGGCGTACAGGTCGCCCGCCGCCTCGGCGAGACGCTCCTGGACGAACTCGCGCTCGATGATCTCCTTGCCGTGCTCGCGCAGGGCGCGCTCGGCGGTGGTGGAGAGCGCCTCGGCGTAGTGCGCCGCCCGCACGGCGGTCTTCTTCAGGAGGGGGTCGATGTCGGGGAACTGCTCGTCGGTGATCGCCTGGCGGATCTTCTTGAGCGCGAAGTCGGAGAGCACGCCGATCTCCGCGATCGGATCGCGCAGGGCCCGGCCGACCTTCTTCAGCTCCTCGCCGAGCATCTGCACGCCGGCCAGGCTGACGAACACACGCAGGATCTCGTTGGTGCCCTCGAAGATCATGTTGATGCGGCAGTCGCGCAGGAAGCGCTCGTACGGGTACTCCTTGATGAAGCCGTTTCCGCCCGCGATCTGGACGGCGTGGTTGACGACCCTCCAGGCGTTCTCCGACGAGAAGATCTTGCACAGGGCCGACTCGATCGAATAGTCGACGTCGCCGCGCTCGGCCAGACCGGTGGTGAGATAGACCATGCTCTCGGCGGCGTAGGTATCGGCCATCATCCGCGCCACCTTGTCACGGATCATCTCGAACTCCGCGATCGGGCGGCCGAACTGGCGGCGCTGCCGGGCGTACTCCACGGCGCGGTCGATCATCTCCTTGGCGCCCCCGACGGCGCCGGCCGCGAGCGACACGCGTCCATCGTTCAGGATCTCCATGGCGTACTTGAAACCGCGCCCCGGCTCCCCGAGCAGGTTGTCCTTCGGCACCGGCACGTTCTCGAGGTACAGATCGGTCGTGGACGACCCCTTCAGGCCGAGCTTGTCCTCTTCCTTGCCGGTGGAGACCCCGGGGAGGTCGCGGGTCACGACGAAGGCGCTGATCTTGTCCTCGCCGCGGATGTCGGTGCGCGCGAAGACGGTGAACAGGCCGGCGTGCCCGCCGTTGGTGATGAAGCGCTTGCCGCCGTTCATCATCCAGACCTGACGCGTCTCGTCCCACACGGCGCGGGTCTTCAGGGAGGCGGCGTCCGACCCCGACCCGGCCTCGGTCAGGGCATAGGCGCACAGCGGGTCCCCCTTGGCCACCCCGGGCAGCCAGCGCTTCTTCTGCGCCGCGCTGCCGTAGTGGACGATCCCCTTGCTGCCGATCCCGAGGTGCGCGCCGACGATGGTCGCGATGGCCGCGCAGTGGTGCCCGATCTCCTCCATCAGCCGACAGTAGGCCGTGATCGACAGCCCTCCGCCGCCGTATTCCTCCGGGATCGTCAGGCCGAGGATGCCCAATTCCTTGAGGTCGCGCACCTGCGCTTCGGGGAACGCCGCGGCGCGGTCGATCGCGCCGCCGTCCAGCCGCTCGCGCGCCCACGATCGGAACGACTCCAGGACCAGGTCCAGGGTCTCGCGCGCCTCCGCGTCCTGGCGCGGGTACGGG
>VBOT01000199.1 GCA_005893225.1 Candidatus Eiseniibacteriota bacterium
CGAGGTGGGCTCCCACCCCGTGGCGTGGGGCCACGTGCGCATGTTCACGCCGTGGCGCATGAACCTCGGCCCGCGCTCGCTCGAGCACCTGCGCGCTTCGGGCTGGAGCCCGCCCGACCCGGACGAGTTTCCCGCCGGGCTGGAATACGCGGAGCGCTGCCTGCAGCCGATCGCTCGCCTGCCGGAGCTCAAGGATCGCGTCCACACCCATGCGCAGGTCGTGCACGTGAGCCGTCGCGGTGCCTTGAAGGGCGATTCGATCGGCAAGGCCGAGCGCCGCGAGCACCCGTTCCGCCTGCTGGTGCGCGAAGCCGGCGGGCGCGAGAACTTCCTCCACGCGTTCGCGACGATCGACGCCTCGGGGGTCTACGGGCAGCCGAGCCGGGCGGGCGACGGCGGAATCCCGGCGCGCGGCGAGCTCTACCTGGCCCCGCAGATGTCCTATCACCTCGACGACGTGCTGGGCCTCAGGCGCGAGCGATACGCCGGCAAGCGCACGCTCGTGATCGGGGCCGGCGCGAGCGCCGCCACCGTGGTGTCGGACCTGGCCCGGCTGGCCGATCAGGCGCCCGGAACCGCCGTGGTGTGGGCGACGCGCCGTCCCGGCGATTCGATCTACCCCGTGATCGAGGGCGACCCCCTGCCCGAGCGGCGCGCGCTCCACGAGCGGGCGCGGGGCCTGGCGCGCGGTGAGCATCCGGCCGTCCAGCATGTCGGAGACGCGGTCGTCGAGGGCTTCGAGTTCAACTCCGCCACGCACCGCTACCGCGTGACCCTCCGGCTGGGCGAGCAGCCCCGCGTCGAGGAGGTCGATCAGGTCGTCGTCAACACCGGCTTCGGGCCCGACGACTCGATCTACCGCGAGCTCCAGGTGCACGAGTGCTACGCTTCGCGCGCGCCGATGAAGCTCGCCACGGCACTGCTCGGCGCCGGCGCCGGCGACTGCCTCACCACGCCTGCCTTCGGCGCCGACGTGCTCGCCAACCCCGAGCCCGATTTCTTCATCCTCGGCCACAAGTCCTACGGGCGGTCGAGCCATTTCCTGCTCGAGACCGGGTTCAAGCAGGTCGCGGACGTCATCGCGGCGCTGGCGAGGGACCTGCGTGTCCCGGCCGTGTAGCTGAAATGCCACTCCGATCCCGGTCTCTCTCACTTCTCGACATGATTTCTCGGCATGAGGATCCGCATCGCCGGTGAAGTCCCGGGCGTCCACCAGGACGGCACAGGCCACCCGGAAAGGCGGGCTCGCCTTGAAGCCTGGCGAGAGTCCGCCCCAAGACGCCCCGTTCTCGGAACGCCCGCTGCGCGTCCTCGCCCTTCCGCTCGCCCTGGCGACGGCGGCCGCGGTTCACGCGCCCGCACTCAGGACCTTCTTCGCGCAGGACGACGTCACGTTCCTCGCCCGCGCACGGGGCATCGAGCCGACTCCCTGGTCGCTCGCGCGCCCGCTCTCCGAAGGCTGGATGTGGCGGATGCTGCACGCCGCGTTCGGCCTCCATCCGCTTCCGTATCATCTCTTCAACTTCGCGCTCCATCTCGCCAACACGGCCCTGGTCTACGTCATCGGCACGAGGCTGCTGCGGAGCCGCGGCGCGGGATTCTCGGCCGCGCTGCTCTTCGGCGCCTCGTCCATCGCGTTCACGCCGCTCCACTGGGCCTCGTGCCTGGTCGAGTTGCTCGTCACCACGTTCACGCTGGCCGCGTTCGCTATGTTCCTGGCGACCCGCGAGCGCCGTGGCCTGGCGCCGGGGTGGGCAGGGGTGGTGCTGATCCTCGCCGCTCTTCTCTCCAAGGAGAGCGCGATCCTGTTCCCGGTCGTGCTGCTCGTGGTCCACTTCCGGCTCGGTGATCCCGCCCCGCCCCGGTCGCTCGCGCCCCAGTCGGTCGCGGTCCTGGCCTATGCGGCGGGCTTTCTTGCGACGCTGCCGCTCGTCCACTACGCGGGAAGCGAGACCTACTCGATGAGCCGCTCGCCCTGGTTCATCGGGATGAACCTCGCGACCTATCTGAGATGGATCGTGGCCCTGTACGATCCGGTGCGCGACGCCATCGCGGCGATGAATCCCGCCGCGTGGCGTGTGGGGCTCCCCGTGGCGCTCCTCGCCGCCGCGCTGCTGTGGCTCCAGAGACGAGAGCGACGGCACCCCGAGGAGGTCGGAGCGGCGTGGTTCCTGGCGATGCTGGCGCCGGTCGTGGCGCTGCGGTTTCATACCTATCTCTACTACTTGTACCTGCCGTGGCCGGGCGCGTGCTGGATGCTGGCGGGAGCCGGGCAGCGGCTGGCGCGGCGGCGGGTGGCGGCCTGGGCGATGGCGATCCTGCTCGCGGGATTCGTGGTGGTCGAGTACGGGAACGTGCGCACGCGCGAGCACGCGAGCCTCGGCACGCTGCCGCTCGACAAGACCGTGCGCGAGGCGATGATGCTAGAAAACGCGGTCACCGGCCTCGGGGCCGCCGGCGTTGCGCCGGGCGACCGGATCGCCTTCGTCAACTCGGCGCCGCGGCGGCACTTCGCCGTGGCCCAGACCGCCGGCCTCGACACCAGCGCCGTCCGGTCCTATCTGCCGCTCGAGGGCGCGCTGCGCCAAGGCGAGGCGATCCGGGTGTTCTTCCCGGGGGCGCGCTACCTGGGCTTCGCCGCCTCGATCCCGCGCGAATGGGAGGATGCCCGCACGTTTCTCTATCAAGACGAGGGCACGCTGCGCGACCTCGGACGCGGCAGCCGCGCGCTGGCCGAGCTCGGCTACTTCACCCTGCAGCTCGAGCAGTGGAAGGACGCCGAGGCGATGTTCCTTCGCTCCCAGGCGCTCGGCGACACTCTCCCCGACGCGGTGTTCGGGATGATCGTCACGAGCTACTTCCTGGGGCGCGAGGACGAGTCGCGGCGTCACGCCGAGGAATTCCTGCGCCGCTGGCCCAGCGATCCCCGCGCGCCGGGCGTGGCCGCCGGGCTTCGCGGCGAGCCGCCGCCGGCGAGCGCGGCCCCGTGACCCTGAGCTCGAGCCCCGCGTTCCTTCAATCGGTCGTGCCCCCGGAGTAGAGTGAGCGGCGCCACCCTTCCTCATCAAAGGACTCCATGATCGGTCAGACGCTCTCCCACTACCGGATCCTCGAGCAGCTCGGCCGGGGCGGCATGGGCGTGGTCTACCGCTCGCGCGACGAGCGGCTCGAGCGCGACGTGGCGATCAAGCTCCTCCCCGAGGGCGCGCTCGCCGATCCCGAGGCCCGGCAGCGCTTCCGCCGCGAGGCGCTCGCGCTCTCGCGGCTCAATCATCCCGCGATCGCGACGGTGCACGATTTCGACAGCCAGGACGGGATCGACTTCCTGGTCATGGAGTACGTGGAGGGCGAGACCCTGGCGAGCCGGATCGCCGCCGGCCCATTGGCCCTGGACGAGGTGGCGGCGTTCGGGGCGCGCATCGCCGAGGCGCTCGAGGCCGCCCACGAGCAGGGAGTGGTCCATCGCGACCTCAAGCCGGGCAACATCATGATCACGCGCCGCGGCGACGTGAAGGTGCTGGACTTCGGCCTCGCGAGCCTGCTCCAGACCGCGGAGCGTCCGGCCGGCGGATGGGTGACCACTCAGACCGACGTGAGGCTCGGCACCCTGCCGTACATGGCTCCCGAGCAGCTCCTGGGAAAAAGCACCGACTCCCGCACCGATCTCCACGCCCTCGGCGTCGTGCTGTTCGAGATGGCCACGGGGACGCTGCCGTTCAAGAATCCGGTCTCGACGGCGCTGGTCTACGAGATCATCAACGACGCGCCGCCGCGGCCGACCACGCTCCGTCCCGATCTGCCGGCGGGTCTCGAGGAGTCGATCCTGAGATGCCTGGGCAAGAGCCCGGGCGATCGTTACGCCTCGGCCAGGGAGCTAGCCGAGGCCCTGCGCCCGGACACCGCGGCGCGGCCGCCGGAGCCGGTGGCGCGGCGCCGTATCGACTCGCTGGTCGTGTTGCCGCTGGACAACCTCTCGGGGGACCCCGAGCAGGAGTACTTCGCCGACGGCATGACGGACGCGCTGATCGCCGAGCTGGCCCGGATCGGCGGGCTCCGGGCGGCCATGAGTTACAAGCGCGCCCGCAAGCCGCTGCCCGAGATCGCGCGCGAGCTCAGGGTGGACGCCGTGATCGAGGGGACCGTGCTGCGCGCGGGGGACCGCGTGCGGATCAACGCCCAGCTGATCGACGCCGGAGCCGACCGCCTGGTATGGGCC
Organism: Candidatus Eiseniibacteriota bacterium; assembly: GCA_005893225.1. Taxonomy (GTDB): domain Bacteria; phylum Eisenbacteria; class RBG-16-71-46; order RBG-16-71-46; family RBG-16-71-46; genus WS-3. The sequence continues at coordinate 4,217 of VBOT01000199.1, forward strand.
AGGACCTACCAGCGCGATCTCTCCGACATCCTCGAGCTCCAGGGCGAAGTGGCGCACGCGATCGCCGACGAGATCCAGCTCGAGCTGAGCCCCGAGGAGCAGGCGCGACTCGGGGCCCGCCGGGCGGTTCATCTCGGGGCCTACGAGGCCTACCTGCGCGGGCGCTTCCTGTGGAACCAGCGCTCGGTCTCGCGCGTGGTGAAGAGCATCGAGTACTTCCAGCAGGCCATCGCGGCCCACCCGGATTACGCGCTGGGACACGTCGGCCTGGCCGACGCCTACGGCATCCTCGGCGCCAACGGCGACCTGCCCGCCGGCGAGTCCTTCCCGAAGGCCAAGGCCGCGGCCATGCGCGCGCTCGAGATCGATCCCAACCTCGGCGAGGCGCACACCTCCCTGGCCTTCGTCCACCTCTATCACGACTGGAACTGGGCCGCCGCCGAGCGCGAGTTCCGGATCGCCTTGGCCCTGAACCCCGGCTACGCGACCGCGCACCAGTGGTACGCCGAGTTTCTCTCGGCGCTCGGCCGCTTCGACGAGTCCATCGTCGAGGGACGCCGGGCGCACGAGCTCGACCCGCTTTCCTGGCTGATGCACAGCACGCTCGGCGACATGCTCTACTACGCGCGCCGCTACGACGAAGCGATCGTCCAGCTCCGGCACGCGCTCGAGCTCGGCCCGGGCTTCAACATGCTCCACTTCGACCTCGGTCGCGTGTACCTCGAGAAGGGTCGGCATCGCGAGGCGATCGAGGAGTACGAGCTGGGAGCGAAGCTGGAGACGGCGAATCCGCTGGTCCACGCGGGGCTGGCTTACGCTTACGCGGTCGGAGGCGCATCCTCGAGGCGTTGCTGGCGTCGCACGGGAGCCCGGCGGGGCAGCCATCCGCCGGCCGGCCACCGGGCTCGCCCTGGGGCATCGCTTCGGTGTACGTTGGGCTCGGAGATCGCGACCGAGCACTCGAGTGGCTAGAGCGTGCGCTGGAGGAACAGGATCGCTCGATGATGCATATCAAGGTGCATCCACGACTGGACCCGCTGCGCGGCGACGCGCGGATGGCAAGCCTGCTGCGAAGGATGAGCTTTCCGGCATGACCCGACTCACGCGTCGCGCCTTCGTCTCGGCGCTCACCCGCGCCGGCCTGGGGTCGGCGGCGCTGGCCTCGCTCCCGCCCTGGGCCCGATCGGCGCTCGCGGCGGGCCGGTCAGGCGCTCGAGGCCTGGCCACGCCGCTGGGAGAGACCGCGGCGGCTCCCGATCTGATCGAGCGCAACGATCGGCCCGAGCACTGGGAGACCACCCTCGCCGCGCTCGGTCGGTCGTGGCTGACCCCCAACGAAGCGTTCTTCGTGCGCAGCCACCAT
>VBOT01000120.1:0-23945 GCA_005893225.1 Candidatus Eiseniibacteriota bacterium
CACTGAGCGGGACGACGGTGTACGTGGGCGGAGATTTCACCCGCGTCGGTGGGCAAACCCGATACAACATCGCGGCGCTGGACGCCACGACCGGGCTCGCCACCCCCTGGTTCCCGGATGCGAACGACCCTGTCAGAGCCTTGGCGGTGAGCGGAACGACGGTGTACGCGGGCGGGGGGTTCACCACGATCGACGGGCAAACGCGGAACCACATCGCGGCGCTGGACGCCACGACTGGGCTCCCCATCGCCCCCTGGGGCCCGAATGCGAACGGCTGGGTCTACGCCCTGGTGGCGAGCGGGACGACGGTGTACGCGGGTGGCGACTTTACGAGCATAGGTGGTCTTCCCATGAGCGGAATCGCCGCAACAGGTGATCCGACCACACCCACGCTTCTTTCGCTCGTCGAAGCAGACGCGGAGCCCAGCCGTGTGCGGCTCAGATGGTTCGCCGCCGATGCACACGGCCTCACCGCGACGGTATACCGCCGAACTGGGACGGAGGGGTGGAAGACCATCAGCCAAGTCACCTCCGATGGAACCGGCTTCCTGATGTATGAGGACACGCAGGTCTCATCCGGGACACGCTATGGCTACCGACTCGGCGTTCTCCAAGGAGGATCGGAGCAATTTCTAGGGGAAGCCTGGATAGACACTCCCGGAGGGCCGAGATTTCAACTAGCTGGTCAGTGTCCCAATCCAACCCTCCATGGGCTGAATGTCGCCTTTTCCCTACCTGATGCCTCTCCAGCGGAACTCGAACTCTTTGATATCGCCGGGCGGAAACTAGCCTCGTTCGACGTGGGAGGATTGGGCTCGGGAAGTCATATCGTAAGTCTTTCATCGGCCCCGATACCGGGAGTCTACTTGCTCCGCTTGACGCAGAGGGGCCGATCGCTTACAGGCCGAGCCGTCATCATCCAGTAACCTCAGCCTCTTGTAGTGCGGGCGCTGGAGGGACGCCGGTTGAATGACGAGCATCGTGACGGTTTCGAACGCGCAATCAGCAGTCCCCGATCGCACGACGTAGATCGAGCAGGAAACGTGGGATTCCGCTCGCGCGGGCGAGCGACTCCAGGCTGCCCTCAGGCGCCGGTTGGATTTCGTGGGCCTCGAGGATGTTGGAAGTCGTCTTCGTCGTCGTGCGTTGACCCTCGCCCGTAGCTCCGAGCCCAAGGACTTTCGATCCGTCAGATCGCTCGGCGCATGGAAGCGCCGAGACTCCACGATCGCCAAGCGCTGCGGCTGAGTCTGCGACGCGACCGCGGGAGCGAGCAGGGCAACCAGACTCCCGCACGGTCACCCACTCGTGCTAGGCCTCCTTTCTCGCGGTCGTCAACAAGAGTTCGAGCAGTTCTACAGCCTGGTTTCGCCCCAAGGCGCGAAGGCAAGACGTCTTACGAAGTCCTTCGAGAGCGGCTATCTTGACCCCATCACTGCAAGGCGAACTCCCAGACCTCACAAATCTTCCGGGCTCACTCCCGCGTCGCCACGCACCGGGCGAGGGGCTTTATTCGAGTAATTGACCAGGCGGTGCCACTCGTGTCGAAGCAGGCACTGGGTAAGAGAGACGCCAGGCGAACCTCGACTTCCCCGAGCCCGTCGGGTCAGGACTCGGCTCTGGCCGCGTGGTGCCTGTGGGCGGTGCTCGCGCTGCTCGCTGCCGCGCGGCTACTCCTCGAGTTCGTTCCCTCGATGGCGGCCTGGGGACTGAACGTCGACCGCTTCGTTCCCTCACCCTGGGCATGGGTGCTCCTGAGCCTCCCGGCCGTGGCGCTGCTTCCGGCGCTCGCCCGGCCGGTGGCGGCGTGGCTCGATCGCAGGCGTGTCAACGGCACCGCCTGGCAAGTGGCGATGGTAGCCGCGGCCGCGACCCTGGTCGCTGCCTTTCCGGACCGTGTGTGGTTCACCGGCGATTTCATCGGACGCCAGTTCTCGCTCGACGCTTCGGGCTCCGGGGTCGCCTGGTACACGCATGCGGTGCCGCTGGACCTGGCCCTCCACCAGCAGCTCGGCCACCTGCTGGTCACACGATGGGGGCTGGAAGCCAATGACTACGGGCGGCTGCTCGGCGTGCTCGAGGCCGGCGCACTAGCCTGGAGCGCGTCCCTCTTCGCGCGCGCGCTCGACCTCGAGGGCGTGACGGCCATCTCGGCCGCCTCCCTGGTCTTCTGGGGCGGCTGGCTCGCGCTCTTCACCGGATATAACAAGGCACTCTCGGAGACCGTGCTGGTGGTGGCGCTGTTCGGGGGCCTCGGCCTCGGCGTGGTGCGCGAGGGACGCGGGATCGTCGCGCTGGCCTTCGTCCTCGCGGCGGGACTCCTTCTCCACCGGTCGGCGCTGGCGTTGATCCCTGCCTTCGTCTCGGCCTGGCTCGTGTGGTGGCGTCGAGTTGATCCGGGCCACCGCCGGCAGCGCGCCGCGGCGCTGTCGCTTGCGATCCCGGTGCTCACCCTCCTGCTGGAGGCCCCGCAAGTGGTGACGATCGTGCGCGAGTTCGATGTCGCGCTCTTCGTCCCGCTCGGGACTCGTTCGGGCGCCCAGGGTGACACACGCGCCCTCGACCTGCTGAACGCGATCGCCCTCCTGTCACCCGCGGGGCTTGCTTCACTTCCGCTCGGGCTCGCTCTGGGGCGGACCTGGTGGCGGCCCGAGGGCCCGTTTCTGGCAGCGATGGTCGCCCCGCTCGCCGCTCTGGCGCTCCTCTTCTATCCACCCGAGGGCCTCTTCCGCTTCTGGGACATCTTCGCCGGCCTCGGCGTGGCGCTATCGATGCTCACCGCGTGGATGGCGGCAGTGGTCCTTGCGGAAGCGCCGAGCTGGAGATGGCTGGGCATCTCCCTGGCGCTGGCTGCAGCCTGCCCCTCACTCTCGTTCCTGATCCACAACGCACACGACGAGCTTGGCCTGCAGCGCGTTCAGGCCTACCTGCGCGAGCCGCCCGCCCGAGCTCCGATGCTTCGCGCCACCGCGCACGAGTTCCTTGGTTTTCGCCTGATCGATCTCGGGCGGCCGGCCGAGGCCGCCGCCGAGTTCGCCCGCGCCGCCGAGATGGTTCCGAGCCCGAGGGTGCTGCGGCAGTGGGCCACGGCCGAGTCCATGGCGGGCGACCTCGTCGCGGCCCAGGCAGTCCTCAGGCGGATCGCCGAGCGCGATTCCACCAGTCCCGACGCATGGCGGAGCCTCGCCATCGGGTCCCTTCGAGCCGGCGACACGACCGAGGCCGCGCGCTCCCTCGTGGAATTGGCGCGCCTGGATCCCGCCGACACCGTGGCGCGCCGCCTACTGATTCAGCTCACCCCCGGGGCACGCTCGGCCACGCCCCGTTGAGGGGCCCTGAAGGCCGGCGATGGACCAGCTCGTCTGACGGCGCTCCGGCTTACGCGCGGCGGCCAGCCTTCCCCCTGCCCCGTGCCTCACGGGACGAGAGCGCGCCGGGTCACTCCTCCTCGTGCGGCACCGGATAGAGGTACATGCACCCGGCGGGCTTGGCGACCGGGGGGACTTTCCACAGCGCGCTGAAACCGATCCGGACCGCCGGGAGGGTGCCCCTCGAGGTCACCATCCGCTGCGTGAGCCCCACGAAGTAGTAGCTGCTGATCGCGATCCAGTCGGCCTCCCTGCCCGGTTCTCCGCCGATGTAGGGCACGTAGTCGATGCCGTAGATCGCGGGGTCCGTGGTGCCGTGGTAGCTCAGGTGGACGCGCGCGATACCTCGCCGCTTGAGCTCGTCGCGCAAGGCGATGAGCCCCTGACCCCAGTCCACGTTGGAGTCGTTGACCAGACGGTCGCCACCCCCGGGACCGCCGCTCGGAAGGTTGAAGAAGGACAGGAACCAGGGCGCGCACTGCAGGCACTCGAGGGACTGCAACACGACCAGCCCGATGGCCAGCGCGGTCCGAACGCGATGGCGCTTCGGCCCCCTGGCGGGCGCGAGCCGCCTCGCGGGCATCAGCCCACCCAGCCAGACGCAGAGGAGCGGCAGGATCGGGAACATGTAACGGATCCCGACGTTGAGATGGACCAGGAACATGCCTGCGAGCAGGTACGCGGCCACGGGCAGCAGCAGGAAGACCTCGTGCCTGCGGCGCCGCCGATGGGTGCGAGGGCTCCACGCGGCCCTCGCGACCAGCGCGCCCAGAAATCCCAGCGGCCACTTGAATAGCAATGCGAATGGAAAGTAGTACCACACGGGATCGGTTCGTATATGACCCAGGAGGTAGGTGGGCGGACTGGCGACCTGAGCCTCGAAGGACTGCCAGTCGAGGCCGGAAAGATAGGCGTCCGGGATCGGAAGCCTGAGCCAGGGCATCGACTGCCGGAGCGAATTCAAACCATGCGAGTAGAAGCTCTGCTGGGCGAGAGACGCGAACGAGCACTTGCCGAGGTATCCGAGCTGGATCATCAGCAACGTGGCCGGCAGCAGCAGGATCAGCCCGACCCATAGTCGGCCCGGGCGGCGGACGCGCAGTCCCAGTGTGGCGGTAAGGGCCAGAGCGGCGAGGACCGGCAGGATGAGCAGTGCGGTGAAGCGCACGAGCGCGGTGAGCCCGACCGCGAGCGCGGTCCAGGCCCACCAGCGCCACCGGCCCGAGCGAGCGCAGGCGTAGACCGAGGCCAGGTAGCCGAGTCCGGTCGCCAGGTCCATCGTCACGAGGCCCGCATGAGCGAGGGACTCAGGCGCGAAGGCGTAGAGCCCGAGCGCCAGCAACGCGCCCGCCGGGCCGTAGAGCCTGCGAGCGAAGCGACACACCAGGAGCCCTAGCAGCACGGAGAGCAGCACGACGACGCAGCGGCCCGCGAAGAAGATGGTGTGGAAGTGCGCGGCGTTGGCTCGCATGAAGGACTCGCCGACCTGCCGCTGGTCGTGGGTGGCGAGGACCTCGGGCGCGGGCGGGCGCGCTCCGGCCCCGAGGGCCGCGAGCCCGCAGAGGACCTTCACCAGGGGCGGGTTGACCGCGGAGACCCGGTACTCCCCCCGCGTGACGATCGCGATGCCCGACGGCAGGTGAAAGTTCTCGTCGTAGGTGACCGAGTTGCGCGCCGCACCCCAGAGCGCCAGGGCGGCGTGGACCGCCAGCAGGACGACCGCGATGCGCCCGCTCGTCAAGGACCGCCCGCCCGGCGCGCGGACACGAACCGGTCGGACGCCCGCCCGCCTCCCGCGGTGACTTGTCTCCCGCGTCGCCTCGCCTACGCTCCCCTCCCGCTCGCCGTCAGCGAGTCGCGCGCTTCCTGGCTGTCGGGGTGCTGCTCGAGCTCCCGGCGGTACCAGTCCAGGGCACGGTCGCGGCGGCCCGATCGCGCGTAGGCCTGTCCGATCCGGAAAGCGATGCCCTCGAGCTTGGGGTCGCGGGCGCGCTCGGCCTCGAATTCCCTGAGAGCGACCTCGGGCTGGCCGTCCTCCAGGGCCAGGCTGCCGAGCTGCAGATGCACCCTCGAGATGAACGGGCTGATCGAGACCGCCCGGCGGAACTCGCGCCTCGCCTCGTCCCGCCGCCCCTCCAGGAGCGCGATGTAGCCCAGCATCTTCGAGGCGAGGCTCGTGGCGGGGGACTCGGACACCTCGCGGCGGAGCTCGCTCACGAGACGGGCGCGCAGCGTGGAATCCGTCGCCGTCGCCACGTCCAGGCGATCGAGCGCCGCCAGGCCGGCTCCCAGCACGCGATAGCCATGTCGTTCCGCCACCCCGGCCAGCGGGCCGCGCCGGCGCACGTACACCGCGGCCGCGTCGTCCGCGAACACCAGCGACCAGGTCGCGTCGGCGTCGAGGATGTCGAGCAGCATGCCCTTGCCCCTCTGCTGTCTCATCAGCACCGCGTAATCGAAGTGATACTCACGGTCGAGCGCGTACCAGCCTTCAGGAGCGGCGAAGTACGCGTCGTGGTGGAGCTGGCGCTGGCGCCGTGTGGAGTGCTCGGTCAGGCAGCCGAGGAACGGCAACCGCTCCCGGTCGGGCCAGAATCGGTAGAGCATGTAGCCGCCGATCGGGAAGTCGTTGAACGCGCGCCCCCGGATTCCCGTCTTCTCGATGAAGTCGCACGCGTGGACCGGGGCCTCGCCCATCTCGATGCCGACCCCCGGGACGAATCCCGGCCGCCTCGCTTCCCAAGCCGTGAGGGAGAGGCAGCCCAGGGCCGCGAGCGCGGCCCGGGACCAGGTTCGCGCGGTCCAGGCCGGCCACACCCTCGCCTGGACCCACTCCTCGAGATCTCGGGCCATGTAAGGCGCCGCGGCCACGGCATAGCTACCTAGAAACCGCTGTCCCATGATCACGAGGCCGGACAGGAACAGGCACATCAAGGTCTCGACGAGGTCCACGCCGCGACGCCGCGCTCGCCATGCCAGCAGCAGCGGCCAGCCCGCGATCAATAAAGTATGGCCCGCCGCCCACGATATGGGCCTGAGCTCGGCGATGTCCCGGTAGAAGGGCTCCTTGCGCCAGGTGAAGAAGTACTGGAACGGCCAGGCGAGCGCGTGCCAGCCGAAGGGATTCAATAACGAGACGGCCAGGGCGCACGCCCCGGCGACACGGAGCCTTCGGGGCGCCGGGCCGCCGCCCGCGCGGGCGGCCACCTCGGCATCGAGGAGGTAGATGCCCAGGACGACGAACAGGATGTAGTAGGAGAGATGGGCATTGATCCAACCCCACGCGATGGCAACGAGCCAGACGCTCCGGTCGGGGCCGCCGTGACGCCGCGTCTCGAGGATCCAGATCGACGCGGACAGGAGCAGCGCGGCGAACGTCTCGGGCCGGATCTGGGCGCGGCTGCGATAGACGAGCGCGCACGCCAGGAGCACCAGGAGCGGGACGAAGCCGCGCGCTCCCATCCGCCTCGCCGCGAGCCAGGCAAGGCCGAACGCCACGAGCGTGCTCGTCCAGCGCCAGGCCATGAGCCCCCACACGCCGGCCAGCTCCCAGAGCTTCCAGACCAGCACCCGGAAGAGCCACGAGGTGTTCACGTCCGGCTGGCCGTAGGTGGGCCAGGTCCACATCTGCGTGAGTGGCACGCGTCCCAGGCGTGCGACGGCGCGCCCGTAGGCGAGGTTGTGCCAGAGGTCGATGTCGTAGATGTGGTAGGTGACCAGATACAGGATGCACGCGGTCGCGAACAGCGCCGCCGCGATCATGGCGGGATCAGTCATCGCCACGGGCGCCGCCGCCGTGAGCGTCTCGCTGCGGGTCGGCCGCTCGGAGGGCGGATGGCTGCGAGTCGGTTTGGAAGGCGCGGGAGAAGGGCGCGGGAGGGTCGTGCGCGCCTTCGAACGACTGCGGGCGCTCATGGACCTCGCGATGATAGCACGCCGCGCCGGATTCGCCCTTCAGGAAGCTGCGGAAGTGGCTTCGTGGTCGGGCGCGCCACGGTATCGGGATGTCTCTAGGCTAGCGAAGCTCCGTCCCGCATTTCGAGCAGAACTTGGGGTTGATGCCACGGCCGAGGTAGCCGTTGCAGGCCGGGCACCTCCAGTTTGCGAACGAAAAAATCACGGCGGCGGCGACGAGCACGAGAAACGCCGGCCCGAATACCACTGGCGACAGTCCGTAAGCGCTCAGGTCGACGTTCGCGCGCATCAAGAACGCCACCAACATGACGAGCACGAGCGGGACCGCGGAGCCGGTCGCGGGTGAGCCCGGGAAACGCCGCGACTCAGTTCATGGGGCGCCCGGGATCCACGAGCCCGGGCGCGTCGAAACCGCGCAGTATCGAGTAGGAGAGGCCGAGAAAGAGTCTGCGGGTGCGCCCGTAAGTGCGGAAGCTGGCCCCGAAGCTTGCGCGGTCCGAGTGTTGCTCCTCGGACGCCGTGAGACCGATCTTGACCCGATCCACCAGGTAGTAGTCGAGCTCGGCGCCGTAACTCGCGTTCCAAAGGTCGAGCGCGGGGTCCCGGCCACCTGCCTTGGCGACGAGGCGGCCCTGCGCGGCGAAGCCCCGGGCGGCCCACCGATCGGCCAGGAGGTAGTTCACCTCGAGTTGCGAATCGACGGTGGTGAGGCGCGCGAGGCCACGCACGTCGCTGCGCGCGTTCGCGACCGCGTCGAGCTGCCAGCGCATGTCGAGGGGCAAGTGGTATTCCGCCTCGAGTCCCGCCAGCGGCGAGCGGGTGGACGAGGTCACGTGCCCGCTCCGCGTCTGGTCATCTGACGACACCAGGGTATCCGAGTCATAGAATGCGCGGAAAAAGTGGTCCGTGGAGCGAGCGATCAGGTTGCGGTAAAAGCCGGAGAACTGGACCCCGGCGAACCATCCGACGCGTCGCACCCGGGCCGCGACCAAAAACGGTTCGAAGTAGGGCTCGAGCGCGTGTTGCAGCGAGTACGCATTCAGGCCCGCGGGACCGAGCGCGCCATCCTCGCCCAGGATCTTCTCCACATCGCGCCAGAAGAACTTCGCACCCCGGTCGTGCGCCACGCTGTAGTCAGACTCGATGTAGTAGAGCCGGGCCAGCCGGGCACGCGCCTCCCTCGACGGCGCGCGTGCCAGAACACCGTCGCGCCCCAGCCGGTCCACGAGGAGCTGAGCGCGGTAGACGCCGGTCGCGTCCCGCACCCGCCCGAGACCGGCGTCCGCGTCGATCAAGGTAGCGTACGAGTACCGCCACGGGGTGGCATCGCTCTGCGCCTCAAAGCGCTGGCTGTTGGGAAGCGTCGGACGCGGAAGCATGTCCACGCCAGCGCTGGTCGTAGCTCGCGTAGTTCGTGACGTTCCCGCCCATCGAGAGCGGCACGGTCCACGGATACACGCGCCCTCCGAGCCCGAGGCTCCAGAACTCGTGAAGGTCCCGGGTCGACGCCTCGCCGTCCGAGCGCCGCACGAACGATGGGCCGATATCCAGCATGTGGTTCTCGTTCCGATCACGAGTTCCCTGGCCGCCCAGACCGAAGGAGGTGGAGGTCTGGATTCGCTCGGAGTCGCGAAACCAATTACCATTCGCGGTGAGCCCCGACCCCAAGCTTCCTGACTCGCCTTCGAAGGCACCCGAGTTGCCCCAGCTCTGGGTCGCTGCGGTCGAGAGGCTCATGGCCATGCTGCGGGCGCGATGATCGGGGATGCGGAAGTCGTCGAAATCCGATGCCTCGAGCGTGCAGGGGAGCGCGAGCGCGGCGGCCATCGAAGCGCCGCGGAGCGCCGACATGACGAGGGGCCGGGGTCCGGGACGTGGGGCGGCGCGCATGGCCGGGACTATGGATGCGCCGGCGCAGCACCGCAAGTTCCCGGCGGCGTCCCCTCCCGAGTTTGCGGGGACGCCGGAGCCTCAGCTCAGTGCAGTCTCCAGGGGAACGACGATACGCCCACGGCGCCCACGATCCGGTTCTCGCTGACGTGGTTGTCGGTCTCGTGCTCGTAGGAGAGGCTCAGGTTCACCGATCCCGTGTTGCCCACCAGGACCCGCATCCCGCCCGTGAGCACGGGTGCCAGGAGCGACGTGCCATCGAAGGTGAACCCCTCGCCGAAGTTCGCACCCATCCCGATGCCGGCGTAGGGAGTCACGCTGCCCTGGGCGAGGAAGTTGTACTGGTAACCGGTGACCGCCCTCACGAGTTGGCCCCGCTACCTCGATTCCCGGCGCATCAGCCGCTACGCCTTCCGGAACTGACCATCGATGTCCGCGAACGACGCGGCACGCCCGAGGCCGGTGAACCTGCCCTGCTGGGCAATCTCCCGCGCGGCCTCAAGGAAGGCAGTCCAGGCGGTGCGCGCGAGCGCGCCCCCGACACTGATCCGCCTGACGCCGAGTGCGGCGAGCTCCGCAACGGTCGAGAAGTCGCTGCCGACCAGCACGTTCACGGGTTTCGGCGCGACGGCGCCCACCACCGAGGTAATCTGGTCCCGGGTGCGGATCCCCGGCGCGTAGAGGCAATCCGCGCCCGCCTGGGCGTAGGCGGTCAAGCGGCGGATCGTCTCGGCGAGGTCGGGCCGCCCGACGATGAAGCCTTCGGAGCGGGCGGTGAGGAGCACTCCGGTTCCGCTCTTGTCGATAGCGCTTCGGGCCGCACGGACGCGTTCGACCGAGAGCGAGTACTCGAACAAAGGGTCCGCGGGATTGCCGGTCGAGTCTTCGATCGACAGCCCGGCCACGCCCGTTGCCACGGCCGCTCCGACGTTGGCCGCGACCGCCTCCGGCGCGACGGCGAAGCCGCCCTCGAAGTCGCCGTTCACAGGGATCTCGACGCTGGAGCTGATCCCCCTGAAATGCGCCAGCGCCTCCTCCTTGCTCACGCCGTTGTCCGGTCGCCCCTGACTCCAGGCGAAGCCGGAGCTGGTCGTGGCCAGCGCCGGGAACCCGAGTCCCGCAAGCGCGCGAGCGCTGCCCGGGTCCCAGGGATTCGGAATCAAGAAGCAGCCCCGCTCGTGGAGCTGGCGGAACACACGAACGCGAGAGGATGGATCGGTCAGGCGGTCAACCACGGGCGGCGAACCGGGCGCAACTCAGTGGAGCGGCCGCCCGCGATCGACCAGCCCGGGCGCGTCGTATCCGCGCAGGATCGAGTAGGAGAGGCCGAGGAAGACGGAGCGGCGGCGCTCGTAGACGTGGATACCGGATCCGAATGGCCCCAACGCCCCACGCACCGACTGCTGCGCCTCGGAGGCCGTCAGGGTGAGCTTGACACGATCTTCCAGGTAGTAGGAGAGCTCGGCGCCGAAGTCCACGTCCCACTGGTCGGCGGGGAAGACCTGGTCCCTCGCCCCCCCGACCGTCCGCGACTGATTGGCCACGCCGCGTGCGGACCAGCGATCGGCGAGGAGGTAGCCGACCTCGACGCGCGACTGAACGTCGGTGAGGCGCGAAAGGCCGCGCACGTCGGTCCGGGCCTGCGCGTTTGCGTCGAGCTGCCAGCGCAGGTCGAGCGGCCGATGGTATTCCAGCTCGAGTCCGGCCAGGGGCGAGCGGATCGACAGCGCGATGTGATCGCTCCGGGTCTGGTCGGTTGCGTATACCAGGGTGTCCGCGTTGTAGGCCGCCTGGAACAAATGGTCCGTCGAGCGGACGATCTGGTTCCGGTAGAAGCCCGAGAACTGGACCCCGGCGAACCAGCCGGTGCGCCGGCTGTTCCCGCGCGAAAACGACCGGATGAAGTACGGCTCGAGCGCGTGGTGCAGCGAGTAGGCGTCGAGGCCCGCGGGGCCGAGGGCGCCATCGTCGCTCAAGATCTTCTCGACGTCGCGCCAGAAGAACTTCGCGCTGCGGTCGTGCGCCACGCTGTAGTCCGACTCGATGTAATAGAGCCGAGCCAGTCGGACCCGCGCCTCCTTCGACGGGGGACGCGCGAGCACTCCGTCACGGCCCAGTCGGTCCAAGAGGAGCTGCGCCTGGTAGACACCCGTAGCGTCTCGCACCCGCCCGAGACCGACATCCCCGCCGACGATCGTGTCGTAGGAGTAGCGCCACTCGTTGACGTCTCCCTGCGTTACGGAGCGCCGGTCGAAGGGAGGCGGCTGCGAGACCTGAACCCTGTCTACCCCGTGCCGGTCCATCCAGTCCTGGTCGTAAGCCGCTAAGTTCGTGACCCCTGTGCCAATCGAAATCGGCAGGCTCCAGGGATAGACGCGGGCCGCGAGCCCGATCGTCCAGAACTCGTGCAGCGCCCGGTGCGACTCTATCTGATCCGAGCGCTGCACGACCGACGGGCCGATGTTCAGCCAGTGAGTCTCCTCCCTGTTCCGGAGTCCCTGGGCACCCAGGTTGAAGCTAGTGGAGGTCTGGAGCCGCTCGGAGTCGCGAAACCAGTTGCCATTGCCGGTGAGCCCCGAGTCCCAGCTCCCCGATTCCTCTCCCAGGAACGAGTTGCGCGTGGTCTGGCTCGCCGAGGTCGCCAGGCTCGCGGCGATGCTGCGCGAGCGGTGATCGGGGACGCGGAAGTCGTCGAAGTCCGACGCGCCAAGCGGGGAGACAGGCAGGGTCAGGGCGGCGGCCATCGATGCGCCGCCGAGCGCCGCCCTGGCAAGGGATCGCGGTCCGGATCGAGGGGCGGCTGACATGGCGAGACTATGGATGGGCGAGCGCGGCGCTACAAGTTGCAGACCTGGCCAACGGCACGCGCTCGGAACCTCGCTCGCAGGCCGAAGCGCACCAGCCGTGGCGCATCGAAGAACTCGGGGCGGCTCTGGGCGAGGTCGTAGATGGCCACGCCGTCCGCCCCGACATCTTGGAGCCACGCCTTTCCATCGGGGGTCGCGAGCCACGCGGTCGTGTAGGGCGAGCCGCTCCCGGTGAAGACGGTGTTCGCGTTGCGCCGGTCGAGCAGGTTGATCACCCACACCGAGGCCTCGAGCGGCATGCCGGCGAGCGAAAGTTCGCGGGTCGCGCGCACGTCGATCGAGACCGTCCAGGGCCCGCTACGCTCATTGGGGCGCCGACGGGTTGCGGCGCGACCGCGGCGAGGGTCACCTCGTCGTAGACCAGGGTCGGTGTGTAAGGCGTGCCGCTCGCGATCCGGGCCAGCAGGTTGATACCGGACTTCTCGAGCCAGTGCCGGCCCCCGAGCATGGGGCCTTCCCCGTCCTGCACGCGATAGTCGGCGTCGAGCGCCACCGCAGGAGTACGACGCGGCCACCGCGCGGCCACGTCGGGTGTGAGGGCTGAGACCGGTCACGCGCACACACGACCATGACAGCCTGCCGCACGCCGTGGGTTCGACACAAGCGTGATATTGGGGCCTGACGTTTGGCCTGGCGCGGCTTGCACGATGCTGGGCGAGCTGCAGGCTGTCAGACCGTCGGCTTCCTCGGCAGCCAGCGTTTCACGTTGGCGACGTAGCGCTCGTAATCCGCCCCGAACTTGCGGCGGAGCGTCGGCTCTTCATAGAGGACGACGAACAAGTGGATGACGATGATCAGCGCCGGGGCGTAAACGAAGAGGCTCCAGGTGGGCCGGGCGAACAGAACGGCCTCTCCGATGAGGAGCAGCCACAGGCCGAGATACATGGGGTTTCGCACCCAGCGGTATGGGCCGCGCGTGACGAGCCCGCGGGGCGGATCGAAGGGCGCGGGCGTGCCGCGCCCGGCGACGGCAAAGTCCCGGAAGCAGCTCAGGATGATCGCGGCCCCGATCGCCGCGGGCAGGAGACCCATCCAGCGGAGCGGCTGGACCAGCGGAGCGCGCGGATCCCCCTGCACTCCGAACCAGCGCGGGAAGAACCACACTTGGAGCGACACGTAGATCGTCCCCACCACGAAGGCCCGCAGCAGGACGATGGCTCTCACCGGCTGTCGCCTACCTCAGAAACCGCCTCAGAAACGCGATCGTCCGCGGCCACGCCTCTTGCGAGGCCTTGAGGTTCGCGCCATCTCGGTCCTCTTGCTGGCGCAGGAAGCCGTGCCCCGCGCCGGCGTACGTGTGGGGCTCGAAGCGTCGCCCCAGCTTCTTGAGCGTGGCGGCCGCCGGTTCGATGGTGGCGTCGACTCGCTCGTCGTCGCCTCCGAAGTTGCCGAGCACCGGGGCACTCACCGCGAGTAGCGTGGCGCTGTCGGGAGCCACGCCGTAGAACACCACCGACGCCACGGGCGGGGGATCGGCAGCCGCGTACTCGAAGCTTCGGGCACCGCCCCAGCAGAAGCCGAGGGTTGCCACCTTGCCGTTGGCCGCGGGAATCTGCGCGGCGTAGCCGCGCACGGCGTCGAGCCGCTCGCGCACCATTCCGGGCTCGAGCCCGCGGATCAGCTTGACCACGTCGTCGCGGCTCGCGACCGAGTCGGTGCCGCCGCCGCCGGGGCCGAGACCCGAGATCAGGTCCGGGACGACGGCGATGAAGCCTTCGGCGGCGAGTTGGTCGCCGACGGCGCGGATCCAGGCGCTGAGGCCGAAGACTTCGTGGATCACCAGTACCGCCCCGGTCTTGTCCTGCCGCTCGGGGTAGACGACCCAGGTGCGAATCGGCGTGCCGCCGGAGGGGAGGGCAACGTCGACAAACTCGCCGTGTCGCGGCGAGCTCTCGAGCGCCGATTTGGCGGTTGTTTCGGAGGCCGGCAGCCGCGGAGCCGCGGGCGTCGAGGCGGCGCCGAGCCCGGAGCCGGGGGAGAGCGCTACCGGGAGAACGAGCGATGCGACCGCTGCGATCGGTGTGATGGCACGCACGGCGAACCTCCTCGGCCGGTCATGAGGACATGGAACGATGCTCGGCGCCGACCCGGCCCTCACGACACGCGGCGGACGCCGCGGCGTCCGGTGCTTGGACCCCCAGCGCTTCGGCTGCCGGGGCGGCGCACGATCGCCGGACCCCCACGCCACGATGGACCTGCGGGTTACGGGCGTGCAAATCGGCCCCGGCATCCCGGCGAGCCGACTCCGAACGGCACCGAACGACTGTCAAACCCGCGGCAAGAATGTCCCGCCATGCTTGACACTTTTCTCGCCCTCGCCCTACCGTTTTTCGCCCGCGTGAGCGCCCGCGGGTTGTCCTTCTCCAGATCCTGGGCAGTCCTTCGCTGCGGGGGCATGGGGCGTGCTGGCCCGCTGTCCCGGCGTCGCCGCGTCCAGCAAGCATCGAATCGAACAGGCGGGTGAGAATGACCGAGCAAGCAGTCGATGTCGCCAGGTTGAACGAGACCGTTCGCGAAGAGGCCCTGCTGGTGCAGGCCGCGGTCAACGAGATCAAGAAGGTCATCGTCGGGCAGAAGGCTCTCCTCGACCGCCTGATGGTGGCGCTGCTCTGCCGCGGCCACCTCCTGGTGGAGGGTGTTCCCGGTCTGGCCAAGACCCTGGCCGTCAAGACGCTGGGCCAGGTGCTGGATCTCCAGTTCTCGCGCATCCAGTTCACGCCGGACCTGCTCCCGGCCGACCTCACCGGCACCATGATCTTCGTCCAGAAGACCGGGGAGTTCGCGGTCCGCAAGGGGCCGGTCTTCACGAACCTGCTCCTCGCCGACGAGATCAACCGCGCTCCGGCCAAGGTCCAGTCGGCGCTCCTCGAGGCCATGCAGGAGCGACAGGTCACCCTCGGGGACACGAGTCACCGGCTGCCCGAGCCCTTCATGGTCTTCGCGACCCAGAACCCGATCGAGCAGGAGGGAACCTATCCGCTGCCCGAGGCCCAGGTCGACCGGTTCCTGCTCAAGGCCAAGGTCGAATACCCGAAGAAGGACGAGGAGCGGCAGATCTTCGACCGGATGATCACGGGCGAGACGCCGCCGGTGACGCGCGTGCTGAAAGCCGAGGCCGTGCTCCGCCTCCAGAAGCGCGTGCGCGAGATCTACATCGACGACCGCCTGCGCGATTACATCGTGGCGCTCGTCACCGCCACCCGCCAGCCGAAGGAGATCGGCCTGGTGGACCTGGCGCCGCTCATCGCGTTCGGCGCCTCGCCGCGGGCCACGCTGGCGTTCTCCGAGGCTTCCCGGGCGATGGCCTTCCTCCACGGCCGCGGCTACGTGATCCCCGAAGACGTCAAGGAGATTGCGAAGGACGTGCTCCGGCATCGCATCCTGCTCACCTACGAGGCCGAGGCGGAGAACGTCACCACCGACGCGGTGGTCGAGCAGGTCCTGGAACGGGTCGAGGTGCCCTGAGACGAAGCCGCCCCGGCCGAACCGGCCCACCCATGCTTGACCGAGAGACTTTTTCGAAGATCCGGCGCATCCAGATCCGGACGCGGGTGATCCTGGAGTCCGGGATCGGCGGCGCCTATCACGCGGTCTTCAAGGGACGCGGCATGGAGTTCGCCGAGGTCCGCGAGTACCAGCCGGGCGACGACGCGCGCACCATCGACTGGAACGTCACCGCGCGCATGGGCTCCCCCTACATCAAGAAGTACGTGGAGGAGCGCGACCTCACCCTGCTGCTGGTGGTCGATGTCTCAGGATCGCAGGCCTTCGGCTCCCGCTATCTCCTGAAGCGGGACTTCGCCGCCGAGCTGGCGGCGGTGCTGGCCTTCTCGGCGGTCTTCAATCACGACCGGGTGGGCGCGGTCCTGTTCTCCGATCGCATCGAGGGCTACGTGCCGCCGGGCCGCGGGCGGGACCACGCCCTGCGCATCGTGCGCGACCTCCTCGCCCTCGATCCGCGGGGCCGGGGGACCGACATCGCCGGGGCGCTGCGCTTCGCCCAGCGGGTGATGAAGCGCCGCGGCATCGTGGCGACGATCTCCGACTTCCAGGGCCGCGACTACGAGCGGGCCCTCGGGGTTCTCCGCCGCCGCCACGACGTGATCGCGCTCCACCTCACCGACCCGCGCGAGGACGACTTTCCCGACGCCGGGCTCGTGGCGCTGGTCGATCCCGAGACCGGCGAGAGAGTCGTGGTCGACGCCTCGCGCCCCGAGGTGCGGCCGTGGCTCAGGTCGGAGGCGCTGCGCGAGGCTCCCGAGACCTTCAAGCGCACCCGTGTCGACGCGCTGAATCTCTCCACGGCCGAGTCCTACGAGAGACCGCTGGCGGCCTTCTTCAAGACGCGGGAGCGGAGGCGATGAAGACGCTCGGTCTCCTGGCCCTCCTGCTCGGTGCACCGGCCCTGGCGGCGCCGGAGCCGAAGACGATCGCCGCAGCCGAGCCCAAGGCTGTCGCCACGGCGCAACCGAAGAGGCCCGCCGCGGCCGAGCCGAAGGCAGTCGCCGATGCTTCCAAGGCCGAGGTCTCGGTCGGCGAGACCTTCACTGTCGAGGTGCGGGCGAGCGGCCCGGCGGGGACCGCGTTCGAGTTCCCGCCCGACATCGTCGACGAGTCGTTCGAGCTGCACCCTGCCCCGGGAGGCTCGGGCTCTCCCCCGCCGGGCACCCACCGCTATCGGGCCGCCGTATTCACGATCGGCGACCCGCAGGTACCGCCGATCCCGGTTCGTTACCGGCTCCCCGACGGAAGCCAGGGCGTGGCGAAGACGGCGCCCATCCCGCTCCGGGTGGTGTCGCTGCTCCCCAAGGCCAAGGACGAGCAGAAGCTGGCCGACGTCCGAGCACCCGTGGGCCTTGCCGTGGCTCGCGCGTTCTGGATCGGCCTCGTCGTGCTGGTGCTGCTCGCGGCAGCGCTCGTCTGGTGGCTCCTCGCACGCCGCAAGCACGAGCCGGGCGTCGTGGCGACCCCGGTCCCGGCGCTGGAGCCGGACGTGGAAGCCCTCCGGGCCCTCGACCAGCTCGTGGCTTCGGGCCGCCTGGCCCGCGGCGAGTACCGGCCCTTCTACATCGAGTTGACCGCGATCGTGAAGCGCTACCTCGAGCGCCGGCTCGGTGCGCCGATCGCGGAAATGACCACGGCGGAGATGCTCGCTCACCTGCGGGCGAACCCGAAGGCCGCCGACATGGCAGCGACCCTGCGCGACCTCGCGGGCGCCGCGGACCACATCAAGTTCGCGCGCGGCAGCGGGCTCGGCGACGAGGCCGAGCGACACCTGGCCGCGGCCCGGGCACTGATCTCCGAGGTCGAGTCACGGATGCGGCCGGCGGCCCCGGAGCCGGTCAAGGCGGCTTGAGGAGGAGCTGATGGACTGGGCGGGCTTCCGGTTCCAGGATCCAGGCTGGCTGTGGACGGCCCTGCTCGGGCCGCTCGTCCTGGCGATCGCCTGGTGGCGCGAGCGGCACGGCCAAGCCGTGGTGTTCCCGGGCGCTTCGCGTCTCAAGGGGAAGCCCGCGGGGCTGCGCGTCTGGCTGCGCCATGCTCCGGTGGTATCGGCCGCGCTCGGCCTGATCGCGGCCTCGGCCGCCCTGGCCCGCCCGCAGCACGGCACCCTCAAGGAGCAGGTGACGACGCGCGGGGTCGACATCGTGGTGGCGCTCGACGTCTCGGGATCGATGGCGGCGGAAGACTTCCAGCCGCGCAACCGCCTGGCGGTGGCCAAGGAGGTGGTGGCGGAGTTCGTGAGGCGCCGCCCCACCGACCGCATCGGCCTCGTGGCCTTCGCCGGAAAGAGCCTCACCAAGTCGCCGCCCACCACCGACGCCGCCGTGCTGCTGCGGCAGCTCGACGACGTGCATCTCGACATGCTCCCCGACGGCACCGCGATCGGCTCGGGTCTCGCCACGGCGCTCACCCGCTTGCGCCGCTCGCAGGCCAAGAGCAAGGTGATCGTGCTCGTGACCGACGGCGCCAACAACGCGGGGGAAATCGACCCGGCGACCGCCACCGACGTGGCGCGGGCCATGGAGGTGCGCGTCTACACCATCGGCGTGGGGCGCGGCGGGATGGTGCCGATGCCGGTCCAGGTCCAGGACCCGTTCACCGGCAGGGTGTCGCGGCGCATGATGATGACCGAGGTCCAGATCGACGAGGGCCTGCTCAAGCGCATCGCGGACCGGACCGGCGGCGAGTTCTTCCGGGCGACCGATTCGGCCTCGCTGCGGAACATCTTCGATCGCATCGATCGTCTCGAGAAGTCGGAGATCAAGCTCTCCTCGTTCCGCCGTTACCGCGAGCTGTTCTTCCCGGTGCTACTCCTCGCGGCGGCGATGCTGGCCGCGGCCGGCGGGCTGTGGGCGGCGGGGCTGCGCGTGGCTCCGGCATGAGGCGACCATGATCTTCGAGAACCCGCTCTGGCTCCTCGGCCTCCTGGCGCTGCCGCCGATCGCCGCGATCGAGGCCTGGCTCACGCGCATCGATCGCGACCGGGCGGCGCGACTCGTGGCGCGCCCGCTGTGGAGCCGCGTGTTGCGCCGTCCCGCCGAGCACTGGCGCTACCTCCGGCTCGGGCTCGTCATGCTCGGGGCGGCCGGCCTGACGTTGGCGCTCGCCCGCCCGCAATGGGGCATCGTGCGCGAGAAGGTGGAGCGCGAGGGGGTCGACGTCGTGCTGCTGCTCGACACCTCGGGCTCGATGGCCACCGAGGACGTCCCGCCCAACCGGTTCTTCCTCGCCAAACAGGCGCTGGCCGCGCTGATCTCACGGCTCGACGGCGACCGCTTCGCCCTCGTGGCCTTCGAGGGCGAGGCGTATTCGCTGGTGCCGCTCACGCTCGATGCCGACGCGCTCGGGCTCTTCCTCGACACCATGGAGCCCGGGATCGTCCCCTCTCCCGGCACGTCGCTCGGGAGCGGCCTCGCCAAGGGTCTCGACCTGTTCGTGGACAAGGAACGCCGCAACAAGGTGATGGTCCTGGTCTCGGACGGCGAGGATCTCGAGGGCGACGTGGAGGAGGCGGTGCGCCGCGCGAAGGAGGCGGGCGTGATCGTCCACACCGTCGGCGTGGGGACCGAGAGTGGCCAGCCGGTCCCCGACTTCGATCCCGACGGACGGCTGATCGGCTTCAAGCATGATCCGTCCGGGACGGCGGTGGTGTCGCGACTCAACATGCAGACGCTCGAGACGATAGCCCGCGGCACCGGTGGCCGCGCCTTCCGCATCACCCCGAGCGATCCCAGCCTCTCGGCTCTAGCCTCCGCGGTCGAGGGAATGGAGCAGAAGACCCTGGCGCGCGAGTACTCGTACCGGAGGAAGGAGCGCTTCCAGATTCCGCTGGGAGTGGCTGTGGCGTCCATCGCGCTGGCGCTGCTCCTGCCGCTTCCACCCCTTCCGCGGCGAGCCAAGCGGGCGGAGCCGGCGCCGGCGGCGAGGGTCGCGGCCGCGCCGGCCGCCTCCGGTCTGACGCGGCGCGCCGCCGTGGGCGCGGCGACCACCGGCGCGATGCTCCTCCTGCTGCTCGCGGGAGCGAGCCCCGCCAAGGGCCAGCCGCCCTCCCCCGCGCCGGCGGCGCCCGCGCCCGCACCGAGCGCCAAGCGTGGGCACGGCTCGAGCCTCCTCGACGAGATGCTCCTCCGCCCCACGCGCTTCACCGCCGCGGGTCGCAAGCGGTACGGCGCGGGCGATCACCCGCAGGCGCTCTCGGCCTTCGAGCAGGCCACCCGCGCTCGGCCCCAGGATCCCAGGGCTCGGTTCAACCTCGGCGACGGTCTCTACAAGAACGGCAAGTTCGACGAGGCGGCGGCCCTGTTCCGATCGCTCGGCGAGAACCCAACCTCGAGTCTCGCCGCCCCCTCGCGCTTCAACCTCGGCAACGCGCTCTTCGAGAAGCAGGACTACCGGGGCGCCGTCCAGGCCTACCGCGAGGCGCTGCAGCTCTCTCCCGACGACGTCGACACGCGCCGCAACCTCGAGCTGGCGCTGCGGGCCCTGAAGGAGCAGGAGGAGCAGCAGAAGAATCAGCAGCAAAACCAGAAGAACCAGAACCAGGAAGATCAGAAGAAGCAGAGCCAGCAGAGCAACAGCGACCAGCAGAAGTCCTCATCCCAGCAGCAGCAGCAGCAGGGCAAGCCCGAGCAGCAGCAGACCCCCGAGCAGCGCGAGGAGCAGCGCTTCCGTCAGGAGGCCGGTATGCCAAAGGAACGCGCCATGCAGCTCCTGGACGCCCTGCAGCAGAACGAGAAGGCGGAGCAGAAGAAGCTGCTGCTCGAGAAGCGGGCAGCGAAGAAGGGCGGGAAGGACTGGTGATCTCTCGAATGTGCCGCGCCTGGGCTCGGAGCGCCATCGTCGTGGCGGCGCTGGCGGGCTTCGCCGGCCGCGCCGCCGCCGATGACGTGGTGCGCTCCGAGGTGGATGCCCGCAAGGTCGGCCTCCACGACCAGGTGCAGCTCACCATCACGGTGGAGGGCTCCCATCTGCCGAATCAGGCCCCAATGCCGGCGCTCACCAACCTGCAGGTCGTGGGCGGCCCCGCGGTCTCGACCCAGATGTCGTTCGTGAACGGCCACATGTCGCAGTCGCGAAGCTGGACTTACGCGCTCGAGCCCCAGGCGGTGGGACGCGCCGAGGTCGGTCCCGTCACGGTGAAGCTCGGTTCCACCGAGACCAGCGCCCCGGCGATCCCGATCGAGGTGGTCGCTGGCAGCGTGAAGCCGCAGCCTGCGCCCCAGCGATCGAACGACATTTTCGACGAGGACCCCTTCTCCAGGTTAGGGCGGCAGAGGCAGGCCGAGCCCCGCTTGTTCGTGGAGGCGAAGCCGAGCCGGACGCGACTCTACGTGGGAGAGCCGCTCCTCCTCACCTACTACCTCTATACGCAGACCGGCGTGTCGGGCCTGCAGCTCGCCCAGGCTCCGCAGTTCCAGGGTTTCTGGGCCGAGGATCTGAACAGTCCCGAGCGGCCCACCGGCGAGGCCATCACCGTCGACGGAGTTACCTACCGCCGGTTTCCGGTCATGATGAAGCTGCTCTTCCCGACCCGGGCCGGGCGCCTCACGATCCCGGCCGCCACGCTCAGCATCGGCATCCTGCGCCAGAGCTTCTTCGACGTCGGCGGTGTGGTGCAGCGCTCCACCAAGCCGGTGACCGTAGAGGTGAGGCCCATTCCCGAGGAGCCGGGGTTCAGCGGTGCGGTCGGGCACTTCAGGGCCGACGCCAGCGTCGATCGACCGAACCTGTCGCTGGGAGATGCGGCCACGCTCCGGTTCAAGGTCGAGGGAAGCGGGAACCTCAAGTGGGTCGATCGCGCTCCCGAGGTGAACGTTCAAGGAGCGAAGGTCTATCCGCCCCAGGTCAAGAGCGACCTCAGGGCTTCGTCCGCCGGGATCTCGGGCTCGCGAACCTGGGAGTTCGTGATCGTGCCCCAGACCTCGGGCACGATCGAAATCCCGTCGCTTGCCTTCTCGTACTTCGATCCATCCAAGGAACGCGTCGTGCGCAGCGAGACCCCGCCGGTTCCCCTGCGGGTCGCAGGCGGAGCGCCGGGCGCCGCGGCGCCGGTCCCGATGACCGCGACCGCTCCCGCTCTGCGGGGCGGGCCGCTCCCGCTGCGTGCCGATCTAGAGCTCGGGTCCCGTTCCTTCCCTTTCTCCGGAAAGGCGGTCGCTGTGGCCGCAGGGCTGGCGCTCGTACTTCACGGCCTCCTCTGGGGTAGCGGGCGGCTGGGACAGCTCCGACTCGGCGGACCGCGCGGGGCGGCGGCCCCGCGCAGCACGCGCAGCGCCCTGCGCGATCTCGAGCGCATCGGCCGGGACGGAATGAGCAAGGAGAAGGCTGCCGGGCTGATCGAGAAGACGATTCACGGCGTCTTCGGCTCGCTGGACGGCCAGGAGGACGAGCGCGCCCGGGCGGTACGCGACCTGCTCGACGAAGTTCACTCGCTGCGTTACGCGCCCCAGCTCGGGGATTACTCGGAGAAGCTGCGGGAGCTGGCGGCGCACGCGGTCGAGGTGGTGCGGAGGTGGGCGTGAGACTCGTGGCGCGCCGGTGCCGGGTCGCGCTCGCCGCGGCGGCCTTCCTGGCGATTGTGGCCCCGGCACACGCTGCCCCGCCCTCGCCCCAGGCGCGGTTCCGCCAGGCCGGCGAGCTGGCGCGAAGCGGTGATTACCCGAAGGCCATCGCCCTCTACGAGGAGCTCGCGGCTTCGGGCTACGAGAGCGCCTCGCTGTACTGGAATTGGGCCCAAGCGGCCACGGCACGCGGCGCGCAGGGCGAAGCGCTCTGGGCCTTGCTCCGGGCGCGCGAGATCGATCCCTCGGACCGGGCCGTTCAGCGCGAGATCGAGCGGCTCCGCGAGGGGGCCAATCTGGACCGGGCCGAGATCTCGCCCGAGCCGCTGGCCGCTGTGGCTCGCACCGCTCGGCGCTTCCGGCTGGACCTGGTCGCCGTGCTGCTCCTCCTGGTCTCCGTGGGCGCCCACGCCGCGCTCAAATGGCAGCGGTCGGCGACGCGCCTCGCATCGGTTGCCTGGGTGACCTTGGTCCTCGGCCTCCTCGCGGCGGTCGTCCCGGTCGCGGGCTCCATCGGCCGGCCCACCGGCACCGTGGTGCGCCGCGGCGCTCCCCTGCTGGATGCGGCGTCTCCAACCGCCGAGACGTCGGGCACCCTGCGCGAAGGAGAGGTCGTCCCGATCCTGGAGGTTAGCGGCAATTACGTCCGGGTCGAGGACTCCTCGGGTGCCCGGGGCTGGGCGCTGGCGTCGGACGTGCGGTCGCTCGTCACCGCGCCGCGGCGCGCGAGCTAGCCCTCAGGGATTCGGATCTCCCCCCCGGTCCACTTGCATCCACCGCCTCGCGCTCTTTCCCGGTGCCCGAAGATCTACCAGCCGGCCTTACCCGGGGGAAGCGGGCTGAGCATGTAGCGGCCCAGGACCATCACCTTGGCGGAGAACTTCAGGCCCGAGAGATCGTTTGTTCCGCTGACCAGCTCCCAAACCCCGGTCCCCCCGTTAAGGCGGTAGAGCTTGAGGTTGGGAGCCGAGAGCTCCTGCGTGGACCCTGCGTAGCTTATGGTCAGTACTGCGGCCTTGCTCAAGTCCATCCCGTCGGGCCCAACGATAACATCGCAGGCCGAGGGGTCGCGCTCCATGATCGTGACCTGAGCGCCCTGGCTGAGCGATCCACGCACGAACTGGATCTGGTTACGGCCGCCGCTCACGGTCTTGGCTTCTCCCTTGTTGACCCACACGCTGGAGAGTGTGTACCAGGTGACCGTCATCGTGTCTGCCGACGTTGAGGGGGGAAGGATCGAAGAGCTGCTTGCAATGACCGCGATGAACAACAGGACATAGAACATGGCACGATTCGAACCTGAGCGGAGCGCTGCATGGCGCGACATGGCTGTCATCTCCCGATTTAGGTGCGTGACCGACTGAGACTATGCACCTGAATGTGGGCATCGGTCGTGCCAAGTAACCAGGCCGTGAAACAGGCGTCGCTGGCTTTGCGACTGAAGGACTTCCGCCAGACGATTGCGGCGGAGCGTGGGCGAGCCCATGGAGATCTGCAGACCGCCGTTGCAGTCTGCGGGAGGTGGGAATATTCCCGCACCAGGCTCTCGCCGCGGGCCAAAAAGAGCCCCGGAACCCGGAGTACCTACCCCAGCCTTCCCGCCACCACCCCACCCGCCAGGTGCGGGACGCGGGAGTGATCGATCTTGCGCTCGACGAACCTCCCCGCGCCACGCTCGACCTTGAGCTTCCCGTCGGCGAACTGGACGCGCCCGTTCGCGACCACGTGGGTCGGAGCACCCTTCACCTTGAAGCCCTCGAAGATGCTCCGGTCGCAGCGCGAGTGATGGGTCTTGGCGCTGCGCGTGCCGCTCCTGCTCGGGTCGTAGACGACGAGATCGG
>VBOT01000120.1:23994-26528 GCA_005893225.1 Candidatus Eiseniibacteriota bacterium
CGTGCTACCCAGAGCCACCATGCGCTGGAGGTCGAAGCGGCCCTCGCACACCCCGTAGGTGTACAGGAGCTGGAGACGATCCTCGATCCCCGCCGCGCCGTTGGGGATGAGGGTGAAGTTGTCCTTGCCCATCCGCTTCTGCTCCATGGTGAAAGGGCAGTGATCGGTGCCCACCGAGTCGAGCAGCCCGTTCGTGAGGCTGCGCCACAGGGCATCGTGGTGCCCCATGTGCGCGGGGCGGATCGGCGGGCTCATTACGTAGGTGGCGCCCTCGAAGTTGGGCCTCGTGAACACGCTGTCGTCGAGCAGCACGTACTGGGGGCAGGTCTCGCCGTAGCAGCGCTGCCCCTCGAGCTTGGCGCGCACCAGGGCCTCGACCGACTCCCGGCAGGTCATGTGCACGATGTAGGCGGTGGCGCCGTGGAGCCGCGCCATCATCAGCGCCCGGCCGGTGGCCTCGCCCTCGACGCTGCTCGGGCGCGACACGGGATGGAACTCGGGCCCGAGGTCGCCCTTGGCGACCAGCTCGCGCTGCAGGTGCCAGACCGCGTCGCCGTTCTCGGCGTGCACGGTGACCACGGCGCCGAGCCTCGCCGCCTGCTTCATCACCTGATAGAGCTCGCCGTCGTCGACCATGATCGCACCCTTGTAGGCCATGAACACCTTGAAGGAGGTGATGCCGTGCTGCTCGACCACGGCGCGCATCTCGTCGGCGGTCTTGTCTCCCCAGCCGGTGATGGCCATGTGGAAGGTGTAGTCGGCGACCGCCTTCTTGCTGCGCTCGCGCCAGGCCTTGAGCCCGTCGAGCAGCGACTCGCCGCGCGCCGGGATGCAGAAGTCCACTATGCAGGTGGTGCCGCCGGCGATGCCGGAGGCGGTGCCGGTCTCGAAGTCGTCGGCCGACACCGTTCCCATGAACGGCAGCTCCATGTGGACGTGCGGGTCGATGAAGCCCGGGAACACGAGCTGGCCCGAGGCGTCGAGCGTCTCGTCCTTGGCGCCGCGCTTCTCGAGGTTCTCGCCAATGGCGACGATCTTGCCGCCGTCGCAGTAGATGTCTCCGACGTAACGATCGGTGGCGGTCACGATCTCGCCGTTCTTGATCAAGAGACCCATGGTGCCCCCTTCAGCGCGGCTCGGCCACGCTCCTCGTGCTTTTCCAGCTCGCGATCGCGCCTGCGGCAAAGAAGGCAAGCGCCCCGATACAAAGGTACGCGAAGAGGTCCCTCACTTTCGAGTAAATGGTCGAGGTTCCCCGGGTCGGGACCTGGGCCACCATGACGTGGCGCCGGGCCTGGAAGAAGTCCCCGCGCGCCAGGACCCGACCCTGCCAGTCGGCGGCGGCAGACAGGCCTTGGTTGGTCTGGCGCACCACGGAGCAGCCGTTCTCGATGCCGCGGAACAGGGCCGTGCGGGTGTGGACTGGGTCGATCTCACGCCAGTCGGAAGAGGGAGCCAGGATCAGGTCGGCCCGCTGCAGGCCAGCGCGCCGGATCAGGTCGGGGAAGTCCATGTCGAAGCAGATCGCCGCCGCCACGCGCCCGAACGAGGCCTGGAACACCGGGATCTCCCTGTCGGCGCCGCGCTCGGGATCGCCGGGTACGGGTCTGGCCTTGTGATAGCGCGCGAGCGGCTCCCCGGACGGCCCGATCACCGCCAGCGGAGCGAGGGCGAGCCGCGCCCCACCGATCAGATGGACGAAAACCAGCACGGCGCCGTAGGCCAGCACGCGACCTTCCCCTCATCCAGGTGGGGATCATCCCCCTCCAGACGACGAACTGGACGCCGATGCTCGCGAGACTGGCGATCACCAGCCCCGGAAGCGCGCGGTGACTCCGCACGAAGCGCAGGAGGAAAAGGGGGCTCAGCCAGGTGGCCAGCGGGACGATCCATCGGCCGGTGGAGAAGAAGAGCAGGGCGACCGCGGCGAGGAGGCTCACGCGGCACATCCTCGCCCATCGGCAGCCCGGGGCTCAAGCGCTGCGCCCCTCTTGTGCTCGGACTGTCTCGCGCCCCCCGCGACGCTCCGCGCGTGCCGGCGCCGGCGCTACTCCAGCTTCACCACCGCTCGGGCGGACTCGCGGCCCTCGGCGCGCATGCGCACGAAGTAGATCCCGGGCTCGCTTGCCACGCCGTCGTCGCACCTGCCATCCCAGTGGATCGAATGGGCCCCGGCGCCGAGCCAGGCCCCTCTCGCGAGCGACCGCGTCTCGCGGCCGTGCAGGTCGTAGACGCTCACGTCCACCGGGCCGGGAGAGCCGACTTCCAGCTCCACCTCGGCGCCTCCCCGGAACGGATTGGGCCTCGCGCCGCGAAGCTCCGCGCGGGTGCTGCCGTCCCCCGCGCCGGCGTTCTTCAGCGGCACGGCATGGACCCTGATGACGGTGTCGAAGCATGCCTGGCTGTGAATCGAGACGGTGACGTTGATCTCCGGGAAGCGAACGTTCACCGGCACCGTTCCGCTGTCGAAGTGCCGCGGGGGGTTGCCGTTGAGGCTCAGATCGAGAGCCATCTCCTGGCTCAGGGCGAACTCG
>VBOT01000121.1 GCA_005893225.1 Candidatus Eiseniibacteriota bacterium
CACCATCAGGCTCGAGACCACGAGCACCGCGGCGAGCCCGGCGAACAGGATCGTCATCGCGGCAGGCTCCAGAAATAGAGGAAGAGCCCGGTCACCACCACGTTGGCCAGGGAGAGCGGCAGGAGCACCTTCCAGCCCAGATTCATGAGCTGGTCGTAGCGCAGGCGGGGGAAGGTCCAGCGCACCCAGATGAACAGGAAGATCAGCACCGCGAGCTTGGCGAAGAACCACAGGAACTTGAGCGAGTCCGGGAGCCACGGCCCGTTCCAGCCGCCCAGGAAGAGCGTGACCGCGATCGCGGAGATGGTGATGACGTTCGTGAACTCGCCGAGGAAGAAGAGCCCGAACTTCATGCTCGAGTACTCGGTGTGGAAGCCGGCCACCAGCTCGGCCTCGGCCTCGGGCAGGTCGAACGGCGCCCGGTTGGTCTCCGCGAACGCGGTGATCATGAAGATCACGAAACCCACCGGCTGGACCAGGACGTACCAGAGCTTCTGCTGCGCGTGGACGATGTCGAGCATCGAGAGGGAGCCGGCGAACATCAGCACGCCCACCGTGGAGAGACCCATCGCCAGCTCGTAGGAGATCATCTGCGCCGAGGAGCGCAGGCCGCCGAGCAGGGCGTACTTGTTGTTCGACGACCAGCCACCCAGCGTCACCGCATAGACGCCGAGGCTCGACATGGCCAGGAACAGCAGCAGGCCGACGTTGATGTCGGTGCCCACGAAGTTAGGACCGATCGGGATCACCGAGAAGGTGATGAGCGCCGGAATGATGGCGAGCATGGGGGCGATGTGGAAGACCACCTTGTTCGCCTGCCCGGGCGTGAACTCCTCCTTGAGGAAGAGCTTGATCACGTCCGCGATCGGCTGCAGGAGACCGAAGGGGCCCACGCGGTTCGGGCCGAAACGGCCCTGCATGCGGCCGGCCACCTTGCGCTCGGCCAGGATCATGTAGGAAACGAGCCCGAGGATCCCGTTCAAGATGATGAAGATCTTGACGAAGGCCCAGAGCGCGATTTGAAGGTCGGGGTTCATCGGCATGGCCTCGAGGGCGGTTCCAGCAGGCTGATGAAAAAGCCGAGGACAAGGCGCGAGGGAAGCGACGAGCGAGTCGTATCTGTGAAGATACGTCGCAGCGAGGAGCGACCGAGCAACGCCGTGATCGGCTTTTTCATCAGCCTGCTAGTTCCAATCGAACGCTCGCTTGAACAGGAGGTACAGGTACCCCACCACCAGGACCAGGATGAACAGTCCCATCTCGACCAGCCCGTAGAGCCCGAGCTGCCGGAACGCCACGGCCCAGGGATAGAGGAACACCGCCTCGATGTCGAACAGGATGAACAGGACCGCCACCAGGTAGAACTTGATCTCGAAGCGCTGGCGCGCGTCCCCGACCGGCTCGACGCCGCACTCGTAGGGAGCCATCTTCCGCGCGCTGCTCCGTCTCGGCACGATGATGGTCGAGACTCCTATGGTGGAGACCGCGAACAACACGGCGACGGCGGCGAATACCAGCACCGGCAGGTATTCACGCATGGCGAGCTCCCCTATACGTGTTGCGCATTGAGCTTCCTCACGGCCTCGGTGAGCGCCGGCACCACCTCGAAGAGATCTCCCACCAGGCCGTAGTCGGCCACCTTGAAGATCGGGGCGTCGGGGTCCTTGTTGATCGCCACGATGCAGCGCGACGACGACATACCCGCCAGGTGCTGGATCGCGCCCGAGATTCCGACCGCCACGTAGAGCTTGGGCGACACCGTCTTGCCGGTCTGCCCCACCTGGTCTGAGTGCGGGCGCCAGCCGGCGTCCACCACCGCGCGCGAGGCGCCCACCGTGGCTCCCAGCGCCTCGGCGAGCTCCTCGATGATCTTGAAGTTCTCGGGCCCACGCAGCCCCCGGCCGCCCGAGACGATGATCTCGGACTCGGTGAGATCGACCTTGCCCGAGCTCGCGGCCACGACGCGCCGGACGCGCGCGCCGGAAGGCGAACCCTCATCGCTCACCGGCAGGCGCTCCACCGTGCCGCGCCGGCCCGCGCCGGCGACGGCCGCGAAGACCTTGGGCCTGAGGGACACCAGTGCTGGGGTGCCCCGGAAGCCCACCCTCTGGATCGCCTTCCCGGCGTAGACCGGGCGCGTGGCGATCAGTCTGCCGGCCTCGACGTCGAGCGCGGTGCAGTCGGTGGCGAGCCCCATCCCGAGCCTCGCCGCGACCCGCGGCGCCAGGTCCTTACCCATCGCGGAGGCCGCGAACAGGACCACGTCCGGCTTCACCGTCTCCGCCGCCTGGCAGACCGCCCGCGTGTACCCGGCGGCGTCGTAGAGGCCGAACCGCTCGTGCGCGGCGAGGAGCACGCGGTCGGCGCCCGCGTCTCCGAGCGAGGCGAGCCCCGGGTCGGAGGCGGCGGGGCACACACCCACGACCTCGCCACCGAGCTTCTCGGCGAGCCGAGTGCCCTCGCCCAGGGCCTCCTTGGAGACCGAGCGGATCTGGCCTTCCCGCTGCTCGATGAAGACCAGGACGCTCACAGGATCTTGGCTTCCTGTCGCAGCACACGGATCAACTCCTGGACCCCCTCGACCCCTT
This sequence comes from Candidatus Eiseniibacteriota bacterium, assembly GCA_005893225.1. Taxonomy (GTDB): domain Bacteria; phylum Eisenbacteria; class RBG-16-71-46; order RBG-16-71-46; family RBG-16-71-46; genus WS-3. The sequence continues at coordinate 2,589 of VBOT01000121.1, forward strand.
GCCCCACCACACGGCCCGGGCTGCGCGGAGGCGGAAGAGCGAGCGAGATGACCTCGAGACTCGGCTCTCCGAGCTGGGCGGGCCTCTCCTCGATCGGCTTCTTCTTCGCCGCCATGATGCCCTTGAGAGAGGCGTAGCGGGGCTCGTTCAGGCCCTTGTCGGTCGTGATCACGGCCGGGAGCTGGACCTCGACCACCTCGCGGCCGCCTTCGATGTCGCGCTCCACCACCGCCGTCCGGCCCTCGAGCTCGAAGCCCGCGACCGCGGTCACGCACGGCATCTCGAGGAGCTCGCCAAGCATCGGGCCGACCTGGGCGGCGTCGCCGTCCACGGCCTGCCGCCCGCACCAGACCAGATCGGGGCTCAGGGGGCGGAGCTCGGCCGCCAGCGCGCGGGCGACCGCCAGCGAATCGGGAGGCGGCGCATCGGCCCTCAGGTGAAGAGCGCGGTCGGCGCCCATCGCGAGCGCGTTCCGGAGCGTCGCCGCCACTCCCGCGCCCCCCAGCGACGCCACCACGACCTCGCCGGCTCCGAGCTTCTCCCTGACACGCAGCGCCTGCTCGAGCGCGAACTCGTCGTAGGGGTTGAGGATCCAGGTGACGCCGGCGGGATCGAGAGCCTTGCCGTCGGCAGCCACCTTGACGCGCGTTTCCGTGTCCGCGACCTGCTTGATGCAAACCGCCTGGATCACAGGGACTCCCGATCGACTGTCGCGCGCGGCACGAACGCCGCGCAACGCTCCATGCGCCGAAGGGCGCACAACCCGCGCGCGGCAGTTTGGCTTCGGCGGCTGCAGGGTGTCAAGCCGGTGCGCCGCTTGATGGTGCGAATGCGCCGCCGCGAGTGGCGCCGTGCCGTCGGCGACCGGGCATCCGGTAAACGCCCGATGCTGTGTCATGTGCTGACCGGCGATCTCACGGTCGAGCCGTTAAGATTTCATTGTCAAACTTGATATCGAGTCTTGACGCTCCGCCCCAGCGTGTGCAAACTTTCCCGGTCGTCATATTGGGAATACTTGTTGAAGCCCCGCAGCAAGCTCCCGCTGAGTCCATCAGGCCCCAAGGCCCGCTTCACGCAGCGGCCTGCACGGCCCGCGTCAACGACGCCTCTTCACGGATGAAGAAAACCGGACCGGCTCGCCAGTATCATCTTGCCCCTCGGACACGGAGCGGAAGTATGCCTCTATCTGAATTGGTTGAATTCGGTCGTGCCACGGCCGCCGGGCACGGCCAGAAGCAGCACTCCACAACCAGCCCGGGGCGACGGGACCCGGATCTCTCGGGGACCTGCCGCTCGGTCGACCCCGACGAGCTGGGCCGCCGGATTCGGAACCTCCGGCTCCAGCAGCGCATGACGCTGAAGCAGGTCGAGGAGTCGTCGGGCCTCTCGGCAACCCACCTCTCCGAGATCGAGCGCGGGCGCACCTCGCCCACGATCGGCGCGCTGATCCGGATCGCGCGATCGCTCAAGCGCGATACGTCCTACTTCGTCGAGCTCGAGGAACGCGACGAGGCTTCCCTCGTCACGCGTGAGCGGGCGGTGGCGATCATGCCTGCCGACGGAGTGACGGGCGAGGCGCTCACTCCGGGTATCCCCGGGAGCGGAATGTTCTCCTACCGTCTGTGCTTCGTCGCTCCCGGCGCGGAGCTGCGGCTGGAGCCCCAGGAGCTTCCCGGCGGCGCGCTCTATCTCATCCGGCGCGGCACCCTCGAGGCCGTGTTCGGCGAGTCGCGCCTCGCGCTCGGGGCGGGTGACTCGGCGCAGGCCTCGCTGTCCGTCCCTCATCGGATGCGCTCGATGCCCGGGGAGCCCGCGGAGGTGATCGCGATCCTGACCCGGCCGCTCCCCAGTCGCCCATCTTCTTCGCACACCGGTGGAGGTGAGTCATGATCTCGACCCCCCCGGCCCCCTCGTTCACGGGCATCGAGCGCGAGCCCTGCGATCCGTCACCCACCGAGCTCGGCCGCCGCATCAAGATGCTGCGCATCGCCGCCGGGTTGACCCTCAAGGACCTCGAGGAGCGGGGCGGAATCTCGGCGACCCACGTCTCGGAGATCGAGCGCGGCAAGGCCTCCCCCACCATCGGGGCGCTCGCCCGCATCGCCCATGCCCTCGGCGTGCGGCCGGCGGTGCTGGTCGAGTCTCACGTCCTTCCCGAGGTCACGGTGACGAGGGCGGCGGAGCGCGCCGGCAACTGCATCCAGTGGGGGGCGGCCACGCTCGAGGCCGTGACGGCGCCGGTGCAGGACGCGGGGCTGGGCGGCCACCTGATCACGCTCCCCATCCAGCGCGAGCCGGCCTTGACTCACTGCCACGAGGGCGAGGAATGGGCGACCGTGCTCTCGGGAGCGGCCGAGATCCGGATCGAGAAGGATCCTCACGTGCTGCGCGAAGGCGACGCGCTCCACTTCAAGGCCCACCGGTCGCACTCCTACACCAACCTCAGCTCGAGCTCGGCAGTGCTGCTGGTGGTGAGCCGCCCGCGGCTGGCGATCTGATCGAGAGCACTTCGCTGCTATAAAGGAGTGGCCGGGCCGAACGAATGACGCGGGATGGCCCGGGCGGCGTCCTCGAGCCTTACACCTCGAGCACGTCTTCCCGGCGCCGGGCCGCGAGGTCGGCCGGCGTCTCGCCCGCGCGGGCGCGCGTGAGCCGGCCGCGGTCCACCACCAGCTCGGCGAGCCGGCCGCGACCGTTGTAGTTGGAGGCCATGGTGGCGCCGTAGGCGCCGGCGTCGAGCAGCGCCACCAGGTCGCCGGGCTCGAGCGGCGGGAGCGGCTCGCCTTCGGCGAACACGTCGGCGCTCTCGCACACCGGGCCCACGACGGTGGCGGGCTCCTCGGGGCCTGGGCGCGGGCGCACCGGGACGATCCGATGCCGCGCGTGGTAGAGCGCCGGACGCAGCAGGTCGTTCATCCCGGCCGCGAGCACCACGAAGCGTAGCCCGCCGCGGCGCTTGATCCACAGGACCTCGCAAAGCAGCAGGCCCACCGGCGCCGTGAGCCAGCGGCCCGGCTCGAACACCCACTCGGGGCCGTGCCGCGCCTCCACGCGCCGCGCGAGGCGGCCGGCGTAATCCTCGAGGGGGAACTCGCCCGCCCCGCCGGAGTAGTCGATCCCGAAGCCGCCGCCCAGGTTGACCAGCGAGAGCGGCGCCCCGCGATGCTGCGACTCGTCGGCGAGCGAGAGCGCCGTGTCGACCGCCTGCTCGAGCGGCCCGACATCGAGGAGCTGCGAGCCGACGTGAATGTGGACCCCGTCGACCTGGAGCGCGGGCCAGCGCGTCCGCGCCGACCAGGCCGCGAGCGCTTCCTCGGGCGCGACACCGAACTTGGCGTCCTCCCGTCCGGTGGCCACGTAGTGGTGGCCCGAGGTGACGATCCCCGGGTTCACCCGCAGCGCCACGCGGACGGTCCGTCCTTCCCGGTCGGCTGCCCGCTGGAGCAGGTCCAGCTCGCCCACGTGGTCGGCGTTCACCGAATGCACGCCGTGTCCCGCCACCCATTCCGCCTCCTCGAGCGTGCGACCGTTGCCGTTGAGGAGGCGGTCGCCGGGACCGAACCCCGCGGCCTCGGCGAGCTCGAGCTCTCCCAGCGAGCCGGCCTCCCCTCCCATCCCGCTTCGCCTCAGGCACTCGAGAATCGCGGGCAGGGAGTTCGCCTTGAAGGCGAAGGCCGAGAAAGCGCCCAGAGGAGCGAATGCCGCACGGAAACGCCGGGCTCGCCCCTCGAGCTGCTCGAGGTCGTACACGTAGCAGCCGTGCGCGCTCGGCTCGAGCCGCTGGAGCGCGGCGAACGCGCGGTCGAGCGGGACGCCCCCCACGGCGAGGGAGCCGCTCACGCGCTCGAGCACGGTCACCGGGCCCGCTCCGACCGGGCCGGCTCCGGCGTCGCGCGCGAGCGAAGCCTGAACTCCGCCTCGGCCAGATCCCGGGGAGTGTTCACGTTGAAGAAGTTCTCCAGGCCTCCCTCGATCCCCTCGAGGTCGCCGTCGGCCACGACCAGGGGTGCCAGGGTCCTCACCGCCGCCGTGACGGAGCGCTCGCCCGCGGCCAGCCGGCCCGCGAGCGCGGGAACGGCGCGGGGATCATACACGGCCGCGAGCGGCTGCCACACGCCGCCCGGCGCCGGAACGACAGCGGCCGCCCCTTCCGTCGCGAGACGCCGGAGCAAGTAGTCGAGCATGACCGGGCGCATGAGCGGGAAGTCGACGCCGAGGACGATCGCGCTCCCGAATGGCCGCGAGCCGAGCGCTGCGACGAGCCCGGAGAGCGGCCCCTCGGAGTCCGGGAGGTCGTCCACGCGAGCGGCGGGAGACGGCGGCAGTTCGAGGCCCGGAGGGGCGGCGACGACGAGTCGATCGCAGAGCGGCCCGAGCGTGCCGACCGCTCGCTCGAGCAGCGTCCTGCCGGCGAGCCGCGCCCACGCCTTGGGCTCGCCGCCGCCCAGGCGCCGGCCACGCCCGCCGGCCAGCACCACGCCGAGAACCTGCGTCACGCTCAGTACCCCCGCCGCTTGTCGACCACATTCACGAGCGGCTCGCCGCGGAGGAAGCGGCGCAGGTTCTGGCGGAAGAGGTCGACGGCTCGTTCCCAGTAGCGCGGGCCCAGCCCCGAGATGTGAGGCGTCAAGATGGCCTGCGGCAGGCTCCACAGCGGACTCTCGCGAGGAAGGGGCTCGTCCTCGAAAACGTCGAGACCCGCCCCGGCGATGCGCCCGGAAGCGAGCGCCTCCGCGAGCGCGGCCTCGTCGACGAGTTGCCCGCGGCCGAGGTTGATCAGCACCGCGTCGCGGCGCATGCGCGCGATCTCGCCCGGGCCGATCATGCGCCGCGTCTCGGCCGTGAGCGGGGCGGCGAGCACCAGCCAGTGCGAGAGCTCCAGCAGCCGAGGGAGGCTCTCCGGGCCCCATTGCTCGTCCGCCGGCGCCGGATCGCTGGCGGGCCGCCGCCGCACGGCGATCACGCGCATCCCCAGGGCCCGGGCCCGCTCCGCCGTGGCGCTCCCCACCGAGCCCAGGCCGACGAGCCCGAGGGTCGTGCCGGAGAGCTCACCGAAGGCCGGCGGGTCCGACCACAGCTCGAGGTGGGCCCAGCGTCTCTCGCGCTGCGCGTCGCGCGCGAGATGGAGCTTGCGGGCGAACGCCAGAATCACGCCCAGGGCGTGCTCCGCCATGGCGGTGGCGTGGAGCCCGCGTCCGTTGGTGAGGACCACGTCACTCTCGACCAGCGCCGGGAAGAGCAGGGGAGTGACCCCGGCCGCCGTGACCTGGATCCACTTGAGCCTCGAGGCGGCGGCGAAGTTGGACGGGTTCACGGCCCAGCCGAGCACGATGTCGGCCTCTGGAAGCGCGCGATCCGCCCCGGCCTGATCGCGCGGCGACGTGATGGCGACGGAAGGGAACTCGCGGCGCAGCCCCTCGAGCTGGTCCGGCGGCAGGTTCCAGACGCCGTCGCGATGGCGGATGAATTCGAGGACGTGCGGGCGTTCCACGGAGGAATGGTGCCACAGGCCGTGGGGTCGCGCGACCGCACGCCGCGTCGTTGCCGAGAACTGAAGACCGGAGCGACATGCCTTGCTCCTCGTGGAGCCTTTCCGCTCCGCGGGGGGCCCAACGCCTTGCAAGGGGTGTCGCTCCGTTCCGCTGCGCGGAACCTCCACGTCGTCGCAAGGCATGTCGCCCCGGTCTCCTCGCTGCCTTTCGGGCCCGTCGACTCCGCTTGCCCGCAAAGCCTGCCCCGGATAGTCTCCGGCGGATCCTCGAACTCACCCCGATCCCAGTTGGAGGCCTTCGTCCACAGGTGAGCCTGCGCAAGGCGTTGCTGGCGCCTCTCGCTTCCTTCCTGGCTGTCGCGACCGTCGCGGCTTCCGGCCGCGCCGGGGCATGGCTCCCGGCCCCCGGCGAGTACTACAGCGAGATCTCGGCCGATCGATTCCTCGCCACGACCTTCCACGACGACGGCGGCGACCGGGAGCGCCTCGGCTACGCGTTCGAACACCGCACGCTCGCCTCCTACAACGAGCTGGGCTGGAAGAAGTGGGCCAGCGTGGTCATCAATCTGCCGTTCGAGAGCGTGACGGCCCGCGACCTCCTGAGCGACCGCAGCGAGACCGGCCTCTCCGATCTCACCCTCGGCCTCAGGGTGAAGCTCATGGACGGTCCGGTGGCGCTCGCCGTCCAGGGCGACTGGACCGCTCCGCTGGGCTACGAGCACGACAGCCTCGGCGTGGGCGCCTGGCTCGGCACCGGCCGCCAGGACGTGTCCGGCGAGGTCCAGCTCGGCACGCCCCGCCGCTACACGCGCGGCGCCGGGCCCTGGCTCGGCGCGGGCCAGCAGAACTTCGCCGGCCAGCTCCTGCTCGGCGCCCCGCTCGCCAAGGTCGGCTTCCTCGAGCTCGCGGGCGGTTACCATTACCAGCTCGAGACTCCGGTGACCGACGTGATCGCCCGCGGCACCGTGGGGCTCTGGCTCGGGCCGTCGCTGCTCGTCTCCGGCCACTACGCCGGGTCGATCGCCCAGGTGGGCGTTCAGGAACCCTCCGCGCCGGACTCGACGTTCGATGTCCAGGCCCACTCGGTGGGACCCGAGGTCCGCTACCGCCTCGACGACCACCTCGACCTCTTCGTCGGCTCGTGGCACACCCTCGCCGGCAAGAACGTCGTGCACCAGGACCGCTACTACGTCGGGGTCGCCATGAAGCAGACCCGTTTCAACCGGCTCCAGGGGTTCCTCGGCACCCGGCGCCGTCCCTGAGCGCCAGGGGATCCGACCCGGCGGGCTAGGACCAAGAGGTCCGGGGGTAAGCAGCCATTCGAGCCTCGAGCGCGCGCCTCCTCCCCTACCTGATCCGCTACCGGCGCGGACTCGCGTGGGGCCTGGCGTCCGTCGCACTCGCCAACCTGATCGCGCTGGCCCAGCCCCAGGTGCTGGGGTTAGCTGTCGACGATCTCTACCGCGGCGTCACGGCAGCGAAGCTCGGGCGCTACGCGCTGATCGTCTTTGGAATCTCGGTCCTCTCGGGCGTATTCACGTACCGGATGCGCCAGGCCGTCATCGGCATCTCCCGCCACGTCGAGTTCGACCTCAGGAACGACCTGTTCGCCCACCTGCAGTCACTCCCGCTCCAGTACTTCCAGCGCTCACGCACCGGCGAGATCATGTCGCGCGCCACCAACGATCTCTCGGCGGTGCGCCTGATGCTGGGCCCGGGAGTGATGTACCTCGTGAACACCACGGTCGTGGCCGTGGTGGCGCTCGGCTTCATGCTCGCGATCAGCCCCCGGCTCACGCTCTACGCCCTGCTCCCGCTGCCCCTGGTCTCGTTCTCGGTCTGGTTCTTCGGCGAGCGCATCCACCGCCGTTTCGAGGACATCCAGGCGCACTTCGCGACCGTCTCGGCCCGCGTCCAGGAGAACCTCGCGGGAGTGCGCGTCGTGCGCGCCTTCGTGCGCGAGCCCGCGGAGATCGAGGACTTCCAAGCTCTGAACCGGGAATACCTCGACAAGAACCTGGCGCTGATTCGCACCTCGGGAGTGTTCCACCCCGCGCTCGGCTTCCTGTCCGGCCTCGCGGCGCTGATCGGCCTCTACCTGGGAGGCCGCGAGGTGGTGGCGCGGCACATCACGCTCGGGCAGTTCGTGGCGTTCACCGTCTACCTGGCGAAGCTCAACTGGCCGGTGTTCGCGCTCGGCTGGGTGATCAACCTGTTCCAGCGCGGGATGGCGTCGTTCGGGCGCATCGTCGAGATCCTCGACGTCGTGCCCGAGATCCGGAGCCCCGCGCGCGGCCGGCGGCCCCCGCGGGCACGAGGAGAGATCGAGTTCCGGAACCTCACGTTCCGCTACCCCGGCACCGACGTCCCCGCGCTGCGCGAGGTGTCGTTGAAAGTCCCGGCGGGAAAGATCGCGGCGATGGTGGGTCGCACCGGGGGTGGCAAGACCACGCTGCTCTCGATGCTCCCCAGGGTGTTCGATCCGCCGCCCGGCACGGTGTTCCTGGACGGGGTCGACGTGCGCGAGTTCGACCTCGAATGGCTGCGGCTGCAGATGGCCTACGCCACGCAGGAGAGTTTCCTGTTCTCGACCACGGTGGCGGAGAACATCGCCTACGGGGTGGCGGGGGCGACGCGCCCCGAGATCGAGCGCGTGGCGGCCATCGCGCGCCTGGACTCGGACGTGCGGGGCTTCTCCCAGGGATTCGACACCCTGGTCGGGGAACGCGGGATCACGCTCTCCGGCGGACAGAAGCAGCGGGCGACGATCGCGCGCGCGCTGCTGCGCCGCGCCCCGGTGCTGATGCTCGACGACTGCTTCTCTAGCGTGGACACCCACACCGAGGAGGCGATCCTCCAGGGCCTGCGCCACGAGCTCTCGGGTCGCACCACGCTGCTCGTGAGCCATCGGGTGAGCACCGTGCGCGACGCCGACCTGATCGTCGTGCTGGAGGACGGCGGGGTGGCGGAGCGCGGCACCCACGAGACCCTGCTCCGGGAGGGCGGGCGCTACGCCCGGCTCTACCGGGAGCAGCAGCTCGAGGAGGAGCTCGAGGCGTCGTGAGCCACGAAGAGGAGGTGCTGGGTCGCGCCTACGACCACCGGCTCATGCGCCGGCTGCTGGCCTATCTCAAGCCCTACCGGTGGCAGGTCGTTTTCGCGGTGGTGGTGGTGCTCGGCGACGCCCTGGTCGGGCTCGCCGGCCCCTACCTGACCAAGGAGGCGATCGACAACGGTATCCGGCACCGCGACCTCGCTTTTCTGGATCACGTCGCCGTCCTCTACCTGTGCGTGCTCGCCATCGGCTTCGGGCTCGGCTACCTGGAGAACCAGATCATGCAGCGGGTCGGGCAGCACATCATGCTCGATCTGCGACTCGCCCTGTTCCGCCACCTCCAGCGGCTGCCGATCTCGTTCTACGACCGGACCCCGATCGGCCGCCTGATGACGCGGGTCACCAACGACGTCGACGTGCTGAACGAGCTGTTCACGGCCGGGGTCGTGGCCACGGTGGGCGACGTGTTCGCGCTGGTCGGGATCGTGGTCGCGATGATCCACCTGAACGTGGAGCTGCTGGCGGTCGCCTTCTCCGTGCTGCCGCTGATCTTCCTCGTCACCCTCACGTTTCGCTCCCGGGTGCGGCGCTCGTTCCGGGACATCCGCACCCGGCTCGCCCGTCTCAACGCGTTCCTCAACGAGAACCTGACCGGGATGGGCACGGTGCAGATCCTGAACCGCGAGCCGCGCAACCTGGAAGAGTTCCGGAGCATCAACGCCGGGCACCGGGACGCGAACCTCCAGGCGACGTTCTACAACGCCGTGTTCTTCCCGGCCCTCGAGCTGGTGGGAGCGCTCGCGGTGTCCCTCATCGTGTGGTACGGCGGCCGGCAGGTCATGTGGACGGGCATCACGCTCGGGACGCTGGTCGCGTTCATCCAGTACACGCAGCGCTTCTTCCGCCCCATCTCGGACCTCTCCGAGAAGTACAACATCCTCCAGCAGGCGATGGCGTCCTCGGAGCGCATCTTCGACCTGCTCGACACCCCGGTCGATCCCGCCGCGCCGGTCGAGGAGCCGGGCCACCCGGCACCCCCGGCCGCGGCGCGGCCCCACGCGCCGGCGGACCCGCCGTCCAGCCTCGCCCCGCTCCGGGCCGAGACCCCCCGGCGCGACGGCGCTTCCGGGCGGCTCGAGGGACGGGTCGAGGTCGACCGGGTGTGGTTCGCCTACCGGGGCGAGGACTGGGTGCTGCGCGACGTCTCGCTCGTGGTCGAGCCCGGCGAGAAGGTGGCCCTGGTCGGCGCCACGGGCTCCGGCAAGACCACGATCGCGAGCCTGCTCCTGCGCTTCTACGAGCCGCAGCGAGGGGTCATCCGCGTGGACGGCAGGCCGCTCGCGGAGTGGGACGCGGGGGACCTCAGGCGCCGCATCGGGCTCGTGCTCCAGGACGTGTTCCTCTTCTCCGGCACGGTGGAGAGCAACCTGCGGCTCGGCGACCCCGGGCTGTCGCGCGCCGCGCTCGAGCGGGCGGCCCGGGAGGTGCACGCCCACGACTTCATCATGCGCCTCCCGGGCGGCTACGACGCGGTGGTGCGCGAGCGCGGCGCCACCCTGTCGGGCGGCCAGAAGCAGCTCCTGGCCTTTGCCCGGGCCCTGGCGCGGGATCCCGAGGTCCTGATCCTCGACGAGGCGACATCCTCGGTGGACACCCACACCGAGGGGCTCATCCAGGCCGCGCTCGAGCGCCTGATGCGCGGCCGCACCTCGTTCGTGATCGCCCATCGGCTCTCGACCATCCAGCATGCCAACCGCATCGTGGTGCTGCACCACGGCCGGGTCCGGGAGACCGGCACCCACGCCGAGCTCCTCGCGCTCGGCGGGATCTACACCCGTCTCTACCAGCTCCAGTACCTCGGCGGGCGGTCGCTGGGGGAGCGCCGGGCCCCCTCGGGACGGGTGGAGCCCGAGGTGAGCCCCACGGAACCCGCGTCAAATGCGGCTGTCCTTGACTCCCGCTTGAACTTGGCTTAGCATCGCTAGACACACCTACCTCGACCCTCCTAAACCCCTACGGAGGTGGCCCATGCAACTAGGCAAGAAAATCCGCGATTTGAGGTTCCGTCGAGGACTCACGGTTCAGCAGCTCGCCGAGGCGAGCAGTCTCTCCAAGGGTTTCATCAGCCAGGTCGAGAACGACCGCACCTCCCCTTCGCTCGCCACCCTGAGAGATCTGGCGCGCGCGCTGGATACCTCCGTAGCCTACCTGGTCGTCGAGGATGACCAGGTCCCCTACGTGGTGCGCGGATCGGACCGGCCCAGGATTCACCAGACCGGGAACCCGGCGCGGCTCGAGGTGCTGTCCGCCCAGCCGCGGCGGAACCTCGAGCTCCTGATGGCCGAGATCCCGCCGGGCAGCTCGGCCGGCAACGGCCGCCACTTCCCCCAGGGCGAGGAGTGCGTCGTGTGCCTCGAGGGGCGGGTGACCGTGACTTGCGGCCAGCACCGGATGGTGCTGGACACAGGCGATTCCTGCCACTACGACGGGGGCGCCCCCCACGCGATCGAGAACACCGGCACCTCCAACGCTCGGGTCCTCATCGCGATCACGCCGGTGGCGTTCGAGCCTGTGGCCCGGTTGCGGCAGCCTGAACCCAACGGCGGCCGAGTCGAGGTCGGATCCCTGACCTGATCGATCGCCCGCATCTCGAGCGGTAAGGCTACGGCGGCTCTCCCGGGCCGCCGTAGCCGTTGGAGGCGGATGAGCCCTCTTCGAGCGGTGTGGAACGACTATCTCGAGGCGGGCCGGGCGTTCTCCCGCCCGGCCCGCCGCTACCTGACGGCCGAGCTGCTCGCCTGGACCGGGAACGGTGTGTTCCAGGTGCTGTTCAACCTGTACCTGGTGCAGGGCGGGTTCAAGGAGTCGTTCGTGGGCCGGGCGGTCTCGCTGAACGCGCTCGGCCTGGCGCTCGCCGCCTTGCCGGCAGGCGTGCTCGCGGACCGCTGGGGCCGCCGCCGCTGCCTGCTGGCCGGCGCGGCACTCGACGGCACGGGCATGCTCGTGAGGTCGATCGCCCTATCACCCGGCCTGATCTGCGGCGCGAGCTTCCTGGCCGGGGTGGGGCAGTCGCTGCTCACCATCGCCGCGGCCCCGTTCCTGACCGAGCACTCGTCGCCCAAGGAGCGCACCCACCTCTTCAGCACCTTCTTCGCCACGGCGCTCGCCGCCGGCGTGGTGGGGAGCGTCATCGGAGGCTTGACCCCGAGCCTCCTGGAGCGGCTCCCCGGCGCGCTGCGCCCTGACCTCCTGCACGCCTATCGGGCCACCCTGGTGCTGGGGGCGGTGCTGGCGCTCTCGGCGGTGCTCCCCCTGCTCAGCCTGCGGGGCCTCATCGAGCCCCCGATCGACAAGGCAAGTGCTCCCGCCACGCCCCAGGCCATTCGTGTGCTGGCGCCGATCGCGACCAACGCGTTCCTGATCGGCGCCGGCGCCGGCCTCGTGATCCCGTTCATGAACCTCTACTTCCATACCCGCTTCGGCTGCTCGAGCGGCCAGATCGGGCTCTTCTTCTCGCTCGCCCAGGTGATGACGGCCGCCGCCGCGCTGCTCGGCCCGGCGCTGGCCCGGAGGTTCGGGAAGCTGCGCACCGCGGTCTCGTCGCAGCTCCTCTCGCTGCCGTTCCTCGTGACCCTCGGCGCCGAGAGCCATCTGGCGATCGCGGTCGGCGCGTTCTGGATCCGGGCCACCCTGATGCAGGCCTCGACCCCGCTGCTCCAGGCGTTCGTGATGGAGGCCCTGAACCCCGCGCTCCGCGCCCGCTCGAGCAGTCTCAACAACATGGTCTGGAACACCGGCTGGGCGGTGAGCGCCACCCTGGCCGGGTCCATCATCCAGCACTTCGGCTACGCGACGCCCTTCTACATCACGGCGGTGCTCTATGCCACCGCCTCGGTGTATTTCTACCTGGCCTTCCGCGGCCTGCCGGAGACCGGGACGCCGCCCCGGCTCTCGGAGGAGGCCAAGGGGCTGCGCGGCGAGGGCGCGCTGACGGAGTAGCGGGCCTCGCCGCATGCCTCGGGCGGGGGTCTCAAAGCCAGGTTTCCCTCCGCCCGGAGTTGCTCTAGAGTGGGCGCGCCGACCTGGCAGGAGGCCGGTTCCACGACGGAGGGAACCCGATGAAGAAGCTCATCTTCATGGCAATCATCGCCTTCGCGGCCTGGCAGGCCTGGAAAAACTACCCCAACCTCTCCGAGTTCCTCCACCATCGCGCCTCGCACGAGGCCGTGGTCGAGAACCGCGCCAGGGACACGATCGAGCACCTGAAGCTCAAGGTGGGGTCCCAGACCTTCGTCAGGGACGCGATCGAGAGCGGCTCCTCGGCGGTCATCCCGTTCCGGGTCGACCAGGACTCCGAGTTCGACCTCACCTGGGGCTGGAGGGGCCAGGTCAAGGAAGAGCACTGGAGCGGCGGGATGGTGCCGCGGGGGCCCATGGTCCAGCGCCACATCTTCACGATCGACGACGAGGGTGGGGTCATCTACCGCACCGAGAACAAGCTCGGCGGGTAAGCACAGGCCGCGGGTCTCTCGGAGGCCCTTGCGCCGGGCCATCCCTCAATTACGCTGACAAAGCACTAAGGGGTCGCCGACGCTCGGGACGCCACCGCCCGCGCCCCCTCCTCCTCGGTCCCGATCCCCTGGCGCTTGATCTTGCCGGTCGGGGTTCGCGAGAACTCCTCACGGCGGACGATCACCCGTTTCACCCGCTTGAAGGGCGCGAGGTCGCGGCAGCGCAGCTCGACTTCCTGGCGCAGCGCTTCCTCCACGAACGCATCGTCGCACGGCCTTCCGCTCTGCTTCGCCAGGGCCTCCAGGGTCTCTCGGTTGGGGAAGATGTGCGCGTGCACTTCCTCGCGCTCGCCGCGCGGGTCGCGCCCCGCCACCACGACCACCTCCAGCACGTGGGGCGAGCCGGAGAGCGCGAGCTCCACCTCCTCCGGATAGATCTTCTTCCCCGCCGAGGTGGCGATCATGTTCTTGAGCCTGCCGGTGATGCGGACGCTCCCGTCGCCGGCCATGTGTCCGAGGTCGCCGGTGTGGAACCAGCCGTCGCGAAGCGCCTCGGCCGTGGCCGCGGGGTTGCCGAAGTAGCCGAGCATCACATTGGGTCCTCGCACGACGATCTCGCCGCTCCCGTCACTCTGGGGCTCGTCGATGCGAACCTCGACCCCCGGGATCGGCCAGCCCACGGTCCCTTGCAGGGGATGCTCGGGTCGGTTGACCGCCACGACCGGTGAGCACTCGGTGAGACCGTAGCCTTCGAGGAGCGGAAGACCGAGGTCAACGAACCCCCAGAAAACTTCGGGAGGAAGCGGGGCGGCGCCCGAGACCACGGCGCGCAGGCGCCCGAGGCCGGCGCGCGCGCGCAGCCACCCGAGCAACCATCGCCCCGGGCGCGCTCCCGTGGCCCGCCGGATCCAGCCCGCCAGCGAGCGCGACCCGGTCGCGAGCGCACGCTGCGGCCGGGGAGCCTCTTCGATCCCGCGGGCGATCCCGCCGAGGAGCTTCTCGTAGAGGAGCGGGACTCCGAGCACAATCGTGGCGCCCGAGCTCTTAAGATCCTCGCGCAGCTCGCTCGACTTGAGGCTCCGCGCGTAGGCGACCGAGGCTCCCGCCCGGAGCGGGCAGAGGAAGCCCGCCGTGGCCTCGAAGGTGTGGTGGAGCGGTAGCACCGAGAGGAACCGGTCGCCGCGCCCGATGTGGAGTGCGGTGACGACGGACTCGACGTTGTGGAGGAGGTTCGAGTGCGAAAGCATCACTCCCTTCGCCTGGCCGGTGGTGCCCGACGTGAAGAGCAGCACGGCCAGGTCTGCCGGGTTCGCTGGCGCAGCGCGCCACGGAGCCTCGGCCCGGCGGGCTTCGTTCCGCGTGGGAAGCTCGACCAGCGACTCGAGCCCGATCCGGTCGAGCTCGGAAAGGCGGGTCCGCCGCACCTCCTCCAGGACCTCGACCTGGCGCCTGCCCGCCACGCAGCGCCTCGCCCCCGCGGTGGCCAGGATCTCGCCGACCTCCGGCGCCGTGAGCTGGGGATCCAGCGGGACCACCACCGCCCCGGCATCCAGGATCGCCAGGTAGGCGATCCCCCATTCGGGCCGGTTCTCGGACAGGAGGCCGACGCGATCGCCGGGCTCGATGCCGCGGTCGGAAAGGAAGCCGGCGAAGGCGTGCGCCGCGCGGGCGGCCTCGGCGAACGAGTACCCTCGCCAGTCGCCTTCCTGCCGGCGCAGGAGGAAGGGAGAGTCGCCGTACCACCCGGCGGCGTAGTCCGCGAGCTCGGGGAGCAGGCGAACCACGGGGACGGGGGCTGGAAGCGGCCGGGACGCCGGCTTCACGGCGCCGGACGGCGGTGGGTCGCCGCCTCGCATGCGAGCCGGACCGGCAAAGCTCTCACGGGCTCGTCCACTCGAGCAGGTACTCTCCGACATCGGCGCGCACGACCGCCTCCTCACCCTCGACCTTCCCCTCGACGTTCTCGAGGCCGTGCCCCTCCCGCGCCACGAGGCCGGTCGCCCCGGGTCGCGCCGGGAAGCGGACCGGCTCCCGCGGGGCCCCGAAGTAACGCACCAGCACCCCCCGACTCCCGACCTCGCGGAGCGACCAGCTGCGCTCCTGAAGGGCTCGGACCTCCTGATCGGCGAGGAATCGCGCCCCGTCCTCGGCCAGCCGCTTCAGAAGGTCCGCGAGCGCCGTGCGCCCCTCCTTCGCCCGCTCGGGGTCGAGGCGCGCGTAGTTCACGCGGTGCGTGCTGATCACGGCGGGCTGCCCGCGGCCCCATGCCGCGCGCGCCGCCCGGTGGACCGCCTCGATCATCTGCACGGTCGGCAGGCGATGGACGGAGCCGGGCTCGAAGGCGATGCGAACCGGCAGGTAGAAGCGCGTCGCGGCGGGGTCCGGCCAGCGGTAGCGGCGCAGCAGGCGCCGGAGCTTCGGCAGGCGCGGGCCTACTTGCTCGCCCTTCCCCTGGACGGTGCTGAGGCCGAGGCTCTCGGCATGGACCTCGAGGCGGTCATCCCAGCGGTAGTCGGGCGGGCAGAACGAGCTCGCCTGCCGGCCGAACAGGGCGCGAAACTTCTCCAGGGCGAGCTCGAGGTTCCGCGCGCGCACTTCCCAGGGCTCGCGGGGGTCGTACTCGCCGCTCGCCTCGACGGCCTGGCAGATCGGGCTCTGCTGCTCGTGCGCGCGGCGCGCGTCCGCGATGCCGCGCCTCAGCGCGTCGAGCCAGGCAGTCTCGGGAAGGTGATGGAGCCCGTGGAGCTCGGGCCACCACACTCCGGCCTCGCGGGCCTCGTCGACCTCCTCCCAGAGGCCCGGGCGCCGCCACCGGGACGGCGTGCAAGGAGCGTCGACGAGCGGGAGCGGATCCACCTGGAAGAGCGGAGGGGTGAGCCGCTCGTAATCGGGCGAGGACACGATGGTGTTGGCCTGCCACACCGGCGGGAAGGAGTCGCCGCCGCGAAACTCGACCAGGAGCTGCCGGAGCTGGCGAACGTCATCGGCGCTCTCGAGCGTGGAGCGCCCGTAGCGGGCGCCCGGGGCGCTGCGGAACGCCGGGGTGTCGGCGAGGACGCGGAAGGCTTGCTCGTCCGGGGACCACGCGCACAGCCCCCAATCGTCGCTCTGGAGCACGACCGCTCTGAGTCCGTGCCAGTTGAGATTCACGC
>VBOT01000190.1:0-5584 GCA_005893225.1 Candidatus Eiseniibacteriota bacterium
ATCGCGATCGTCGGTCCCTCGCCGGTCTCGAGGGTGCCGCGAAACGCCGTCTCGACGCCGGCGACGCCGCGCTCCACCTTGAAGCCCTGCTTGTCGAGGAACTCGGTGAGCCACGCCGCGGCCTTGATCTCCTGGTACCCGAGCTCGGGATTGTCGTGGATCTGGCGCGACAGCTTCTCGAGGTCGCCGGCGAGACGGTCGACCGCCGGTCCGACGAGGTCTTTGACAGCGCTCATGGTGGGTCTCCCGGGGAGTGTCGGTTCGGCCGCGCGGGCGCGACCGAGGCCACTATACACCGGGGTCGAAAGGCAAGACTTTCGCAGAACTTTCTTTCCCTGGCGGCGGGCGACGCCTGTTAAGTTCGCGCCTCTGCGGCCTGGGAGGTTGGCGCGCCGGTTGCGGTGATGGCCTCGGTGATGAGCTGCCATCGCTGTCTGCGCCCGACGGCCCACGACGCCGATCCCACGGCCGCCGAGCCCGCCGACAGCGCCTGCGAGGGCCATCCCCCGACCGCGCTCGAGACGCTGCGCCGGGCCGTTCACGCGCGCAGCATCCAGTCCGCCCAGGCGGCGTCCGAGGATCCCGCCGAGTCGCCGATCCGCGCCGCGTGGATCATCTCCTGATATCGTAGGAGCCCGCGCCCGTAGCTCAGTTGGATAGAGCATCAGCCTTCGAAGCAGTGCCCGGGGCCGCGTCGAATCAAGCACTTCGGCGCGGCCCTCTTTCTTTGCGCGATCTTCCGCGCGACAATCGCGCCCCGGCCCGACACGCGCCGACAGCAGACGACGCGGCTTGGGGCCGACGTCAGCACAACGTTCAGCACAAGGAAGGGCACGGGCCCATGGATCACTTCTTCGGCCAGCTCGCCGGCGAGAGCTACCACAATGCCGACGGCTCCGATCGCCAGGCGATCATCCAGAAGTGCGACGTCGGCGAGCTCCTGGTCCTTGAGCATGAGCCCGACAACCCGCACGACATCAACGCGATCCGCGTGCTGCGCGAGAGCGGCGAGCAGATCGGCTACCTCCCGCGCGACTTCGCCGGCCAGGTCGTCTCGCGGATCGCGAAGGGGTACGACTTCCATGCGGCCATCGCCGGAATCGGTCGGGCCCGCGGCGGCGTTGGGCCGTACGGAGTGGCGTTGCTTATCATCGTCGACCGCGATGGCGTCGACCGCGAATCCGTCTCCGAGTACGCGGTTCGCGTCCTCGCCGACAGGCCGCGCCGACACCACATGACCCCGACCGGCGGGCGCACCGATGAAAGAGCAGGCTCGGTGATCGTGGTGTGGGTCGTGGTCGGCGTCGCGATCGTGCTGGCCGCGCTGGTGTTGATCAGGTCGTTGCTGTGACCCCCGCTGCCCTCGAGGCCCTCCTCCGCATCGCGCTGCCGCCGCTCCGGCTCGCGCTGCGCGACTCGTAATCCGCCGTCGAGATCCCCCGTCGCCGCGGTCGTCGCGGCCGAGGAACTGGCGAACGTCGGGCGGATCCGCGCGCGTCTCGTGCGGCAGGGCTGGTGGAACTGAGGCCGGATGACTTGGCTGTCCCGTATCTCGACTGAGTGGATCGCCTGGCTCAATGATCTGTTCAAGGCGGCCGGATGGGTTCTCGCGGTGCCCGCAGCGATTTCACTCTTCGCTGTTTGGGTCACAGGTCGTGAGCTCGAGCGCCGACGAGCCACCGAGACCGCCTCTCTGCGCGACCAGGCGCGAATATCGCAGGAGGCTGCTGCCCGGGCCGAGGCGGAAGCCGGTCAGCTGCGACGGCGCCTCGCACTCCGGCACGTCACGGACACGCAACGCGCGACCATCCTGCGGGAACTCGCTCCTGCGCCGAAGGGCAGCGTGCTAGTTCGGTGTGTCCTTGGCGATGGCGAAGGGCTCGCGTTCGCGAAGCAGGTCGCGGACGTATTGCGTGCGGCCGGCTGGACTGTGGGCGACGTATCTCAGGGCGTCTACTCGGGGACTAACCCTGTCGGCTTCGGGATCGTGATCCGGAGCAAGCAAGCACCACCGCCGGGCGCCGAAGTGCTCTTCAAGGCGCTCACTCGAGCCGGGCTGCCCATCGGTGTTGCTGAGGAGGTCGGCATACCTGCTGACAGAATCGCCGTAACCGTCGGCAACAAGCCGTCGGAGTAAAAGAGCGCACACACAACGGCCCGGCGCGTGCTGGAACACGCCCGGGCCCGGCCCCACAACGAGGAGACGATGGAGAAGACCAGCGTAGCACGGCCACCGCGCGAAGAGACCCAGTGTAATCACCGACGACAGGGAGATGCTGAGCGAGCGGTACGCCTATCACGTGCCGTGCGGCATGGAGATCCCGGCCGGTGCCGAGTAGGCCCTCCGGGTGAGCGCGCTGCCGCTCTACGGGAGATAGGTAGGGACGCCCCCACCGATTGTGCGCGCCAGACTTCGCATGCTCAGGGAAGGGCAGACGGCAGCGCGAACACATGCCCTCGCGAGCCTTCTCCGCTCGAGCAATTGCTCGTCGACGTCGAGGACCGTTCCGGCCGCGCCATCCGCGTCCTCAGCGAGACGCAACGGCAGATCATCTGGTGGGATCAAGCGGAGAAGGGTCAATACGAGCTCGACCTCGTGATGGCGGCGCTCGAAATGATCGCCCAGGACCTCGATGGGCTCGCCACGCGGGCGAGGGCGTCATGCGCGAAGGCGGTGGCGTGATGGACGCCGCGGTGGCCCTCTCACGAGGCGACATCGAACAGTGTCAATGGCTGGCGGATCGAATCGAAGCTGCGTGATGGCCGCCACGGTGACGCCGATCCGGCCGAGTGTCGGAATTCCAGCCGCGCCCTCCGCCCCGAAGCGTTACATCTGCCCGGCGTGCGGCCTCAGCATCGTTGTCGGGAAGTGGCTCGAGGGGATCCGATCATGTGACACCTGCGACACGTGGATGCACGACGAGTGCTATTACGGGCGCGTGGCGACGCTCGATGAATGGCGAGACTTCGCTCGATGGGTCTTCGAAGGCGAGCTCGGCAGTGAGTTTTCACAGCCGACGACGTGCCCCGCGTGTCGGACGGCGAAGGAGGGCGCGTGATGGACTTCGCGATCGTCGTCCTCATCATCGGATGGCTGAGCGGCTCAGGCCTGGCGGGATACGTCGCCGAAAGAAAAGGCCGCTCTGGCCCGGGCTGGTTCTTCGGTGCTCTCTTTCTATTCTCGCCGCTGCTGGCGCTGATCGCGCTAGGGGCGTTGCCGGTGGTGCCGAAGGCCGAGAAGGGGGGCGCGTGATGGCCGACGATCCCGTCGTCGCCGAGCTCAAGCGAATCTGGCTGGCGATCCAGTCTCTCAACCCGGACCCGGCGGCGACTATCCAGGCGTACCGGGATCAGAAGGCCGCACAGCAGCGCGCCGCCGATAACCTCGTCACCGCGACCGAGGCGCTTGTCGGTGCGACACGACATCTGTCCCGGGCTACCTGGATCCTCGTCGTCCTGACGGCACTCATGGTCATCGCTCAGTTCTGGCCGCTCATCCCGAAAGGAGGACGCTGATGGCTGAAATTATCAAACGTACCTGGCGCAGCGGCCCGCGCGGCGTGAAACGCACGTCGTGGGGCTACACGCTGCAGGTCCACGGCAAGCAGGAGCGAAAGTTCGACGGCGCCTGGACCGAGGAGGAGGCGCAGACCGAGCTCGGCAAGCGCCTCGACCAGGTGCGCGCCGGCGTCGAGCGGATCCGCGAGTACGCGGCCGTGGGGGCAGGTCCGCACCGCGTTCGAGAGCGTGGTCACGAAGGCGGGACTGCAGGACTTCCGGTTCCACGACCTCCGTCACACCGCGGCCAGCCACATGATCATGCGCGGCGCCAGCCTCAAGGACGTGCAGGAGCTGCTCGGCCACGCCGACATCAAGATGACGATGCGCTACGCGCACCTGTCGCCGGCGCACCTGCGCGCGACGGTCGATCGGCTCGATGGCATCACGCCGGCGCCGTCGGCGGCGCCCGTTCAGCACACGGCTCAGCGCAAAGTGCTAAAATCGGCGCCCAGCGTCGCGTAAGTCCGTGTGCGCCCGTAGCTCAGTTGGATAGAGCATCAGCCTTCGAAGCTGAGGGTCGGGGGTTCGATTCCCTCCGGGCGCGCCATTTCTCGCACTTCTCCTCGTAACTCCTCGTCCCGATTGACCGTTCTCGGCGATCAATCTCCCGTCGCTGGTACTGGCCTTTCACGCTGCGGGCTGAAACCTAAACGATCTAAGTGAACGAGTCGTGACTAGCTTCGTACAGGGCCAGACCACAGTTCTGGCACTTGTCCTCATGCTGTCTCATGTCCAGCGGATCGGACGGGCTGTAACTGCCGAAGAAGTATTTGGTGCAGCGTGGACACCGACTCCAGCGTAGCTGTATGTAGTCGATAAACACCAACACAATGAAGGTCGGAATCGCGAAGGACGCGATGGAGAATGTCCTGTAAAGCGCAGATACGAAGATGAGAGACGCTACGACAAAAGGCACGGCAATCGCGAAATACCAACTGCGTCGTCGCCGTGCTCGAATACGACGCAACCCGGCTTCGATGGTGTCTGACGCGTCTGCCACGAATGTATCTTCGCATCTCCAGAATGACAGCCAAGCCTAAATGGTTCGTCGCCGAACCCACCATGTGCGCTCTTGGAGTAGGGACGCGCAGGCCGTTCTAACTCGTCCGCGTCTCGCGCTCCCACCCGAACATCCGCGTCCAGCAGATTCCGCCGATCAGCGGTAGCCGAACGAAGAACACCATGCCGCGCTCGTACTCGATCTCGATACGCCTGCCGATCTTCAGGTTCATCATGGACTCGTCCTCCGTCTCGCTCGTGTATTCACCGCTTGTCCCGGCTTGTGCCGGCTTCCTGCTGTCGTGCGCGAGGATCTTCCCATGCGATTCTGAAGACCCTTCCATGGACGGCGGAAGTAGTTTTGACCGTGGCGTGCACAATCTCGCCGTTCAGGTCGATTACCATTCCACACGTGAAAGTGATTGGGGCTTGACAGGTTCGGCCAAAGCGATTTGGCGGTGGCCGGCGCACTCGGGACCGTCAGTACAGGATCATCAGAAGAAGAAACAGTACAGCGAGGAGTGCCCAAATCCCCCAATGTAGGCGTCCCCACGGCAGCCACCACCATGGGAACGGCTCGCGCAGCATGGCAGTCACCGCCACGACAACGAGAGCCACGAGCGCGAGAACGAGTAGCGCGTTCATCACGGAACCCTGTTCTTCGAGAATGACCGTTCCTTGCCTGGAGGCTGGTGCGCCGCTCGCGCTATGACGTCATTGCTCCTGTGCTTCTCGAAACGGCGGGAGTGGCCGCGCAGAGGGTAGCTGCACGTCTCTGGACTCGGTGCGCCAGCGGCCTTGATCGGGCCACACGCGCAGTCGTTGAACCGCGACGCCGTTACGAGCCTGAATCTCGACGCGGAATCGCTTTGCCGTGGCGCCGGGTGGTGGAGGGTCAGGGAATCGTAGACTCGTCGCGACAGCGAGCCAGTCAAGGCCACTGCCGCCTGTGATCATACCGACGGGAATCGGCCCCTCGATCAGGCGGTCATTCTCGCCATGGACTCGGACCACCACGTCGTAG
>VBOT01000190.1:5596-6170 GCA_005893225.1 Candidatus Eiseniibacteriota bacterium
TAGGCAGGGTAGCTCCCGGTGTGTCGGATGTAGTACGCGAGACGGCCATCACGGCGCAGCGGCTCGAAGTACGCATAGCTGTCTGCGCCTGTCATCCAGCCTCGAAGTTCGTTCGTCTGTCGGTCCTGCTCACGGAGCGTGAAGTAAGCGGCGAACGCGTTAAAGATGGCGGCGGCGAAAATCCAGAGCACGGGGTTCGTGAGCTTCATCGCGCCGCCCCCTTCGGCCCTCGCGGGTCTACGGTGTCGGGGAGACATTTCAAAAGACACGTCCGTCGCACGCCGATGATGAACGAACCCCCCGCCGTGACTCACATTCCTCACGCTGGAGCTGCTACTTCTTCGTCTCTTCGATTCCTCGCGTGACACGTGCGGGAAGTACGAAGAGAAACTCAGCAAGGGCCAACGCGAAGGTGAGGGAACGCTGCGCCTCTTCTGCGGTCGGGAGCGCGGCGTCCTCGTCAGAGTGGCGCTGATCGTTAGCATCCAGCCGTATTTGATGCGCCCACTTTGCCATGTCCTTGGTGATCAGGTGATCATCGGCAGCCTTGTTGATGCGAACCTTGAGGTTGCCT
>VBOT01000122.1:0-9794 GCA_005893225.1 Candidatus Eiseniibacteriota bacterium
CAAGCCGCTGCCAGCGTCGCGACTCGCGATTCTGCCGGCGACCCCGCATACTGCCATCATCACCCAGGTGAATCTGCTGCTTCCGATCATCGAGCAGTTTCTAAGGGGCGAGACTCCCAGGAGCGTTTTCGGCGGCAATTAGAGGAGGTCAAGGTGCGTCGCGCAGTGCTCTACATGTCCGTCGCTGGACGGATACATCGCCAGTTTGAACGACGAGCCGAGCAAGCTCGCCGGCAACGGCTTAGGCGCATGTCGTTAGCCCTCAATCCAAGCGGAGGGTTGACTGCGAAGCCTTGGGATACGAATGCGTCCAGTTCGTGGGATCGGAGAAGTCCACCAATGTTGTACTCCGGCGCCATGCGCGGTGACGCCTAACAGGCCGTTGAAGCTGACAGTCGCCTTCGGCGCTCGATTCTCCTGCCCAATCGTTCGCCGTGAGCGCAGAAGTCGCAGTTCTCGGATCACCACCCTTGCCTGGGAGCAAGCAATGGCTCGTGTACGCGTGCACAACTTTACGATTTCGCTCGACGGCTACGGCGCTGGCCCGCACCAGACTCGCGAGGATCCCCTCGGCGTCGGTGGTGAAGCTCTGCACGAATGGTTTATCCCGACCCGCGCGTTCCAGCGGATCAATGGTAAGACTGGCGGCACCACCGGCGTCGATGACGATATCGCGGCGCGTTTTGGGGAGGGCATCGGTGCGTGGATCATGGGACGCAACATGTTCGGCCCGATTCGTGGCCCCTGGCCCGATGACGCGTGGCGCGGCTGGTGGGGAATGAACCCGCCGTACCACGGCCCCGTATTTGTGTTGACGCATTACAGCTGTCCGCCGATCCAGATGGAAGGCGGCACGGTGTTCCACTTTGTCACGGGCGGTGTCCGCGAGGCGCTGGAACGAGCGACGGCGGCAGCTGACGGAAAGGATGTGCAGATCGGCGGCGGCGTGGCGACGATCCGCCAGTGCCTCGAAGCGAGGCTCATCGACGAGCTGCACGTGGCGATCGCGCCCAGGTTGCTCGGGTCTGGCGAGCATCTCTTCTACGGCCTCGATCTCATGGCCTTGGGCTATGAGTGCACCACCCATGTGCCGACTGCCGCCGCAACCCATGTCGTGCTCACAAGACGTCTGTAACTCGAGCGGTGACCGATCGTTGAAGATGCTGATGCCGTCGGGCAGACCGAGAGTCGGCCCACCCGCGCGCTGCCTAACGAATCGTTGCAGCTGACGAAGGCGCGCAGCGCTCCTCGCGGCAGCAAAGATCACGTGTGCGCCTTCGCACCTGAACTCAAGCGTTATGCGTGGGCGCGCATTCGCTCATCTTGCGACGAACCTCCTTGCCTCGTACGCGCGATACTGCAGCGCCTCGGCGAGTCGCACGGCGCTCACTCGTTCTTCGGCCGCCAGATCTGCGATCGTGCGCGCGACACGCAACGCCCGATGGACCGCGCGAGCCGACATGCCGCCACGGTCCATGGCATCGATGACCAGCCGCCGGCCGGCTGTATCGAGCGCGACAACTCGCGCAGCTCGCGATTCGTTAGCAGGGCGTTCAACGTGCCGCGTGCACTCTGAACCGAGCGCGCCGCGACGACGCGCTCGCGCACCCGCGCGCTGGGCTCGCCCGGCTCCGAGGCCAACAGCTCACCGGAAGTCAGCGCCGGCACCTCGACCTGGAGGTCGAGTCGGTCCAGCACCGGCCCGCTCACGCGCGCCGCGTAGTGCTGGAGCTCGGTCGGGGTGCACTTGCACCCGCGCTTGGGATGCCCGAGCCATCCGCAGCGGCAGGGATTCATCGCCCCGATGAGGAGGGCGCTCGCCGGGAAGCACGCCACTCCCGAGACGCGGGCGATCCACACGCTTCCGGTCTCGAGCGGCGCGCGGAGCGCGTCGAGCGAGCTGCGCGCGAATTCCGAGAGCTCGTCCAGGAACAGCACGCCGTGATGCGCGAGCGAGATCTCGCCGGGCCGGGGCGGGCTTCCGCCGCCGATCAGCGCCGGGCGGGAGAGAGAATGGTGGGGAGCGCGGAACGGCCGCGCACGCATGAGCCCGCGGCCGGGAAGCCGGAGCCCCGCCGCCGAGTGGAGGCGAGTGACGACCAGCGCCTCCTCGGGCCGGAGCGGCGGCAAGATGCCCGGCATGCGCTGGGCGAGCATCGACTTGCCGGCACCCGGGGGCCCGACGAGGAGCGCGTGATGCCCGCCGGCAGCGGCGATCTCGAGCGCGCGGCGCGCGACCGCCTGGCCGCGCACGTCCGCCAGGTCGAAGGTCGAGCCGCCCTCGTCGTCGGGAGAGGCGGGGCTCTGGCGCGGGAGGTCGGCCCCGCGCAGCCAGTGGACCGCCTCTTCCAGGCTCGCGACGGCGTGGACGGCGAGCCCCTCCACGAGCGCCGCCTCGGGGGCCGCCGGCGCGGCGCAGAGGAGCGTTTGGGCGCCGGTGCGCCAGGCTGCCTCGGCGAGGCTCAGGGTCCCGCGAACCGGACGGAGTCCGCCGTCGAGCGCGACCTCGCCGACCGCCGCCGCGTGGTCGAGCCGCGCCGCGGGCGCCTGGCTGGTCGCGCACAGGACGCCGAGGGCGACGGCGAGGTCCATCGAGGATCCTTCCTTGCGGCGCTCGGCGGGAGCCAGGTTGACGGTGACTCTCCGGTCGGGAACCTGGAATCCGGCGTTTCGCAGCGCCGGCCACACGCGCTCGCGGGCTTCGCGGGCGGAGGCGTCGGGGAGGCCCACGAGGATGAACCCCGGGAGCCCGGGCCCGACGTCGATCTCGCACTCGACGGGAAACGCTTCGAGCCCCCACAGCGCTGCAGTGCGCACGCGGCTGAGCATGGAACGCCCTCGCGGGGGCGCTGCCGGAAGGTGTGAAGCGGGGGCGATGGAAGGGACGCTAGAAGGCGGCTCCTGAATCCGTCAAGTGATCGACGAGTGGCGGGCGGGGGAACCGGGGAGCTACCGGAGCATTAGCCTCACGGTTCCGCCGCGCCTCCGGGCACGGCGACGACGAACTCGACGAGATGAAGGATATCGTCGGCGGGCAGCACCTGGCCAAGCACCGCGAAGCGCACGTACCCCTGGCGGTCGAGCACCACGAACCCGGGCCGCGTCTCGGACCGGGTGAAGTCGTAGAGGCCATAGGCCGCGGACACCTGACCGGTGGCATCGGCGAGCATCTGGAACGGTATCGTGTCCCGCTCGGCGACCGACTTCAGGGTATGCGCTTTTTCGTGATAGACACCTACATAGCGGGCGCCCTCGAGGCGCAGCTTCGTCTCGAGGTCGCGGAGGGCGGTGAGGCCCTTCGCACGGTCGGCGAAGGCGAGCACGACCCAGTCACCGCGCAGTCGCGAGAGCTTGACCGAGTGGCCGTCGGGCCCGTCCAGCTCGAAATCGGGAGCGCGTTCGCCGAGATAGACCTGTCCGCTGATCGGGGGCGACCCGCGCACGTCCGAGGGCCTCCCCTCGACGGGCTGGTCGCTGGGCGGCCGGCGCTGCGTCTTGGGGCCCACCTGCGCTCCTGCGCCTGCCGGCATGGTCATCAGGATCACCAGAGCGAACGCTGCGATTCTCATGGACACCTCCTCGCGCCCTGACCGCCTAGGACGGCTCCCCGATCCGGACGCTGGAATGGACGGCGGCACGGACCGCCTCGAGATTGCCCGCCGGCGTCCCGGGCGGGATCGAGCACCCCGGGGCCACGAGCCATCTCCGCCCGCCGGTCTGCTCGAGCCCGCGTCGGAACTCCTCGACCGCTTCCGCCGCGCCGGGCTTCTGGAGTGCGCCTTCCTGCGAGATCCCGCCCATGACCGCACCTTTGATGCGAGCCAGAGCCTCTTTCAACGAGGGGTTGGTCGGATCGGTCGCGGCCCACGAGAACGCGCCCACGGGGTAGTCCGCGAGCTCGAGCAGGAGATTGCGGCGCTTGCACACGTGGAGCACGTTGAACCACGCCCCCTCGGCGGCGGCGAGCAGCCGGAGGTCGTAGGGGCGCGCCCAGGCGCGGTATTCCTCTGGCGTCAGGCGATCGCGTGACGCCCAGTCCACCGTGGCGAGGTAAATGCCGTCGGCGCCCGCCCCGAGCACCTCGCGCACGTAGGGCTCGAACGTGCGGCTCACCGCCTCGAGAGCGCCCCGGACCAGCTCCGGCCGCGACTCCATGTGCGCCTTGAGGTCGTCGGGCTCGCGCACCATCTCGCCCAGGATCGCGAGCGGCGTGAACACCGTCTGGATGATCGGGACGTCGCGGTCCAGGCGCTCGCGCAGGAGGCGAACCGCCTGGATCTGCTCGCCGAGGCCGCCCCGGTCATGGGGCTCTTGAGTGATTCGCTCCCAGTCCTCGGCGCGGTGGACAGGCCAGGCCTCGAGCGTGGGCTTCTGGGCGGCGACCCCGGTGTAGCGGTAGCGCACGCCCCAGGGCTCGGCGTGATAGTGCTTCCGGGGGTTGAGCTTCACCCAGTCCCAGCGGTGACGGCTCTGGAGCTCGAGCGTCGCGCCGACCAGGTCCTCGGCCGTGGACTCGCGCTCGTAGATGTGTCCCCAGAACGACACCGGTGGTCGATCGACCGGCTCGCCGAGGAGCGCGGCCCGCACTCGCTCTCGTGCTGTCATGCCGTCCTCGAGAGGTAGGGGGTCGACATCCGTGTCTTGCTCTGACTGTATAGCACCGCTCCGGGGCTCTCAAGCTAGGAGAAGCCGTCTTGCCGGGTCCGGTCGCGCGTCCTAGCGTCCGCGTATGAACGGTGGATGCGACGCTGGTGGGGAGCGTTTCCTGTCGCTTTCGGTCTCGCTCCTTCTCGCCTGCGCCCTCTGGGGTTGCGGGCGTGAGCGAAAGCAGAGCCCTCCTCCGGCCCCCCTGCCGGTCGAGGTCTTCGCCGACACGTCGCGCTCGGAGAGGCTCCGGGTCGAGCCGCCCCCGGCGCGCGTCTGGCTCGCGAGCGTCCGTCCCACCCGGGAACCGGCGGACCTCGCCTCCCCACCCGCGGCGCCGCCCGAGACGCTGCTCCCCGAGCCGGCGCCACCGAGCCTCGAGATCGATGGCGACCTCAAGCCTCCGATCCTTCGCGAGCGGGCCCCGCTGGTCCTGCCCTCCCTGGCCGCGCGCCGCGAACGGAGCGTGTCGGTAGAGCTGGACGTGCGGGTGGACGAGGCCGGTAACGTTACAGACGTGCGATGGGCCGGGGGTGGGGCCGACTCGGCCCTCGTCGGAGCCGCGCTCGACTGCGTGGCCAGGATGCGCTTCTTTCCGGCACTGCGGGCCGGCCGTCCGGTCGCGGTGTGGTGCCGGCAGCGCTTCGACTTCGGCGCGCGCTAGCCAACCAGCCGACGCGAGCGCCGGCTCCGTCGGTGCGACTCGCGCGCCGCACGGTGCGCGCCGCTACGGCAGGCGCCTCGACCAGATCTCGCGCTTCCGGACGGTCTCGAAGCCCTCGGAGCGATAGAGCGAGAGGGCGCCCTCGTTCTCCCCGTCGACCGTGAGCGTGACGCGCGGCGCCGCCTGATGCTCGAGCCAGCCCACGCCCCAGCGGAGCAGAGCCCGCCCGAGACCGATGCCCCGTGCCTCCGGGACGACTCCCAGGGTCGCGACCTCGCCGCGGCCGGGGAGGAGCTGGTTCTGGCAGAAACCCACGCACGCGCCGGTCCGATGGGCGAGCAAGACGCCGTCGGGCCGGAACCCGGGGACGGCCGCGAGCGCCCGCACCGACTCGGGAGTGCTGAGCGCCCCATGGTAGTGCTCGGCGAAGGAGCGGTTGTATGCCTCGCTCCAGTGCCCGAGCGCGCGCTCGGTGCCGTCGAAGGTCTCGACCTCGACCCCCGGCGGCCAATCGACCTGAGGTGCCGATCCGTGTTGCGGTCGCTCCATGAGCCAATAGAAGCGGGCGTGCTCGTAGCCGTGGCGGGCCGCGAAGCCGGCCGCCTCGGGGCTCGGAACCCATGCGGTCAGGCACAGCTCGCGGCACTGGGGGGCGAGCTCGCGGACGGCTGCCGAGGCCGTCTCGATCAGTCGCGAGCCGATGCCCGTGCGGCGGGCGCGCGCGACCACACCGGGCCGGAGCATCGCGAACGATCCCTCCCGGGTCGGGATCACGAAGGCCCAGCAGAACCCGGCCGGCTCGCCGTCCCGGAACGCGAGCCACCTGAGCTCGGGTCCGCTGAAGGGATCGGCAAGCACCCGCTCGAGGCCCTGGGGGCCCTGGAGCGCCTCGAACTCCGGAGCGAGCGAGGGATCGGACAGGAGCCGCCGCAGGATCTCGAGGCGGCCGGGGGCGAAGACGCCAAGCTCTACCGTCATCGGGGCAGCATCGGTTCTTTTTTGACCCCTCGCAAGCCGCGGTGTAGCGTGCCGCATCGATGTCCGGCCCGTCCTTCGATCTCGCCGCCTTGCGCGCGATCGTGGCGCGCTTCAAGGCCCGCAAGATAGCAGTGCTCGGGGACTGCATGCTGGACCGCTACGTGTGGGGCCGGGTGGATCGGATCTCGCCCGAGGCTCCCGTGCCGGTGGTCGAGATCGAGCGGGAGACCGTCTCGCTCGGCGGCGCGGGCAACGTGGCGGCGAACATCCAGTCGCTCGGCGCCGACGCGGTAGTCCTAGGGGTCGTCGGAGCCGACCCCGAAGGCGAAGGGTTGCGCGCGGCCCTGCGCGAGCGTGGCGTCGACGCTCGTCACCTGATCGAGGATCCGTCCCGACCCACCACCGTCAAGACGCGCATCCTCGCCCATTCGCAGCAGGTTGTGAGAGCCGACCGCGAGTCGCGCGCCGACCTCGAGGGCCCTGCGCTCGAGCGCCTGAACGCCGTGCTCGAGGCCGAGCTTCCGCGCTGCGAGGCCCTGGTGGTGAGCGACTACGGCAAGGGCGTGGTCCATCCGGGCTCGCTCGGGGTCGCGCTCGGGCTGGCGCGCCGGGCCGGGATTCCGGTGTGCGTGGATCCCAAGGAGAGCCACATCGACGCCTATCGCGGCGTCACCATCCTCACCCCCAACCAGCACGAGGCGGGCTATGTCCAGGGCCGGCGGATCGTCGACGAGCAGAGCCTGGCGGAAGTGGGCTGGGGACTCCAGCGCCGTCTCGACGCGGCCGCGGTGCTGGTGACGCGCGGCCGCGACGGCATGAGCTTGTTCGAGCAGGGGGGCAGGTACACTTACCTGCCCACGGTGGCGAGAAACGTCTACGACGTGACTGGAGCGGGCGACACCGTGGTGAGCGTGGTGGCGCTGGCGCTGGCGACGCGCGCGGATTTCCCCACTGCCTGCCACCTCTCGAACCACGCGGCGGGCGTGGTGGTGGGCGAGGTCGGCACCGCCGCCTGCACCCCGGAGCGCCTCCTCCATTCGCTCGAGGACAAACACCCGTGAGGAGAGACGCCCGCCGGCTCGAGCGGGACGCCCGGCCGCGGGGTCGCGGCCCATTCGCATCGGGTCGTGGGGGCGCCCCTTGACGCGCCTCGCCCTCACCGAAGAGGAGCGGGCGAGGATCGAGGGGTGGCGCGCGGGGAGCGACCGGATCGTCTTCACCAACGGGGTGTTCGATCTCCTGCACCGCGGGCACGTGGAGTATCTGGAGGAGGCCCGGGCTCTCGGCGACCGGCTGGTAGTGGGAGTCAACACCGATCGGTCCGTCCAGCGCCTCAAGGGCCCGCTGCGTCCCATCGTCCCGGAGGAGGAGCGCGTGGAGCTGCTCTCGGCGCTGGAATCCGTGGACCTGGTCCTCCTCTTCGACGAGGACACGCCGGAGCGATTGATCCGGGAGGTGCGCCCGCACGTGCTGGCCAAGGGCGGCGACTGGTCGCTCGAGGAGATCGTGGGCCGGGAGTTCGTCGAATCGCTCGGCGGGCGCGTGGAACGCATCCCGCATCGCGCGGGACTCAGCACCTCAGCGCTGGTGCAGCGCATCGTGGCGGGAAAGTCCGCGCTCGAACCCTGAGCCGCCGCGAGCGCTCGAGAGCCGCGGCCCTTTCGCCTTGATTCCCGGATGATCTCACCCTACCGTAGTGAGTTCTCTTGCCCCGCGACGTGCCGCCTCGAGCGGAGCGGAGCGGTCCGGCCCGTCTCGCGGCTGCTGCGGCCCACGCTCGCAGCGGGGGAGCCTCAATGAACCTTCACGAGTACCAGGCCAAGGAGCTGTTCGCGCGCTTCGGCCTGCCGGTGCTGCCCGGGCAGGTCGCGGCCTCGCCCGAGGAGGCGCGGGACATCGCCGCCTCGATCGGGGGCACGGTGGTGGTGAAGGCCCAGGTCCTGGTGGGCGGTCGAGGCAAGGCCGGGGGCATCCAACTCGCCCGCACTCCCGACGAGGCCTTCCACAAGGCGCGCCAGGTCCTCGCCCTCACCATCAAGGGGCTGCCGGTGCGCCGCGTGCTCGTGACCCAGGCCGCGGACATCGCTCGCGAGCTCTACCTGGCGATCGTGCTGGATCGCGGGCGCAAGCTCCCGCTCGTCATGCTGTCGGCCGAGGGCGGCATGGACATCGAGGAGGTGGCCCGCACCCGCCCGGAGCGGATCGTGCGCCGTCCGGTGCCGCTCGATGGCATCCGGCCCTTCCAGGCCCGCTCGCTCCTCAAGCCGCTGCTCGGCGACGGCCGGCTCGTGGCGCAGGCGGCGGAGGTGCTGCTCAAGCTGTGGCGCCTGTACCATGATTCCGATTGCACGCTGGCCGAGATCAACCCGCTCGCCGTCACCGCCGACGGCCGGGTGCTGGCGCTCGACGCCAAGGTGATCCTGGACGACAACGCGGAGTTCCGGCATCGCGAGTGGACCACCTGGCGCGATCCGGAGGAGGAGACCCCGGGGGCGCGCATGGCGCGCGAACGGGGCCTCTCCTACGTGAAGCTGGACGGCGACATCGGCTGCGTGGTCAACGGGGCGGGGCTCGCGATGGCCACCATGGACCTCATCAAACACTACGGCGGCGAGCCCGCGAACTTCCTCGACGTGGGCGGCTCGTCGAGTCCGGAGAAGGTGACCACTGCCATCCAGATCATCACCGGCGACGCGGCCCAGGGCCAGGGGATCCGGGCGCTGCTGTTCAACATCTTCGGCGGGATCACGCGCTGCGACGACGTGGCGAACGGGATCGTGCAGGCGCTCGAGCGCGCCCCGCTCCAGGTGCCGCTCGTCATCCGGCTCACCGGCACCAACGAGGAGGCGGCGCGCAAGATCCTCGCGGCTCACGGCCTGACCGCCACCACCCGCATGGACGAGGGCGTCCGCACCGCCATCGCCAAGGCGCAGGAGGTGACGGCGTGAGCATCCTGATCGATCGCGGCACGCGCCTGATCGTCCAGGGGATCACCGGCCGCGACGGAGCGTTCCACACCCGCCAGATGCTGGACTACGGGACCCGCGTGATGGGCGGCGTGACGCCGGGCAAGGGCGGAACCGAGGTGCACGGAGTTCCGGTGTTCGACAGCGTCGCCGAGGCGGTGGCCGAGACGCGCGCCAACGCCTCGGTGATCTACGTCCCCGCGCCTTTCGCCGCCGACGCTATCCTCGAAGCCGCGGACGCCGGCATCGGGCTGATCGTCTGCATCACCGAGGGCGTTCCGGTGCGCGAGGCGCTGGCCGCCTTCCACCACGTCGCCGGGATGCGGGAACGCGACGGCAAGGGCCGGCCCCGGCTGGTGGGCCCCAACTGTCCGGGTCTCATCAGCCCCGGGGTCTCCAAGGTGGGCATCGTTCCCGGAACGATCTGCAAGACCGGCCCGGTCGGCGTGGTGTCGCGCAGCGGGACCCTCACCTACGAGGTGGTTCATCAGCTCACCGAGGCGGGGCTCGGGCAATCGACCTGTCTCGGCATCGGCGGCGAT